>JBBQCO010000015.1:0-40437 GCA_038318785.1 Desulfobulbales bacterium | reverse complement strand
CGGGCTGCGCCATTTGGCCGGAGAACGAACACCGCTGACCATCTTCCTGATCGGCAAGCCCTCCGCCCAAACAATGCTCACGCCGGTCGACCCGGAACAGTTGCAGATCTGGAGGCAAAAAATGCAGGCCCTGGGTGATCCTTGGCTCGAGGTGCAACCTCTGGTGCAGCCATGAAAACAATCATTCCGGAATTTGCCATCATCGGCCACCCCAACGATGGCAAGTCCTCGGTCCTCTCCACACTGGCCGAAGACGATTCGGTGCGGGTCAGCCCCATTCCCGGCGAAACCCAGGTCTGCCAGACTTTTCCCGTGTGCATCGACGGCCGGGAGATCATCCGTTTCATCGACACCCCCGGTTTCCAAAATCCACGCCAGACCCTGCAGTGGCTGCAAGACTATCAGGGACCGGAGGAAGGCATGCTGGCAGCCTTTCTCTCGGCGCACCAGGACGACCCGGCCTTTCGCGATGACTGCGAACTGCTTGGGCCGGTGGTAGCCGGGGCCGGGGTGATCTTTGTGGTCGACGGTTCGCGGCCCCTGCGTCACGTCGATCGAGCCGAGATGGAAATCCTCCGCCTGAGCGGCGCCCCCCGGATGGCGGTGATTAACTGCAAGGATGAGGACGTCGGGTACCTGACCCAATGGCAGAACGAATTCCGCAAACATTTTAACGCAATCCGCCTGTTCAACTCCTGCCGGGCCAATTACCGGCAACGGATCGAACTGCTCGAAAGCCTCAAGGCCATCGATCAGCAGTTGGAGCCGGTGCTCCGGACCGTGATCGACGCCTTCCAGGAGGAATGGGAGGTCCGCAACCAGCGCGCCGCCGCCATTCTCGCCGACCTGCTCCAGGAGGTTCTCGCCTACCGGAGGACCGTGCCGTGCAGCCGCGACGAGGAAGAACGCAAACGGAAGGAACTGCAACAGGAATACCTCGCTTACGTCGCCGAAAGGGAGCGCCGGGCGCAACAAGCCATCCGGCAACTGTTCAAGCATAACATCTTCAACCTGGAGCTGCCGCCGCAGTCGATCCTGGCAGAGGATCTGTTCAGCAAGCGGACCTGGGAATTCCTCGGCCTGAGCGACCGGCAGATCATCCTGGCCGGGGCACTGGGCGGGGCGGCCCTGGGGGTGGGGATCGACGCCGCCACCATCGGCACCTCGTTTGGTCTCTTTTCGGCTGTTGGCGGCCTGATCGGCGCCGGGGCCACCGCCCTCAAAGGCAAAGATCTGCTTTCCGGTGTCCGGCTGCTGGGGATGAAGATGGGGGGCGAGCAACTGCGGGTGGGACCGGTGAACAACATCCAGTTGCTCTACATCCTGCTCGACCGGGGCTTGCTCTTTTACTCACATGTGATCAACTGGGCCCATGGCCGCCGCGATTACGAGCGGATGCCCGGCCTGCCGAAGCCCGCGGGCGGCAAAAGCGGGTTGACCAGTCATTGGGACCGGGAACAACGTAAAATCTGCGACCGTTTTTTCCGGGCCGTGCACAAGGGACACGAGGGCGAGATCGAGGAAGCCTCGGTGACCCTCCAAGACCTGCTCCGTGACCAATTTGCCGAAATTGCCGAAGACCTGCAGGCAGACGGACAGGACGAGGGCGTCCCGCCCCTTTCCGCGCCGGACAGGAGTGCATAAGTGGCGAATTCTCCCCTGCCGCCGCGATTGCTGATCATCAACTGCGCCAGCCCCTATTTTTTCTATATCCCCATGGGGAGCTTCGGCCTCTGTGACGCGCTCGGAAAACAGGGTATGGAGGCACGGATTTTCAATCCGGCCCTTTACCCGGAAGTTGAGGTTCGGGAGCGACTTTGCAGCGTCCTGGAAACCCTGCACCCCACCCATGTCGGCTTTGCCTGTCATTGGCAGGAGACCGCCCACGGCCTGCTGTCGGCCCTGGCGATGGTCCGAGAGTGGAATCCGGAAGTGGTCACCCTCTGCGGCGGCTTCACCGCCTCTTACTTTGCCGAGTCTCTGCTGGCAACCGTCGGGGAGCTGGATTATGTGGTGGTCGGCGACCCCGAGGAACCGTTGACGCACTTACTGCAAGGCAGGGCACCGGAGGCGATCGCTAATCTGGTGTGGCGGGATGAGGGAAAAATCCGGCGAAACGAGGGCCTGTGGCTGATGGACCAGCCGCTTTTCGACAGCCTGGCCTTTACCGACTGTTCCTGTTTAGTTGATGCCGAGCGTTACTTCGACACCATTAATACCAAGCTCGGCTTTCCCCTGCTCCTGGGCCGTGGCTGCGTTTTTGATTGTGAATACTGCGGCGGCAGCCGCCATGCCTTTCGTCTCCATTCCGGACGCAGCAAACCGGTCACCCGTTCGATTGCGGCCATCATAGCTGACCTCCACCTGCTCAAAGCGCGGACCACGGTTCTCTACATCTGCTACGAAAACGATCCGGCCTTCGTGAAAACCCTTTTCCAGGCAATCAGCGAGGACCAGGAGCTGCGGGGCCACTTCACCCTTCATTACGGGGCCTGGCATCTACTCGATGCCGAATTTCTTGACCTCTACCGGCGCGCTTTTAACTGCAGAGCCCTGACACCGATTTTTGAATTTTCACCAGAAGTGGTTGCCGACAGTCGGAGAACGGCCATCAAGCGGGGCACGACCTATAGCCTGCAGCAGATGGAGGAAAACTTTCGCGCCATCAGCGAGGCCTTCAACGGACAGGTGCGGATTGAGGTTTTTTTCAGCCGTTATCACCCCACGATGCCGGCTGGAGAACTGGAACGGGAAACCGGCCAGATCCTGCAGTTCAAACACCGGCTCTTTCTCCAGGGACTGCCGGTCCATGTCTGTGTCGACCACCTTTCCACCGATGTCGGCAGCCGCTACTGGGAGGAACATCAAGACAGGCCCCGTGATTTTGCCCGTTTTCTCAATCTGAAAACACAGGTGGACGAAGGACGCCTGTATCCCTTTCCGGTGGACAACCTCTGCCTGATGATTCCGGCTCATCTGCCCCAGCCCTTTCTCATCCGGCACGAGGCTCTGCTCCTGGTGCTCGAGCGGCTGGAGCGTCACTGCCACGATCTTTTGCATATCCTCCTCGCCTGTTTCGAGAATCAATGGCTCGGCGAGTTGGAAGCGGTGCTGGTACCCTGGCTCGACACGGAAACAACGGCTGACTTTTTTGCCGAGCCGCCGCTGGAGGCAATCGTCAGCGAACTTGGACGGCGGCTGCAGGCGGGCCAAAATCCGTGCCCATCGTTTATGGCCGACCTGATCGGTTTCAGCCGCAAAAAACTCGAACAGGGCATACGGCCTGTTGCCGCACCCCCTGTCTCTCCCCACTCAAATGGTGACGACTATTTTGTGCTCGATCAAACCCGAATAACCACCCATGAACAGGACTATCTCGACCTGCTCCCCTTGCTCCTGCAACTGCGCCCAAACATGACCGAGCCGCTTCCCTACCGGCGCACCGTCTGCCTCTTTCTGGCGAGCGGCATTGTCGCCATGCCCCACGCCTTGTACCGGAGCACCTTAGACCTGTTCGCGCAACCCCGGACTCTGGAGTCCTACCGTGCCGCCTTGCTCAGGGTGCCCCGCATCGATCCGCAAGAACACGAAGGCCTGCTCGCTCAATTCATCAAGGAAGGCGTGCTCCTCCCGGCTGCCTGCTCCTGATCGCTTTGAGTCACCGGACGATTGGATCAACAGAGAAATGGTTCCAGTCATTTAAACGGTGAAGAAACCTACCGTCCGATGCACCGCCCACCTTTTAAAAACGAGGTTATTTCCTGTAAGGATTATTGATTTGTTATGCGATTTTAGTTCATAAAACTAATAGGTTGTTACTAAAAACATTAATATCAAAACAAAAGCGTAAAATAATGAGAGTTCGATTTTGAACCAAGCCATGCTTGAATTCTCTTTTTCACATAATGACTTGTATTCAAATAGGTTTTTGTATTTCTTGTTAAGACTAAAGCCCCAATCACTGAGATAAATAGTTCTGTGCTGACGTATTTTGGGCAGTATGCAAAATACATATATTCCCCAGTGCAATACAGCTATGTTTACAAGTACTCTCCATAGAATTTCATGCATATTTCATTTTCACGCATAATAGGCTGACAAGTGGAAACCCTGCCGAGAAGCAGACAGTCCCTCCACCAAATCAATCGCTATTTTTTCAACGTCTTGGCAAAATCAAGCATCCGCTGAATCGGGATGCGGGCCTTAGCCGCCAACTCCGGCGCCACCTCGATCTCCCCGGCTCCAGTCTCCAAGGCAAACGCCAATTTTTCCAGGGTGTTCATCTCCATCCAGGGGCAGCGGGCACAACTCTCACAGGTGGCCCCTTCGCCGGCAATCGGCGCTCCGAGAAGAATTTTGTTTGGAGCCAACTGTCGCATCTTGTTGAAGATGCCTGCATCGGTGGCCACAATAAATTCTTTGTTCGGCAACCGCTGCACCGCCTGAATCAGGGCGGTGGTGGAGCCGACCACATCCGCCTGATCGACCACGTCCTGGGGCGATTCGGGATGGACGAGCACCGCCGCCTGGGGATGGAGCTTGCGCAGCTGGATCAAAGCATCGGCCTTGAATTCCTCATGCACCACGCAGGAACCGGGCCAGAGGATCATCTCCACTCCGGTCAGGCGTTGCACGTAGCGGCCGAGGTGCTGATCCGGTCCCCAGAGAATTTTTTCTCCCTTCTCAGCCAGATGCTTGACCACCGGCAAGGCAATTCCCGAGGTGACCACCCAGTGGGAACGGGCCTTAACCTCAGCGCTGGTGTTGGCATAGACCACCACCGTATGATCGGGATGCCGGTCGCAGAAATCGGAGAACAGACCAATCGGACAACCCTCGTCGAGTGAACAGGTGGCCGCGAGATCGGGCATGAGTACCCGTTTTTCGTTGTTGAGAATCTTAGAGGTCTCGCCCATGAACCGCACCCCAGCCACCACCAGGGTCTGGGCCGGATGCTCGGTGCCGAACCGGGCCATCTCCAGGGAGTCGGCAACGCAGCCGCCGGTCTCCTCGGCAAGATCCTGAAGATCGCCATCGGTGTAATAATGGGCCACCAGGACTGCGTTCTTCTGGCGCAGCATGGTTCTGATGCGTTCCTTGAGTGCGTCCTTTTCCGGGCCAGGCAACTCCAGCCTGACAGGATGCGCCGGGACTTTGACCAGGGGGATGCGGACATCCGCCAGGTTTTCTCCTACTCCGTTTTTCATGTCCAATTCTATCGTCTTAATTTCGATTAAAAACCGGACACCTCCCAGGGCAACCGGTCCTGTTGCAAGGCTCCCTACTACTGCAAAACCCTACTCATCACAACTCTTTTCCACCCGACAATCTCAAACGGCCCATCCTATCGAAAACACGACCAGAAAATAGGTTTACAAACCTTAATCATCATGGTTTTATGTTGAGTCAACCTGCGGCACGCCGCCCGCATCCAGGCAAACCCCTTCCCCCAAATTGGCCATGCACGTCTACCCCTCCGACCTTGTCGCCCTCATCAATCAACGATGGAACGAGATGCCGTCGCCGGGGGAGAGTGTCACCGAAGGAGAGCACGCTGCTCTGCCGGGCAAGCTGGCCCTGGAGCGGCTGATCTCAACCTGCTACCAGGTGAGCATGATGCGCGAGGAGGACCGGCCCGTTACCCTGCGCCTCATCCTCGCACCTTCTCAGCTCTTCCCCTCCGATCATGGGCCGCCCAAGGGGTTTCTCCGGCTGCTCTTCTCCACCCCGCGGCCCTTCAACGAATACGAACTGCGCCGCCTCTCGCCGGCCGTGGATTTCGAGCGTTCCCTCATCGCCATCGAGCCGCACCCGGACAAGGGATTTCAGATTTGGGGGATCCTCAATTCGGGCATCCGCTGGCTGCAAGAGGAACGAGGCGGCAACAAGAAGACCAACCAACTGCCGGATGTCTTTGGCATCCATGTCACCGGACCGGGCAAACTCGCTATCTGCCGGGGAATCAAGATCATCGCCAATCTGAATGGCGGTAAGCTGATTGATTCCACTGCCAATGCCTTTCAATCCAAATGGATGAACAAGCTCTTTGCCGAGGAACGGAACAGCCTGCTGCAATTGCATGAGATTTTTCGCGCCAGCGTCCTCTATCCGGTGGCCAAGATCCAAGACGAGTTCATCGAAAGCCTCCAATTCCAACTGTTGAAACGGGTTATCAGTGTCACCCGCATGTCCCGCCACGGCGGCACCTTCATCATCTTCCCCGGCGCCAACCCGGAAGAACTTGCGGCGGAGAACCCGTACATCCTCCTCAAATACCGATTCCGGCACGACGAGGCCGTCCAGCGGCAACAGAACCTGATGGTCCGCACCATCCGCCTGGCCACCACCGTACTCGGCGATATCAAGGATCCGGACAAGATCATTACCTGGAAGGATTATGTGGAGCTCCGCCACGAATCGGCGGTCTACGATCTCGCTGAGGCCCTCTACGAACACGCCCAGTTCGTCGCCAGCCTGGCCTCGGTCGACGGCGCGGTGGTGACCAGCAGCCGAGGCCCGATCGGCTTCGGCGGCATGATCGTCGGTTCGCTCGATAAGCTGACTGAAGTGGCGCTCGCCAGCGATGTCGAGGGCACGATGCTCAGCCTGGCCAATATCGAGGGCTACGGCTCCCGGCACCGTTCTGCCTACCACCTCTGCAACGCCCTCCACCAGGTGATGGCCATCGTCGTTTCCCAGGACGGCAACGTGCAACTGGCAAAATGGCGCAACGGCATCGTCACCTGCTGGAACCTGACCTCCCAGATGTTCATCGGCGACAACTGACCACCCTTACTCGCTCTCTCCCTCTCCTTTCAGCCGGACACCGGTCGCAACCGCCGCTTGACCACCTGCCAAAGCAGCAGGGTGCAGGCAACCGAGACGACCCCCATCCTCCCCAGCATCACGATCTTGTCGTTCCAGTCGAACGAAAAAAACCACATGGCCAGCGCCCCGATCATAAAATAGAAAAAGACCATCAGCGATGAGGCGGCGCCGGTGTCCCGGTCCACCTGCTCCAGGATCAGATTGTTGCCCGCTGGCCGGCAGAAGGAAAAAGAAAAGGTCAGACAAAACATCGGCAGGGTCAGCCGCCAGGGATCAGGAATCCAGGGAAAAAGGAGAAGCAACGAGGAGACGAACATGCCGGTGAAGGCATAGGGCATGAGCCGGGTGATCGGGAAATGGCGCACCATGCGAGAAAAGGAAAGCGGCGCCAGGACAAAGGCCAGGGCATTGAAGCCGAAGAAATAGCCGAACTGCCGCTCGTCAAAGCCCAGGCGGGTGATATAGAGATCCGCAGAGCCTCCGATAAAGGCAAAGACCGGCACGCAGGTGCACGACAGCGTCAAAAGCAGCACCATGTAGCGCTTGTTACGAAACAGGCGCAGGTAGCCGGACGCAATTTCGGAGAAACTTGGGGGTATTTGCGGGCGCAGGGACTCGTCCATGCGGAGCACCCCAGCGAAAGCTATGGTCCCCATGATCGCCTGGAGCAGGAAGATCCAGCGCCAGGAAAACAGGACGATAATCCAGCCGCCGAGAATCGGGGCAATCATCGGGGCGATGGCAACAATCACACCGATCTGAATGAACACCCGTTGCCGCTGCTGGCCGCTAAACCGGTCTTTGCTGACGGCAAAAACGATGGCCGAGGCCGCCGCCGCACCGGCTCCCTGCAGAATCCGGCCGCAAATCATCATGCCGGGGCTCTGGGCAAGACCGCAGACCAGGCAGGAGAGGACGAACAGTCCCACCCCCACGAGCAGGGGCGGTTTTCTGCCGTAGCGGTCGGAAAGCGGTCCGTAAACCAACAAAAAGCCGCAATAGGTTATGAAAAAGGTAACCAGGGTGAGGTTGATGACCACCAGCGGGGCCTGCCATTCCCGTTGCAACAGCGGCAAAGCCGGCAGATACATATCGGTGGCCAGCGGCGGAAAGGCCGACAGCAGGGCCAACAGCAAAATGATTGGGGGAAAGCGCTCCCTGATCTCCTTAACAATGCCCATCCGGAGCACTCCTCTCTTGGAAATTCTCGATTGAATGCGTGGGCCGACACGAACTCCGGCTACAAACGGGCTTGATCATCCCGCATATCCGCCAAAGGTGCAAGCGTTACCCGGCAACCCCATCCCCTGGTCTTTCAGCGAGGGTGCCGCGCTGCCAGGACTGTCTGCAGCACCTGCCCCAATTCGACCACCGTATAGGGCTTGGCCAGCACCCCTGAAAACCCATAGGCTTGATGATCCGACATGACCGGGTCGTGGGAGTAACCGCTGGATACAATCAGACAGGCATCGCCGTCCAGAGCGAGGATTCGCCGCGAAGCCTCCAACCCTCCCATGCCTCCGGGGATGGTCAGATCCATAAGAACCGCTGCATACGGGGAGCCGGCTGCCAGGGCCGCTTCGTAGAAACCTATCGCCGCCTCGCCATCGGCGCAAACGCGGACCTCGTATCCCAAATGAGTCAGCATGGTAGCGGCAAGGTTACGGATAACCGCCTCGTCATCCATAACCAGCAGAGGAAGCCGCCTCTGACTACCGTCCGCTGGGCGAATATTGGCGGAAACGGACGGCTCGGCCACGGGCGCTTGGGTGGTTGCGGGCAGCAGGATGGTCACGATCGATCCCTTCCCAGGTGTGGAATCGGCGCTGATATGGCCGCCGTGCCGGGTGACAATCGAGTAAGCCGAGGCGAGCCCCAGACCAGTGCCGGAGGCCTTGGTGCTGAAGTAGGGATCAAAAATACGTTCCAGGGTTTCTTCCGGGATGCCGGAGCCCTCGTCGGCAATGGTGATCCGGACGTACTCACCCTCTGAAAGGGCCATGATGTTGGCAGCCTCAAGCCGGGCATTGCCGGCGGCAATCCGTAGCACACCGCCTTCGGGCATCGCCTGAACGGCGTTGATCAGGACGTTATTGAGCACCTGCGAGACCTGCCCTGCATCGGCCTCAATCGCCTGCACCGCAGCATCAAGGTCGATTTCTCCGCGGACATTGGTTCCCCGCAAAATGAAGGCAACCGCCTCGTTGATGAGGGCGTCAACGGAAACCACCTTTTTGATCGGCTCTCCCCCCTGAGCAAAAGTCAGCAACTGCCGGGTCAGTTCCGCTGCACGCTCCGAAGCCTTCTCCGCAGACTCGAGCGGTTGTTCGGCGGCATGTCCGGGTTCGAGCACCAGCCGGGCATAGGAGAGATTGCCCATGATTCCGGTGAGGATATTGTTGAAGTCATGGGCTATACCGCCGGCCAGCACCCCGATGGATTCCAGTTTCTGCATCTTGATCAACTCGTTGTGCAACAACTCACGCTCGGTTATATCAGTGAGGATGACCACGATCCGATGATTGATGATCTGGGTGTTAGCAATGGCATGCCTGATCTGGCCGTTTTTACAGGTCACCTTGACCTCGAAAGGGCGAATGGCCGCGCCACTCTTCCTCGCCCGCTCCATCTCAGCCCGCCAGGTGGCTAGCAGTTCCTCCCGGTAGACGGGATCGGGATAAGCGAGCAAAAACCACTGCGCATCGGTGGGGATCTCATCAAGGCTGTAGCCAAACCGCTCGGAAAAACTGATATTGACGTATTCGATGGTCACGCCGTCGGTCAAAGCGATGCCCACGGGCATGGCATCGAGGATATCGAGGAGTTCCTGCCGGCTCTTCTGGAGATGCTCGGTGATCGTCTGGTAGGTTGAGATTTCCCGTTTGAGTAAAAAATAGATCAGCCAGGCGGTGCCAAAGACGAAGAGCCATTTTTTGAGGGCCTGGATCTCGTCGAGAAGTCGAGGCTCAGCGATCAAAAAGGAGACGATCCGATCGGAGAAGACGATCCAGAAGACGGCAACAATCAGAAAGATGGCGGCAATTTTCAGCGGCCCTCGGGATTTGCCACGCAGGGGGTTGGTATCCATGACCTCTCACGGTTCGGAAAAAAATCTGAACTGATGCCAGAAAAAAGACGCGGCTGTCCGTCATCAGGAAGCGCCGCGCCTATCGTCTAATTTTAGCAGGGAATAAGACGGGAAACAATCGCTTCCTGCGACAAAAGGCAGGAGACGATTGTTGCGCTGATTACGCCTGCTGCCCTACTCCTTATGGACTAGAGACTTCACCCGCAACGCGGAGAACATCGAGCCGCAAGCGGTGGCGGGCGTCGAACAGCCGCCGCTCCACGCCGAAGATAGCAGCCACCGCCCCGAAACCAGTACCGGCGCAGATGAGAAACATGATCAGAATTTGGTAGTTCACTGCCTCCATAGGACTGGAGCCGCCCAGGATCTGGCCGGTCATCATTCCTGGAAGACTCACCAGACCAACGGTGGCCATGGAATTGATGATCGGCATCATCGCAGCGCGGATGGCCTGGCGACGGATCTCACGCACCGCCGTGGTCGCGGGCTGGCCAAGCAGGAGCCGCTGCTCGATGATCGCCCGCTGCTGCCAGACGGTCTCGGTGACCCGTTCCATGCCCAGGGCCACGCCGCTCATGGTGTTTCCCAGGAGCATACCCAGCAGAGGAATAGCATACTGCGGCGCGTACCAGGGTTGATGACCGATAATGACAAAGAGGGCCAGAAAAGTGACCGTAAAGGAAGAAAGGAACATCGCCCCGGTGCCGATCAGCCAGCCGTGGACACCACGCACTCTTCGGTCCTGACGAGCCACTGCCTCCCGGCCGGCCGCCACCAGCATCACCAGCGAGATAGCAAACACATAGGCTGGATGGGCATGGGCAAAGAGCAGGCGCAACACCTGACCAATGAGCAGCAACTGGACCGTAGTTCGGACCGCGGCAATGGCCAGTTGCTTGCCCAGCCCCAGTTGCAACCGCCAGGAGAGCAGGCCAAGCACCAGCACCAGCGAGGCGGCCAACGCCAGATCGGCGGGAGAAAGTGGTTTAACGCCCATCGGCGACGCCTCCCGTGACGACAAGGCGACCGGTGCTTTCCATGAATAATCGCCGCCGGCTGACCCGGTCCAATTGGGACAAATCGTGGCTGACCCAGAGCACGGGCGCCTGGTGAGTGGCACTATAGGTCAGCAGCAGCTGCTCAATCCGGGTCACCGCCTGCTGATCAAGACTCGCAGTCGGCTCGTCGAGCAGCAGGCATTGGGGCTGGTTGTGCAGGAGGCGGAGGATGGCCAGCCGCTGTTTTTCTCCGGTCGAGAGCCGACTGACCTGCCAATCCTGGACCGACCGGTCAAAACCGGCGGCCGTCAGGGTCTGGTCATCAATTGCGTTAAAATCGGCAAAATGGTCACCCACCAGATCGAACCACCAGCCGCTTTCCGCCGGCAGCAGACCGACGGTTCGCCGCCACAGGGGTGCCGCCACCGCATCGGCATCAAGTTCGCCCAAGCGCAGGGTGTCGGTACGCGGATCGAGATCGGCAATGGCTCGAAGGAGCAGGCTCTTGCCGGCCCCGGAGGCCCCATGCAGACCTACGCACTCACCACTCTCAAGACGAAAGGAGTAGGGACCGCGGTTGCAAAAACACAGATTGTGTATCTCAAGAGGGGGCATGGGGTTGCTCATTGAGGAGATCAGTCAGCCAGATGGCCACCTGGTCAGCTCCGTTCATTGTTCGGGGTATACATGCTTGCTCTGTTGGGAAAGGTGGCAGGGCGGCAAGCCACCGGCCGTTGCAGAGGAACTCTTGCGGAATTCTCCAGGAAGACAGCTGGTCATCGACAAAGGCGGCAAGCGAGACGGATTCACGAAAGTCGTGCCTGGTCACATAGGCAAAGGGAGTCTTCGCCTGATAGGCCTCGGCCACTGTTGAATAGCCGAGCTTGCCGACCACCAGATCTGCGGCGGCGACCAGGTCGGGATGATACCAGGAGGCTTCCCGGCCGAGAAAGCGGAGATTGCCGGTAAACTCATTCTCCCGGCTCCTTCCGGGAAGGACAAAAACCAGATCCGGACGTTGCAGGAGGGGCTGGAGAGAAACGGCCTCAATCCCGAGACCACCCATGGTCACCAACACCACCTTCTGTCCGGGCTCGAGATACAGCCGCTGTCGAATTTGTTCCGGACGCACAAGCGCCCTAGCCACCGGATCAACCACGAGATCGCAGGCCATAGGTGCACAGACCGGCCGGGTCTGGATGTGGTAATCCGCCCGGTGAAACAACGCCCTGAGGACCTCAATATGGGGCCGGAGTTGCGGCCAGCGCGCCGCATAGCCCTCGTAGATCCAGTCCCAGGTGAAATTCTCGATCAAGATGGACGGAATACTTGCCTGTTGAGCGGCGGCAATACCCCAAGGAGCTATATCGCAGAGCACCAGGTGGCAACCGGCCAGATAACCGGCAATCCGCGCCACCCGCTCTTCCGCCTGGCAAGAATAGGCTGCTAAGGCCTGGAGGGTAGCGGGCAGGTCCTCGACGAGAGCACTGTGCTGAACCAGACCGACATCCACGGCCTCGGCATGCAGGTCAAACGGGACGTGCAACGACTCGGCAAACAACCACGCCGGGGCTTGAGTGACGATGGTCAAGGCCACTGCCACCCGCCGGGACAAAGCTTGCATCACCGCGATTGCCCTGGTGGCATGCCCGAAACCATGCCCACTGATGCAGTAACCGATCCTGAACCCGCTCCTACCGTCCATTGCCCAGATGGTCTCGAAAAAACAGCCTATGCGCCTACGGGCAGGGTGAGGCGAAAGGTGCTGCCCTCGCCCGGAATGCTGCTGACGGTTATACTTCCCTGATGCTTGTCGACGATGCTCTTGGCAATGGCCAGACCAAGCCCGGTGCCGCGATTTTTGTTGGTATAGAAGGGAGTGAAGATTTGCTCAAGCTTTTCCGGAGAGATACCTATGCCGGTGTCAACTACTTCGAGCATGACCGCGTTCTCCTCCGGAAGGGCGACAGTTTTCAGAAAAAGTGCGCCGCCCTGAGGCATGGCCTGAATCGCATTGAAAACAATATTGAGGATAACCTGGTAGATCTGCTCACTATCGAAAAAAATCTCGGGCAGCTCTTCGTCGAGCAGGACCTGCACCTGCACCTCTTTCTGCTGAAACTCCGGCTCCATGAAACGGAGCAACCGCTCCAGCACGGCATTGAGGGAGCCGGCAGCCTTCCGCACGTCCCGAGGCCTGGCGAAATCAAGAAATTCGCGGACAATGTTGTCCAGCCGCGAAGTTTCCTCAACGATAATGTTGGCCAGGTGCTCGTTGCCCGGGGCCACCTTGCTGATCCGGGTCCCGAGGATTTCAGCAGTCGAACGGACAATGCCCAGCGGATTCTTAATCTCGTGGGAAACAGCCGCCACCATCTTGCCCAGGGACGCAAGCCGTTGGGCCTCGTTGAGCTGTTCTTCCAAACGGAGCCGCTCCTCGGCCCGCTCGGCGATGATGCGGTTCGCGCGCACCACGATCAGGCTGAGGATGGTGAAGAGAATGGACATGATCATTAAAGAGAGGATAATAACTCGCCCTTGGAGAAGAACGATGGCTTCAAGGTCCTCGGAGAGATCCTGAACAACCTCAATGACCCCCATGATTTCGCCGGTCCGTTCGCCCAGCTTGTTTTCCTGGCGGAAAGGGACATAAGTTTTCAAGGTGCAGTAAATTTCAGCGGTACCGGGGAGGAGGCTGAACAGGCTTCCCCCGCTGATCAGCATCGAGTTGCTTTCTCCCTTGGCCGCTTTTTGGTACTCCAGCCCGCCCATGTCACGCTTGCCCATTAGCTCCGACATGGTGGAATAGGCGATCCTGTTTTGAAGGGGTTCGTAAATGGTGACCGATTCGATGCGCATGCCACGGGCTATGTTGTTGACGATCTGGTCGAGGCGCTCGAACTGTTCCTTCTCGGAAAGGGCGATCTTCCCGTAGCGGACGACGGTGGGCAGGACGAACTGGAGAAAGACCTGACGGTTGACATGGTCGGCAAACAACCGGGAATACGCCTCGCTGCGCTGCAGCAACACCGTCTTGGCGTTGGCGGCAATCATCCAGGAGAGCAGGAAGGAGGCTATTAGGATGAGGGTCAGCGAGGTGAAAGAAAAATATTTCACCAGCTCAAAGGGCAGCAGCGTACTGCTGCGCCCGCGGTACCGGATTCGCCGCCAGAGGCGGGAAAGGTCGGGAGCTTTCAACCTGACCGCTGGCAACGACAGCTTGGGCAGCTTGAACCACGCCTTTTTCTGGGACTGACTGCGCCTACGGGGTTTCATGACAAACTCCGCAGCGGCGGCAGACAACCGGCTCGCAGGCCCTGGTCAGGGTTCCGCGCAAGGCTCGTTCATATTCTTCCCAAAGATACCCGGGACGGATGGAGTGATCGATCACATCCCAGCACATCCGCTCTTGTCGGCTTCGCGCACGAACGGCAAACTGCCAGGGATTGATCCGGTGGCGCTGCAGGGCCTGTTTGAAGGAAAAACGGCCGCTGCCGATATCAAGCAGGGCCGGACCGATCCGGCGATCTGCCCGGGCATAGACCGCCTGTTGCAGGGCCTGCTCGGGATGATCGAATTTGAGACGGAGATTTGCTTTACCGGTAAACATCTTGCGAAGATACCTGATTTTTTCCTTCAAGGCCACCAGGGCCTTCGATGTACTCTCCTCCGATGCTTGTTCCTCCGTCAGACCGCCGAAGGAACAATATTGGAAGGGTGTCCAGGGCTTGGGCACAAAGCAGTTGATCGAGAGAGTCAGCTCCGAAACCCGTCCCCTGGCCCGTCCTACAGGCAGGATACGGGCCTGTAACCGATCGACCAAACGAACCAGTTGGTCCAAATCTTCTTGGGTTTCCGTGGGCAGACCGATCATCACATACAGCTTGAGATGGAAGATACCGGCGGTGACCAGACGCTCGGCAGCAGTCAAGAGATCGCCTTCGCCCAATCCCTTGTTGATCAGGGTACGCAGCCGCTCCGAACAGCCGTCGGCGGCAATGGCCACGCTTTTCAGGTTCGAGGCAGCGAGGAGCGCCAGGGTTTGATCGGTGATGCGGTCCGCCCGGAGAGAGGAGAAGGAAAGCGTGCAATCGTGATCCTGGAGATAGCCGGCGATTTTGTCGACGGTCTCACTGCTTGCCATCTCCATGCCGAGCAAACCGATGCGATCAATCCGCTCCGGACGATCGGCCAAACCCCGGAGGATGGCCTCTGCCGACCAGAGACGAGGAGGGCGATAAATGAATCCGGCCGCACAAAAGCGGCAACCCCGGCTGCATCCGCGTCCCAACTCCACCATGTACATACCCAGCTCGGCTTCGGGCGACAGCAGGGTTGAATGGGCCGCGCTTTCCATCGCCGGGGCGATCACCTTAACGACCGGCAGCGGCAGTTCAGCCGGTGCTGCGATATCGAGAACCTCCCCGCTGCTGCTGTGCGAGAACCGGTAAAAGGCGGGAACATAGCACCCGGGAACGGAGGCACCGATGTGCAGCAACAGGTTTTCCCGGCTGGTGGTAGCAAAGCCTTCAAGGGCCGCGAGCAAGGGTTCCAGGATCGGCTCGGCCTCGCCGATGACCATGATGTCGGCAAAGATCGCGAGCGGCTCGGGGTTCATGAACACGCCGACCCCGCCTAAGACGACTAAGGGGCGGCCAGGACCAATATCTTGTGACCTTTGCGTCGCTAGAGGCTCAATACCACCAGCCGCGAGCATCGCGGCCAGCCGGGGAAAATCGTGCTCAAAACTGATCGAGCCAAAGACCAGGGGGAAATCGCTCAACGGGCGGGAGGATTCGAGTGAACGCAGGGACTGGGATGCCTCGGGATAGACAAATCGCTCGCAGACCACTGCCTCCTGCTGGTTCAGCAGGGAGTAGACCAATTGGAAACCGAGGTTGGAAACCGCAACGGGATAGGTGTTGGGATAGAGCAGGGCCACGGGCATCCTGCCTTTCCATTTTTTGCGGACAGTCCCGGTTTCGGTGGCAAGGTAGGAGGACACAGTGTTGGCCTAGGGGTTGAGGAAAGCGGAGCAATCTTTTGCCGCTGTCAGCTTGCCGGCACGACACCCATTTATTATCACACGCCGCAGAGTGCATGCACCGGGAACGGGCGGCACAGACAAAACGGGGGAATATCCACCGGATATTCCCCCGTACAGAACCTTGGTGGCGCCGGATTGCCCGTCGCCGGACCGCTCCCTGTTGTCAGTTCGCCTTTTTTCGAAGATACGCCGGCTCGTCGTACTCGTTGTTGATTTCGTGGTCGTCAAAAATCGGTTTGGGCATCCGCGGGAGCCCCTTGGGCAGGAGGTTGGGTTTGGCGATGCTGACAGGGGTCGTCTCTGGGATATTAACTTCATCCTCCAGAATTCTCGGCAGGCGCGTTCGGTTCGGCGCCGCTGGCATATGCGCCTGCCGCGATCGCTTCACCTCAAGTTGCGAAACCTCCGGCTCCTCAATGCTGGAGATCCCGGTGGCTATGACTGTGACCCGGAGCTCCTCGCCAAGCGATTCATCAAACAGGGCGCCGATAATGATATTGGCGTCATCATGGGCTTTTTCCTGGATCAGAGCCGAGGCTTCCATGAACTCGTTCATGGTCAGGGTATCTTTGGCCGCCGAAATATTGATCAGAATGCCGCGGGCGCCGTCGATACCGACGTCTTCGAGCAGTTGGTTGTCGATGGCCCGCTTTGCCGCCTCGGTGGCGCGGTTGTCACCGACCGCCGACCCCGTTCCCATGATCGCCGGCCCGACCTCTTTCATGACGGTCTTGAGGTCGGCGAAGTCGACGTTAATGTGTCCCGGCAGGTTGATCAGGTCGGTGATGCCCTTAACCGCCTGCAGCAAAACATTATCAACCATCTGCATCATATCCACCAGGGTGGAGTTCTTGTTCATCAGACTGAGCAGCCGGTCGTTGGGCACGGTGATGATGGTGTCGGAATACTCTTTCAATTTCTCCCACCCCGACTCAGCATTGCGCATCCGCTTTTTCGCCTCGAAGTAGAACGGCTTGGTGACAACGGAAACTGTCAGCGCCCCGGCCTCCTTGCTCAGCTTGGCAATGACCGGAGCCGCCCCGGTGCCGGTGCCGCCGCCTAAGCCGGCGGTGACAAAGACCATGTCAGCTCCCTTCAGCACCGCCTGCAGGTCATCAAAACTTTCCTGGGCGGCCTCCCGGCCCATTTCAGGATCAGCGCCTGCGCCCATGCCCTTGGTGATTCCCGGCCCCAGTTGCAGGCGGATATCAGCTCGGGATTTTTCAAGAGCCTGCATGTCCGTGTTGGCGGCAATGAACTGAACGCCCGCCAAACGGCTTTCGACCATGGTGTTGATGGCGTTACCGCCTCCACCGCCGACTCCGATCACCTTGATAACTGCCACAGTTTCCTCTTCGGCCATCCTGAAAGGCATGTTTCTCTCCCAAGAAAAATTTCCTATAAAAATCCCTTTATATATACCACCGGGTTTGGTGATACTAAAGGAAAAGTTCCGTTGACTCAGACTATATTTTTCATCCACTTTTTCAATCTGTTAACCATCCCACCGCTTTCTTTGGGGACGTAGGTCTTCGCTTTACTGCCATACAACACGAGCCCGACCCCGGTGGTGCAACGCGGGGAGCGGATATCCTCGATCCGCCCCGAGACCCCCTGCGGGTAACCGATCCGCACCGGCAGGTCAAATATTTGCTCCGCCATCTCCACGATATTGGCCAATAGCGCGGTACCGCCGGTAATGACGATGCCGGCGTTGATCCGGTTGCGATACCCCGAGGCGCAAATGTTCTTGTTGACCATCTGCAGGATCTCTTCCATCCGGGCCTCAAGGATCTCGACCATGATCCGCTGCGACACCTTGCGCGGTTTGCGGTCGCCGACTGTGGGCACCTCGATGATGTGGTTCTCCTTGATCATCGACGACAGGGCGCCGCCATACAAATACTTGAGCTCTTCAGCTTCCAGGAGCGGAGTGCGCAAGCCCACAGACAGATCGCTGGTCAGATTATTGCCGCCCAAAGCCAGCTCCCAGGTATGCTTGATGGTGCCGTTGCAGAAAATAGCCAGGTCGGTGGTGCCGCCGCCGATGTCGATCAGGGCAACTCCCAATTCCATCTCATCTCGCCCCAGAACGGTCAGCGAGGAGGCCACCGACTCAAGGACGATCTCCGCCACGTTGAGGTTAGCCCGGTTGCAGCTGGTGACCACATTATGCAGGGCAGTAACGTCGGCGGTGACGATATGGACATTGGTCACCAGCCGCACCCCGGTCATGCCGAGCGGGTTCTGGATGCCGGTATGGTCATCCACCATGTATTCCTGCGGCAGAACATGGATGATCTGCTGATTGTCGGATATCTTGACCGTCTGCGCCGCCTGAATAACGGCATCGATGTCTTTTTCCTTGATCTCCTGATTGTTGATGGCAATGATGCCGGGTGAGTTAAAGCCCTTGATGTGGTTGCCGGCAATGCCCACAAAAACCGACTCAATATCGCAGCCAGCCATATCCGAGGCGGCATCGACGGCCTGACGGATCGACTTGACCGTGGACTCGATGTTGACCACCACACCTTTTTTCATGCCTGAAGAGGAGGCCGTGCCGACACCAACGATCTCAACCCGATCATCGAAGACCTCGCCGATCAGAGCGCAGACCTTGGTCGTGCCGATATCGAGGCCGGCGACGAGCTCACCCGGCTCCCGCACGTCCCGCTCTTCCATCTCCTCATCCGTCAATTTGGACTCCGGTAACCAAGACTTTATCATCTAAATAATCCATTCGAATTTCTTTAACGGCATCAACCTGTTTTTTGGCATACAACTGTTCAAGCACCTTGAGCAATCGAGAGTATTTTATCTGCAGCCGGTCCGTGCCGAAGTAAACAGGAAAAGGTCGGTCCACCAGGTAAAGAATAATCCCCTGTTTTTGATCGATATGCACCTCGGAAACCGCCTGGATCGGTAGGATAGCGTTTCCCTTGGCCGCCAAAAGCAACAGGCTGCATGCCCCTTCCGCCAGACTCCCTTTGACAAGGCGATCCGCCTCTACATCTTTCTGCGACAGCACACCGGTTATCACCGGGAAATCCAACTCCTGCCCTTGAGCGACCTCGGAAAACAGGTGGCCTGACCTGTTCAGGTAGCGCAGCCGTTTCTCCTTGCCCTCTTCAAGATTCACCAGCGCAAAGGGCTGGAATTCGCTGATAGTAATTTCCACAGCCGAAGGCCACTGGGTTTTAATTTCCGCCCGTTCGACCCAAGGATGCGCTTCAATCAGCGTCGCCGCCGCCTTGGCGTCGAACCGCAACAGGCTACCCCCCAGGCGCAGGCCTGCAAGTTCGAGAATCTGCCGCTGAGTCGTGATGCGGGTCCCGGTAATCCTGATATCCGTCAGATGAAAGATATTGGATCGGAACAGCACCAGTTTAGCCCCCCAAAAGAGCGCCCCCGCGACACAAAAAAGCAAGCAAACCAACAGGGCATTTCGAGAAAGCTTTTTCCATTTCCAGACCCGCTGGGCCCCGGTCACCACGACCTGTGTCCGAAACGATTTTGGCGGCTTACCCTTTCGGCGGAACAAGGTCTTGAAAAAACCACCCAATCTACTGGACTTACTTTCCCCTTTCCGGGAACGGGACGGCGACGGGCGGGGAGTATAGATTGCCATCTGCCCTCACTTCCGTTTCCTAATAGATGCGAACTTCAGGCTCAAGAAGAACGCCTGAATGCTGCAACACTTTCTGCCGGACTTCCTCCATGAGGGCGATAATATCCTCAGGCACAGCCCCGCCGGTATTGACAATAAAATTAGCATGTTTGGGCGACACCATCGCCTTACCATGCGAGAGTCCTTTCAATCCGGCCCGCTCGATGAGGCGACCGGCAAAATCCCCTTCAGGATTCTTAAAAAAAGAGCCGGCGGAACCAAGCCCTCGAGGCTGTTTTTGTTTGCGCTGTTCGACAATCTCCCGGCAGCGCGCCGCCACGTGCTGTCCATTGGCCCGCTGCAAACGAAACACTCCGGAGGTGATCAACATCTTGCCGGCAGGCTCGCCCGGCAGCAGGGTCGAGCGATAGGCAAAAACAGCCGCGTCCTTGGCAACTGCCAACGGCTCCCCTTGGCTGGTCATGCAGTGCACCGATTCCAGGAGCTCACTGATTGCATGGCCCAGAGCGCCGGCGTTCATCCGTATGGCCCCGCCGACACTGCCGGGAATGCCGGCCATGAATTCCAAACCGCCAAGATCGTTGCGGACGCACCAGCCAAGAAAGGCCGCCAAACTGCAACCGGCATGCACCCGTACCCGGACATCCTCATCAGCTGCATCCGCATCCGTTGATTCGAGGAGAATATCCTGAATCGAACCACGCAGCCGGATAAACACCCCCTCGTGATACCGGCCGGTCACCAGGATATTAGAGCCGCCGCCAATGACATGCCATGGCGTCTGTTCCTTTTGGAGCCACCGCAACAGAGCTGACAATTCCGCCATTTCAACGACCTCAACCATCGCCTCGACCACCCCTCCGGTGCGGAAAGTCGAATAGGGGGCCATATCGACGTCCCAACGGATGGAGCGGCAGAGCGCCGCCAGTTCGGTGCATTGCTGGTGGTTCATCGTGCTTTTCGTCTCATCGTTGCGGGCACTGTTCAAGCTCGCCCCTCAACCTTTTTGTTCCTTCAGCAGTTCGAGCAACTGCTCGCCAGCCCGGACAATATTGCCGGCACCCAGAGTCAAAAAGAGATCACCCGGCTGGAGCAACGGCAGCAAAGCCTGCGGTTGTTGCACCAACTCGGGGATGAAATGGGTCTGGCGCTGGCCGTGCTTTTTGATTGCCTCTTGTAGACGCTCAGAAGTGACACCCTCAATCGGTTGTTCGCTCGCCGCATAGATATCGGTCAGGACCAGGACGTCGGTGCGGCGAAAGGCGGTGACAAAATCAGCAAAGAGGCCCTGGGTCCGGCTGTAGCGATGTGGCTGAAAAGCCACTACCACCCGCCGCTCCGGCCAACCCTCGCGAACGGCGTCCAGGGTGACTCTGATCTCCGTGGGATGGTGCCCGTAATCGTCAACCACCAGCACACCGCCCTCCTCGCCCTTAACCTGCAGACGCCGCTGCACCCCCTGAAATTTCTCAAGGGCACGGGCAATCACCGGAAAATCAATCTCCAACTCCAAACCGACGCTGACTGCGGCCAGGCTATTGTAAATCAGGTGTCTGCCCGGCCGATTGAGGCGGATGACGCCTAACTCCCCCTCGTGGCTGCGCACCGTGAAGCTGGAGGTGCCGTTGCCCGAGGTGATTTTGACGGCCTGGAGATCAGCCTGTTCGCTGAGGCCGTAGGTGAAAATACGCTTTTGGATATGGGGCAAGATCTCGGCGACATGGTCGTTATCGATGCAGACAACCGCCACGCCATAGAAAGGGAGGCGGTCGATGAATTCGAGAAAGGTGTCCTTGATATGCTCGATATCGCGATAATAGTCCAGATGCTCGAGATCGATGTTTGTCACCACCTCGATCACCGGCGACAGTTTAAGGAACGAGCCGTCGCTTTCATCGGCCTCGGCGACCAGAAACTCGCCTTCCCCAAGTTTGGCGTTGCTGCCGAGCCCATGGACCTTGCCGCCGACCACCACCGTGGGGTCGAGTTCGGCCTCAGCCAGGACAGCGGCCACCATCGAGGTGGTTGAGGTTTTCCCGTGACTACCGGCCACGGCAATACCGTATTTCGTCAACCGCATCAGCTCGGCCAGCATCTCCGCCCGTTGGATCACCGGGACGTGTGCTTCTCTGGCGGCCAGAACCTCGGGATTGCCGACAGGAATGGCGGTGGATGTCACGACTACATCCGCCCCAGCTGCCCAGGCCACCTCATGGCCCTGATAAATCACCCCGCCCAACTGTTCCAGCCTCTTGGTGATGTCGGTCGCACGCAGGTCAGAACCGCTCACCCGGTATCCCAGGCTCAGCAGCAGTTCGGCAATGCCCGACATGCCAATGCCGCCGATGCCGACGAAGTGGATATGTTTGGTTTTTCTATACATGAAGGCGCCTACTGTTGCTTGAGTCAAGGATCATCACGGCTGCTCCTTTCGGGCAACAAGCCGTAAACATTCGTCCACGATCCGGTTGGTGGCGTCCGGCATTGCCAAGGTCTTCATGTTGGCCGCCATTGTATGTAACTCTTCCCTGTTCTGCAAGCACTCGCTGATCGTGCGGGCAAGAATTTCGCCGGTCAAGCCGCTTTCGCGAAGCATCCGGCATCCATTTATTTTTACATAATATTCGCCGTTCGTTACTTGATGATCGTCCGCAGCATAAGGATAGGGAATCAGCAGGGCCGGTAGCCCCATGACCGCGAGTTCCGCCAGGGTGGTGGCGCCCGCCCGAGACACCACCAGGTCGGCACGGAAATAGACCTCAGCCATGTTCCGAATAAAGGCGGTCACCTCAGCATCGACCCCAAGTTGTTTATAGCCGTTGGCCACCTGCTCTTGATCGGTTATTCCGGTTTGATGGATCAGACGAAACGGCTGATGCTGTTCCCTTAATATTTCCACGGCCTCCAGCATTAACACATTGACCCGATGTGCCCCCTGACTACCACCGAGGACGAGCACGGTTGGTTGCTCGGTGGTTTGTTTTTCCCGGGCGGCAACTTCCAGAATTTCACGCCGCAGCGGATTACCGGTCTGTACTGTCTTTTTCGGCGGAAACGGTGGCATACAGGGGAGAGAAATAAAGACCCTGTCTGCGAGCTTTCCGGCCATTCTATTAGCCATGCCCGGCACCGAATTCTGCTCATGGATGGCGATAGGGACACGCAGGATTCTGGCCGCCAGCAGGACCGGACCGGTCACATAGCCGCCGACACCGAACACCAAATCAGGTTTGAATCGACGCAGCATCCGCAGGGCCTGGAATACTGCTCCGGGCATCAGCAAAAGACTGCGAAGCCGACCGCTAAGGCCGAGTCCTTTGACCCCGCCGCACTCTAAAGCTGCCAGTTCAAAGCCAAGTCCGGCCAGAGCCTGTTGATCCAGAAGGCGGGAGGTACCGATAAAGAGCACCTTGGTCGAGGCAATTCGCTCCCGCATGGCTGTGGCCACCGCAATCCCGGGAAAAAGATGCCCACCGGTGCCGCCACCGGCCACAATCAGACGCATCGGCTCTCCTGTCCCAGCATGGATGACCAGCCCAAAAGCGGCCTCGCACCGGTTGCCCATTCGCCGACCAATTCCTCAACCTCCGACATTGCCTCATCAAAACACTCGGGGCAATAACCATGGGTCACCATTTCGTCCTCGGACAGGAACAGAGCGGATAGCCACTCTCCTTCCTGCTCAATCCTCTGGCAGACACAGCAGATTCGTCTCATGGTCACGACCTACGCCTGCTTTCGTTCCCGGGCCAGAAGACGTACGCTCTCGGCAAAAACCCGCCCGCGCTCCTCATATCCGGAAAACATGTCGTAACTAGCGCAGCCTGGGGCCAACAGCACCAGATCACCGCTGACAGCGGCTGCCATCGACTTACGCACCGCATCCTCCATGGTGGTCGCATCTTCCGTCGACACCAATGAATCAAGCGCCGTCCGCATCAACCCCGCCGCCTCGCCCACCAGCACCAGATGCTTGACCTTATTCCCGACCACTGCCTGCAACAAAGTGTAGTCGCTCCCTTTATCGCGGCCCCCAGCTATGAGCACAACCGGGGCCTCGCAGCCGCCAAGGGCCGCTTCCAGGGCACCGATATTGGTGGCTTTGGAATCATTGATAAACCGGACCCCGTCAATCGTCGCCACCTCGGCCATGCGATGGGGCGGCGGTTCAAACCCGGCCAAACCCTGCACAATGGCCTCACGCCCGCAGCCGTGGAGCGCTACTGCGAGGATGGCAGCAGCCGCATTCAATTGGTTGACCGAGGAATGCAGCTTAGTCCCACCAAGGTTATAAACTTCTTCGTGTAACACTCCACCCCGATCTACTTGAACGATTACGAAACCGTCGACTATTCTGGCCTCGCAACCTGCCTTTCGGCCAAAAGCGCATCCTCGAACGCAGGAATTAAGCGGTGTTGCCGCGCTGACCGGGTCATCGGCACCAAGAACGGCGATATCGCCGGCTGCCTGAGAGCAAAACAAGTTCCTCTTGGCGTTCGTGTAGGCAGCAAGCGAACCATGCCGGTCCAAATGATCGGGCGAGATGTTGAGCAACAGACCGATATCCGGCCGAAACATTGCCGCCAGATCGAGCTGGAAGCTGGAAAGTTCGAGCACTACCACGTCAAAAGCACTCGGCTCAGTAAAATAGCTCAGCAGGGGGGTGCCGATATTGCCACCAACAAAGGGTTTCTTTCCCGCGGCCTTCAACAAATGGCCGATCAGACTGGTGACCGTGGTCTTACCGTTGGAACCAGTAACGGCGATGACCGGCACCCGGTACTGACCGGCCGCAAGGGCCAGTTCCCCGAGGACCGGCAATCCTTGTTCGCGGGCCGATTGGATGACCGGCAGATCAAGCGGCACCCCGGGGCCAGGAATCACCATATCGGCACCGGTGAGAAAGGAAACGCTGTGGCCACCTGTCTCCAACGGCACACCAGCCTGTCGCAGAAAATCCAAGGTATCTGCATCAATCTGGTCAACACTCCGCCGGTCCGAGACCTTGACTTGCACACCCCGCGCCAACAGATACCGGACCGTGGAAAGACCCGCTGCTCCCAACCCGATAACCACCGCCTGCATGCCACTTTGCATCTGCACGTCTTATCTCAACTTGAGGGTTGCCAGGGCAATCAGGCCCAAAATAATGGACACGATCCAGAAACGGACCACCACCTTCGGTTCCAACCAGCCTTTCTTCTCAAAATGATGATGAAAGGGCGCCATGAGAAAAATCCGCCGGCCGCCGCTCATTTTGAAATACCCGACCTGAAGGATGACGGAAAGCGCCTCCATCACAAAAATGCCGCCGACAATCACCAGGAGGAATTCCTGTTTGGTGATGATCGACACCACGCCCAAGGTGCCCCCCAGGGAAAGAGAGCCGACGTCACCCATAAAGATTTCAGCCGGGTAGCAGTTAAACCACAAAAAACCGAGACAGGCGCCGACAATGGCGCCGCAGAAAACCGTGACCTCACCCGCTCCGGGCACAAAGGGGATCTGCAAATAACTGGCAACCACAGCATTACCGGCAATATACGAAAAAATGAGATAGGTCGAGGCGGTGATCACAATTGGCCCGGCCGCCAGCCCGTCCAGGCCATCGGTGAGATTGACCGCATTGGAGGCACCGACGATCACCAGTATAGCAAAGGGCAGGTACCACCACCCCAGATCGGGATGAAAAGATTTGAAAAAAGGGAAGCTGAGAATACCGTCGTGACCCCGGGTCAGGAGCAGGAACACACCAACCACCGCCGCCCCGATCACCTGGAGCACCAGTTTTTCCCTGGCGCTCAATCCTCTTGAATTCCCCTTATGGATCTTTTTGATGTCGTCGGCCGAACCGATGCAGCCAAAAAACAGACTAATACCGATCAACAACCAAACCATGCTGCTGCGCAAATCGGTCCACAACAGCGCGGACACAGTCATGGCGAAGAGGATCAGCACGCCGCCCATGGTCGGCACCCCTTTCTTGGCAAAATGGGTTTCCGGTCCATCGTCCCGAATCACCTGACCGATCTGTTTCTTCTGCAGCCAGGCGATGAACCGGGGACCAATGATCACCAGAATGAGAAAGGCGGTCACCGCGCTGCCGATGGAGCGGAAGGTGATATAACGGAAAACGTTGAGCCAGCTCAACTCCGTATGAAAGGGGTATAAAAGATTATAGAACATGGTTTGGCGTTATGCTTGCTTTCCTGTTTTCAACCGTTGTTCCAGCTCGTCGAGGAGCTGTTCCATGCGCATGCCGCGCGATCCTTTGATCAAAAGCCAATCGCCCTTGCCCAAACTGCTGTCGGCCAGCATCCGGCAGAGCCGGTCGGCCATGGCCCGAGGGTTCGGAAAGATCTGAACATTTTCCGGCGTCATGCCACCTGCCAAGGCAGCTTGAGCTGCATGGGCCATTTGGGTCCCTGTGAGCAGGAGGTAGTCATAGCCCAAGCTGGCGGCCAAAGTGCCGATCCCGGCATGCAAGTCCGACGACGCCACTCCCAGCTCGAGCATGTCGCCTAAGGCGGCCACGCGGCGGCAGTTCCCGCCGAAGCCGGAAACGGTTCGCAAACCGGCAGCCATCGAGGCAGGATTGGCATTGTAGGCGTCGTTGACCACCTTCAATCCTCCAGGAAGTTCGCTGATCGCCAACCGCTTGTCCACCGAGGGCGCATACTGCTGCAATCCCTGGGCAATGATCTCAGAGCCGATACCAGCGGCATGGGCAATCGCGGCGGCGGCCGCACAGTTGCCGACATTGTGGCTGCCGAAAACGGGCACCGTGATCCGGCGGCTCCATTGCCCGACATGCAGGGTGAACCGCATGCCCAGCTCGCCCCTATTTTCCTGACGGGTGACTCGAACCAGAGGATTCTGCTTGCGGCCGGAAGGGGTAACCGCAAAACCGATTTGGTTCCCGCCTGCTTTCTTGGCCAGCGCCCGGACGTGAGGGTCATCGCAATTCACCACCCGGACCGCCTCAGGCCGCATCCCGACAAAGAGCTCGCCCTTTGCCGCTGCAACCCCCGCAAGACTGCCCAATCCCAGCAGATGGGCGGGGTGAACATTGTTGATGCAGCCGATATCGGGATCAACAATCTCGGTCAAACGGGCAATCTCACCGGGAACATTCATGCCCATCTCCAGAATGGCCAATCGGTGTCCGGCCTCCAGCGGCAAAAGGGAGAGGGGCAACCCGACAAGATTATTGAAATTTCCTTTGGTTTTCAACAGCGGATCAATGCCGGTGTGGACCTCCCGCAGGGCCTTGGAAAAAATGCCGGCAACCATCTCCTTGACCGTGGTTTTACCTGAACTACCGGTAACGGCCGCGATCTTGATTTCATTACCGAGAAGCCGGCGGCGGTAAGCGGCCAGGTCACCGAGGGCATGAAGGCTGTCGTCGACCTGGATATACAGCACGCCCTCGCGGTACTCTGCCGGCATCTGCTCGGCGATGACCACCGCTGCACCTTGGTCTGCAGCGGCATCGATGTACCGATGACCATCAAAGGTTTCACCGCTGAGGGCAACAAAAATGTCGTTGTCGGTCAACCTCCTCGAATCGGTCGAGATCTCATGGAATACCGATCGCTGCCTGCCCGACATAACCTTACCGCCCGTGGCCGCCAGAAGGTGGCGTTCGTTCCAGTGCGCAAGCCCGTTGGTTGCCTCCAAACGATCATCAAAAAAATGTTTGGCGGTGCCAATGATCTGGTAGTTCTCGTGACCCTTGCCGGCAATGAGCAGGCTGTCTCCCGGATTGGCCAGACTGCAGGCAGTGGCAATGGCCTTTCTCCGGTCGCCGATCACCGTGTACCCGTCGAGCGGCACTGCACCAGCCAGCAACTCCTCAACAGGATGGACATTTTTACCGCTGGCAGCAACACCGGCAACGATTTCCTCGAGAATGGCCTGCGGATTTTCGGTACGCGGATTATCGGAGGTGACAATCACTACATCGGCGAGGCGGGCTGCAATCGCCCCCATTTGGGGCCGCTTGCCGCGATCACGATCTCCGCCGCAGCCAAAAACGCAGATAAGCCGACGACTCGCCAGTTCCTTTAATGTTTTTAGCACATTTTCCAAGGCATCGGGCGTATGAGCATAATCGACGAAGACCGCCGGTCCCATTGAGACATGCTCTGCCGAAAGCCTCACACGTTCCAGACGGCCGGGGACCCGCCCCACTTGGGCCAGCCCATCGCGGATCTGGTTATTCGACAGACCAAGCCCTAAACCGACGCCGGCGGCGGCCAGGACATTGAGGACGTTGAAACCACCGGTCAACGGCGAGACGAAGGCCGCACGCTCACCACGAAGATTGAGGGTGCAGCGGAATCCTTCCACGGTTTGCACGACCGCATCTCCATTCACCTCGCATTCCGCCGAAACGCCGCCGCGGATCAGTGAACTGTTAGTGATCGACCGACAAATTGCCTCGCCCCAATCAACGCCCTCGGCATGCGGGCCAGTGACCACCACAGCTGTGCCCTTTGGCTTGAGATGGGACTCGAACAACTGCCGTTTGGCCATAAAATACCGAGCCATAGTCTGATGGTAGTCAAGATGGTCGCGGCTCAGATTGGTGAACAGCGCCACATCAAAACAGGTTCGACCCAACCGCTTCTGTTGCAAGGCGTGTGACGAAACCTCGATGATGACATGGGTAACGCCTTTGTCCGCCATGGTGCGAAACAGGCTCTGCAAGGTGACCGGGTCAGGGGTGGTCAGCGGCGCCTCCTGAATGATGTGCAGACCATCGCGACCATGATACCGGTACGTGACAGTGCCGATCACTCCCGGACGATACCCAGCGGCCACCAGCATGCCTTCGATCAACCAACTGCACGTGGTCTTGCCATTCGTTCCGGTAATGCCGATCAATTGCATCTGCTTGGCGGGGTATCCATACCAGGCGGCCGCCAATTCGCTGATAGCCTCATGGCAATCAGGGGCATGAATCACTGGAACGGCAAGCTCTTCCACTTCCTTTTGTTGCTCCACCACAACCGCCAGACAACCCTTTTTAATCGCATCCGCAATAAACAAGCGGCCGTCGGTCTTCTCCCCCTGGACAGCAACAAAAAGACTCCCCGGAATCACTTGTCGTGAATCAGAGGTAAGCGCAGTGACTCCCTTTCCCAGGACAGCCTCAGGCAGTCGACCGGTATCAAGGGAGGGTATGAACTGGAGGAGTTGTGCCAGGGTAATCATAGCCTTGACCCGATCATTTGGATTCCAGGGTGAGCATGCATTCATCAACTCCGATCAACGATTGCCCGGGAAGCGGATACTGGGCAATGATTCGACCGCTGCCGTTGATATTCACTTTCATCTTGTACTTATCAATCTGCTGCAATCCTTTACGCAGGCTCATACCCCGCATTTTAGGCATAAGGGGTATCGGTTCGTTGGCCTTGCCCGGCGCTTCCCGAAAACTCAATCGTTTGCTGATAAACAACTGCCGCAAATTCTCCTTGCTCCGCTCCGGCGGCCTTTCCGCCAACCCTTCCAGTGATTGACTTTTGACAAACACCGAAAGCAACTCCTTACCCATGGCCTCCAAGGCTGCCTTGCCGCTTCCCTTTTCACTCGACAGAGGATACAGATGGTCCCGTTCAACCGCCATCAGTAATAAATATTTCGGCTGTTTTGCCGGTACCATTCCAACAAACAATTCCTGCATGGAGTACTGAGAAAATTCCTTCTCCTTCCGCATTTGCACATGATCGGCGGTGAAAACGATCATGTTATCCTGTTCCAAAAGCCAGTTCGTGAACAAATCTCGGCGGATTTTCACCCCCAGGGCCGGGTCAAGCACATGAATTTTTTCCGTGGCCTCATTATGACGGCTATAACGCTTGGCTGTATTGTGATCGTAAAGAGATTCGATCACATAGGGTGTTATCCGCCAGCCTCCATTAACCAAACTTGCCAAAGTCACGCCTACCTGCACCCCGGTGACGACCGGCTGGGCATCAGCTTGATCCGGTACCCCTGGACCCGATTCCCAATTGCCGAAAACCGAACCATACAGTTGAATCTGCTGTTCAAAAGCATCGATCTTTTCCCCGGAAAATCCATAGTTCGGGGCAGCCACGGTCGGTGGAAGAAGGGCGGGGCCATCCAACCCTTCGCGCTCAATGGCGGCAGCCCTTGCCAGGATAGGACGGATCAGATCCTTATTGAGCACATGGTTGTAAGTGCGATTGACCCGGTTACTCTCGCTGGCCTTCCAAAAATAATTAGGATTGAAAGAAGGTTGGTTCACCAAAGCGAGAATACGGCCGCTTCCCGGTTCTATCAGCAAGCCCATACCCTTTTCCGCCCCTTGGGTCGCTAGATACCCGCGAAACCGGTTTTCCAACTGCTTTTGCAGATCGACGTCCAGGGTGAGAACAAGATCTGTCTCAGTAGCGCCCAAGCTCTCCTGCCCTTGAAAATCAATATCCGGAATATTGCTTTTCCGGAACCCGCCCGCCTGGAGGACCGTGTCGTATTTGCCTTCCACTCCGGCGAGGCCGACACCGTCTCCCATGAAGCCCAGCACATGCGAGGCAGTGGTATGGCCGGGATAAAACCGGATTTCCTCGGCCTTACAGGAGACTCCCTTGAGTTGCAGCGCATTGATCTGCGCGGCCTGCTTCTCATCTATGTCCTCGGCTAAAATCAAGGAATCTTGGGAATTTTTCAGCCGAGTTTCGACATTCTCCGGTTTATCGCCGATGAACCGAGCCAGCTCCTCTGCGGTCTTGCGCCGGTCGCCGATCTCTGCCGGATTGACCTGCAGGGAGAACAACCGATAGGACACCGCCAACTCCCGCCATTTCCGATCATAAACGGTTCCCCTTAAAACAGGTTCAGCGGGCGTTTGGCCCGCTGTATGAGTGGAAATTTTGCCGACAGCAGACTGTAGTATCCTGCCGATATCCTGGAGGGAGGGGTGGATTCTATACAGAACGGCGCCAGCTGCTGTCAGCAAAATAACAAAGAAAAGTAAAGGGATTGGCCATCGTCTTTTATTCTTTTTTGACCGGAGGGATTTTATCATCGCCCAATTACATCCGACGCACCTGCCCTTTATCGGGTTCAAACAGGTTTAATTTGGTCGCGGCAAGAGCCGCCACTTGTGTTTTTGAAGCGAGCTGAGCACGCCCGGCCAGCAACCGAACATTCTCAGTGGCCGTGCTCGTATTTTTTGCCCGCAACTGTTCAGCCCTGGCACGCATCTCTGATATTTGCCCATGGAAGAATTGGGTCAACCCCAGGCCCGTCACCACGGTTACCGCCAACAGTGCGGCCATAACTTTCCCCTGTCCACTCGAAAAATTCAGGGTGGCCCGGGACCGAGTCTGGTTATTTTCCTTATGAGAAAACGTCTGCTGCCGGGGTTTGTATGTTCGGACACTCACATTCGGCGCCATTTCCAATCCTCCTGATTCTCTTACCCTGCCCTCCGAAACGGCTTTCGAAAAACACGTTACATTCTTTCTGCAACCCGAAGTTTTGCGCTTCTCGCCCTTGGATTTTGCTCTATCTCTGCCGGCGAAGGTGCAATCGGTCGCTTGCTGAGCACCTTGTATGCTGCATTCTGCTGAAAGGCCTGCTTCACTATGCGGTCCTCCAGGGAATGGAAGGTGATGATGCAGATCCTCGCACCTTTGTTCAACACCTCCGGCGCCGTGGCTATCAGCCGAGTTAGGTTGTCGAGTTCACCGTTCACCGCAATCCGCAACGCTTGAAACACTTTCGTGGCAACGTGCACTTTTTGCGGATGATACTTCCGGGGAATGGCCTCGGCCACGATCGCCGCCAGTCTCGCCGTGGTGTCTACGGGTTGTTCTTGCCGTGCTTGGACGAGAAAGCGGGCTATTCGTCGGGCTTGCCACTCCTCGCCGTAATGGTAAAAAACATCGGCCAGCTGTTCCTCGGAAAGTCTGGCCACCAGCGATGCGGCGGTCAGTCGACTGCGGCGGTCCATACGCATATCCAAGGCACTCTCGGTGCGAAAACTAAATCCCCGATCCGCCTGATCAAGCTGCAACGAGGATACGCCGAGGTCGGCTACCAGGCCATCAATGCCTTTCACCCCGATCTTGTCGAGTTCCGCAACCAGATCGGCATAAGAGGCTCGCACCACCTGAACCCGCTCGGGATAGCCAGCCAAGCGATCAGCCGCCTTTCCGGCCGCATCCTCATCCCATTCAAACCCGATGAGCCGCCCTGTTGGCGACGACTTTTCCAGTACAGCCAGGGCATGTCCGCCCAGCCCCAAGGTTCCGTCCACATAGAGGCCCCCTGGCCTCGGTTGCAGCCACTCAAGAACCTCGTCCTGCAACACCGGGGTATGACTCGCACATTGATCTTGCGACATACGGCCTTATGGACTACAAAATTCCGAGATTAGCGAGACCTTCCCTGAAGTCGCCGAAATTCTGGCGAGTATTCCTGGTCTCTTCATCCCATGCACTCTTATCCCATATCTCAAAATGCCGGAGCATACCGACCACAGCCACATCCTTTTCAATACCCATGCCGGCCCTCAGTGTGGGCGGCAGAAGGACGCGCCCCTGTTTGTCCACGGGACATTCGTTGACACCGGCGATGACGTACCGGACAAACCGAGCAAAATCAGGTTGATTTTCCCCCCTGGCCAGCAATTTTTCCTCAAGAGCTTCCCACTCGGCGACCGGATAGGCACGAAGACTTTTTTCCCAGTGGGTAACAATCAGCATTTCGGAGTTGTATTGTTCCCGAAGCACGTCACGAAACCGGGTCGGTATGTTCAACCGCCCCTTCGGGTCAAGACTATGTTCCGAGTGACTCCGAAATCGCTGCACAGCACTCCTTTTCCCTTGCCACACCCCAAAACGGGACAAACCACCACTTTCAACCCCTTTAAACCACTTTCCGCCACTCTATGACTCATTAGTATACGAACCAGGCACGAGAGTCAAGGAAAAATAGAGTAAAGACAACGGGTGAAAACCGCCCAGGCCAGTTGCGGAAAACCTTATAACTTATTGTTGCATTTAAGATACATACAAGAAGAAGGGCTGCCAAGACACGGGACAAGAAAGGTGCTGAATGAATTGCGTGGATAATCAAAGCGTGGGTGAAAATCAAAGCCCTTTAGAATTCTCCATCAACAGGTTCCCAAAAGCCCGTTGTCGCGACGGAACCGTTGAAACCGGAGAAGAAAAAACAGAAGAGGAGGAGCTATTCAGGATTTATTGCCGGAAAGGTCAAATACGATTGGTTGCTGCAGGGGACTGGAGTGAATCGGTAACTGGAGGTGTTCATAAGCGGCGACCGTGGCCATGCGGCCCCGTGGGGTGCGAATTAAAAACCCGGACTGGATGAGAAAGGGCTCATAGACATCCTCAAGGGTGTTTTTCTCCTCACAGACTGCTGTCGACAGAGTTTCCAGGCCGATGGGCCCCCCCTGGAACTTCTCGATCAGGGTCAGCAGGATCCTTCGATCCATCTCGTCCAGGCCGAGCGGATCGACATTGAGCATGGTTAGCGCCTCGTCGGCTACGGTCCGGGAAACAACTGGGTGCCCGCCGACCTCGGAATAATCGCGGACACGGCGCAGCAACCGGTTGGCAATCCGGGGTGTGCCCCGCGAACGCCGCCCCAGCTCCATGGCTCCATCAGCATCAATTTCCATTCGAAACAATCGAGCTGTTCGCTGAATAATCGTCACCAGTTGCTCCGGACTGTAATACTCAAGACGAAGCATAACACCAAACCGGTCGCGCAACGGCGGCGTCAGCAACCCTGTCCTGGTTGTTGCCCCCACCAGGGTAAAACGTGGCAGGTCCATCTTCACCGACCGGGCCCCTGGCCCCTGACCGATAACTAGGTCAAGCTGGAAATCTTCCATGGCCGGATACAAAATTTCCTCCACCACATGATTGAGCCGGTGGATTTCATCGATAAACAGGACATCCCCGGCTTGCAAACTGGTGAGAATGGCGGCCAAGTCACCCGGACGCTCGATCACCGGACCCGAGGTGACCTTGATGCCGGCCCCCATTTCATTGGCAATGATGTAGGCCAGCGTTGTCTTGCCCAACCCGGGAAAGCCGTGAAACAACACATGGTCCAAGGGTTCGCCCCGTTGCAGGGCTGCCTGAATAAAAATCCGCAGGCTCTGCTTGACCTGGTCCTGGCCGATATAGTCATCCAACCGGCGCGGCCGGATCTCACTCCCTCCCTGGAGATCCTCCTGTTGCGCCCCTCCGGCGACCAACCGTTTTCCGGTCAGATTCTCTTCGTGTTTCATCGTGCCCTTTTTCCGCTCAGTCACATTTTTCGGGCATTATCTTGCGGCCAGAGATCGCAGGGCCTGCCGAATCAGTTCCTCAACCCGGAGAGACTCGGATCCTTCGGGAAGCTGCTTCTCGACCACGCGCAAGGCCTGCCAGGCCATAGCTTGGGGGTACCCGAGGTTGACCAGGGCGGAAACGGCATCAGCCATCGCATTCGGTTCGCCGATCGGAACCGCCGCATGCGGACCGGCCATATCCGTTGTGAAGTCGCTTAACCCGCCGACCTTTTCCGCCAACTCCACACAGAGGCGCTGAGCCGTCTTTTTGCCGATACCCGGCAAGGCCATCAGCCGCGACACATCTTTCATCGTCAGCGCCCGACACAGCTCCTCCACCCCAATTCCAGAAAGAATGGTCAGGGCCAGTTTCGGCCCGATACCGGAAACCGTGACCAGCAGGAGGAAGAGGTCTTTCTCGTCTTTTGTACTGAAACCAAAAAGAGTGATCGCATCTTCACGAACCACCGTCTGCACAAAAAGAAAACAGGCGTGCCCGGTTTCCGGCAAGGCGTCGTAGGTTCGACCGGAGATAAACGCTTCATACCCCACACCACCCACATCAAGAATAACGGCATTGGGGTTTTTAACAAGAACCAGGCCACTGAGGGAGGCTATCATCGATGAAAGGAGGCAGGAGGCATAGGTTGGCGAGAACGGTTGTTGTTTGCAGACTAGGGCCGAGTGGCAATGTCCCGATGAAAAGCGGCATGATGGGCGTGGCAGATGGCTACAGCCAAGGCGTCGGCGGCATCCTCCGAAGGTATCGAATTCAACCCCAGCAGGGACCGCACCATGTGCTGCACCTGCCCTTTTTCCGCCTGCCCGTACCCAGCCACCGACTGTTTCACTTTACGGGCGGTGTAATCGTACACCGCCAAATTATTGTGCAGAGCCGCAACCACCGCCGCACCCCGAGCGTGCCCGAGCTTGAGGGCCGAGCGCGGGTTGCGGTTAATAAAAATATCCTCGACTGCGGCCACCTCGGGGGCGTGCACGCTGATTACCTCGCACAAATCCTGAAAGATAATCAGCAAACGCCGCGAAAAATCGGTTTCCCCAGCCGTGCGGATGGTGCCGCAGGTGACAAAACCGATTTCATGGCCGCAGGTGGCGATCACCCCGTAGCCGGTGATCCGCGATCCGGGATCAATTCCTAAAATACGCATCCGCGAACACGGAAGACAATGTTCAGGACAACAACTCCATCAGCTCGTCGGCAATGTCGAAGTTGGCGTGCACCTTCTGGACATCGTCGTGATCCTCAAGATTTTCCAGCAACCGCAGCAAGGAACGCGCGGTTTTTTCCTCGGTCACCTCAATGCTGGTTCTCGGTACCATCGAAAGAGTGGCCTCGGAAAACTTGACTTTGCCTTTTTCCAACTGATCGACCACGTCGTTGAAAGACTCCGGGGCAGTGATGATCTGGAAGCTGTCCTCCTCTTCCACCACATCTTCAGCACCGGCCTCCAGGGCCAGATCCATCAGCTCATCCTCGGCCATGCCTTCTTTTTCGACTGATAGGGTTCCCTTTTTGTCGAACATCCAGGCCACACAGCCGGACTCGCCGAGGTTGCCGCCGCTTTTGGCAAAAAAGTGACGGATATCGGCCACGGTTCTATTCTTGTTGTCGGTCATGGTTTCGACCAGCACCGCAACCCCTCCCGGCCCATAACCCTCATAGAGGATCTCTTCATAGATCGCCCCGCCAAGGTCGCCGGTCCCTTTTTTGATGGCCCGATCGATATTGTCTTTGGGCATATTATCGCCCTTGGCTGCCGTAACGGCGCTGCGCAGACGAGGATTACCGTCTATATCGCCGCCGCCCATCCTGGCGGCAATGGTGATCTCTTTGATCAGTTTGGTAAAGATCTTGCCGCGCTTGGCGTCATTGGCCCCTTTCTTGCGCTTGATCGTGCTCCACTTCGAATGTCCCGACACGGTCTGACTCCTTCAATTGATAATTTCGTCCAATTCCTGGTGTACAAATCATTTCGCCCGGCGAAAACCCCGGCCCAATACAAAGACTTCCCGGCTTTCCAGACGCGAACTTTTGGGCTTCACCACCTTAACGGTAGCAAACAAGGGTTTACATTCCTGCAGAAATTCGGGGAAGTCTTCCCCCTGAAAGACCTTGCAGTATAAGGTTCCGTTTTCATGCAAAAACAAAGCGGCCAAATCAAGGACCCGCCGCACCAGAGCCAGCGATTGCTGATGATCGGCATACTGGCTGCCTGTAGTACGGGGCGCCATATCACTGAGCACGACATGAAAGCCTGGCCAGTGGCTCTTCAGATAATCGACAAACTCCGCCGAATAGACATCATAACAGAGCCAATGGATTTCGGCATGGGGTTTTTGCAGAGCGATATCGGTGCGCTGGAGATCGGCAGCCACCACGAGCCCGTTCTCGCCGAGAAGGCCAGCGGTATACATGCTCCAACTGCCGGGATGGCAACCCAGATCAAGGACCCGCTGGCCGCTCTTCAAGAACTTATATTTAAGCTGGGCCTCTTCCAATTTGTAGACAGACCGGGCCGGATATTTTTCTTTCTTCGCTTTTTTAAAATAATAATCCTGCTCGTCGCGCATCTGCCTCTCCCTTGAATTCGTTCAGGACTCAACGGAAATATCCGTCACCATTTTTTTTGCCAACCGCAGGGCGCCGTTAACATCGTCCACTTCACCTGTCATGCGAGCCTCCTCGATCACAGCAAGGATCTTCTTAAAAACAGGCCCAGGCTGAAGATGTAGAATCTCGATCAAATCCCGGCCCGTCAGCAACGGCACGGCGGCCTGCACCGGAACAACGTGCTCGCTCCGGATCTGTTCCAACTGGCGATACAGTTCGGCCAACTCTCCCTCCATGCCCTCAAGCCGCTCGACACCCTGTCCGGCCAAGCTGTCGGCCATGGCCAGCAAAAAGAGCCCCGGCAGATCATCACCGGCCTTGCGAATCATCCGGATGGCAGCCCGCAGGGTCAGATCGCTGGCTCGAGCAACATTGGCCAGGTGAAAAGGCCGCATGTGTCCCGCAATCAGATGACCGATCCGCTCCCTTTCCTCATTGCTCCAGCGCAGCCGCAGGGCAAAGGCGTTGAACATCCGGGCCCCGACCTGGTCATGATTATAGAAGGTGATGCGGTCCCCTTTGTCTGTTCGCAGGGCGAAAGTGGCCGGCTTGCCAAGGTCGTGGAGCAGAGCGGCCCACTTCAGACGCCGATGCTGATGCGCCCCTACGAGGTAGGCAGCCATCCTCTCCCCCATTTCGCTGAAATAACTAGATGGCTCCGCAATGATCCGCTCCATCTGCCGTAAGGTCTCCAAATTGTGGCGCCAGACATCCAAGTGATGACTTTTGGGCTGCTCCATGCCGATCCCGGCAGCCAATTCGGGAATAACCTGCCACAGCAAGCCGCTCTCGGCCATCAACCGCATGGCCCCATGGGCATCGGATGCGGCCACAATACAATCCAGTTCGTGGGCTATCCGCTCGGGGGCAACTTGCGTTATCAGCCTGCAGTGCTGGCGCACGAGGCCAAGGGTGGCGGCCTCCACGGCAAACTCAAGGGTGGCGGCAAAACGAAAGACGCGCAAAAGGCGCAGCGGGTCGCTGGTGAAACTCTCGGGACTCGCCACCCGGACGAGGCCATGCCGTAGATCGGCTAGGCCACCGGTGGGATCAATCAGCGGCACCTCGACCTCGTCATCCGCCTGCGGCCGAGTCAGCAACGGGTCGAGCCGCAAGGCCAGGGCGTTGACGCTCAGGTCCCGGCGAATCAGATCTTCAGCAATCGTCTCAGCTCCTTGACGAAACGAGGAAAAATCGATGGTCGTCCGGCGGCTGACCACCCGGGCCGCATCCTCCTCCCGGCCCAGTGGTACCAGTGCCCCGCCAGTCAGGACGGCCAGTTTACCAGCCCAGACCCTGGCCCCTTCCGACACGGTCAAATCGATATCCGCCGGGATCTTCCCCAGGAGCAGATCGCGAACAACGCCACCGGCAAGATAGAGCTCGCCGCCCAGTTCACGATGCAAAAGGGTCAATTGCCGCCGCAGCCATGACGGCAAGACCCGCAAAATCTGCCGATTGCTCAGGGCGTTGGCCACAGCATGCACGGGCTAAATCCGCCAGGGGTCACATTCAGCGTCAGCCAGGGGAGCAAACCATCCCTTTTCGCAACTGGTCCCCTTGTCAATCATAACTTCAGCTTCCATAAGCACCCCATCGATCTTCTTGCCGTAGCGGATCACCAGGCCGGCCAACTGACGGACGATCACCTCCTCCCGATCTGATCCGGCCACTTGGTGCCGGGCACGACGAAGAAGACCGAGCGGACCAGGCCAAGTGGTCATCCGCAGCACCCAGTCGTCCGGGCCCCGCAGGGTTTCGAGAAGGGTGTTTTCCCTTTCGTCGCGTCCAAGGATAAACCAGATATCCTCGGCAAGCTTGAATTGGCGGCCGGTGGCCAGCAACCGGAGATCAGCAACGGCATGCTCCTCGCCAAAGGAAAAAAGCCCGTTATAAAAATGTTTGATCCGCGAGGCCAAATTGGGATCGGTGAGCATGCAACCGCCTGCGGGGGTGGGATAATTTGTAATACCCAATTGTGCTGCCAGCAGCTTCTGCTGCCTGCGGCTCCGGCCGGAAAACGCATGGAGCCGCTCCCGGTCAACTACGCCTTCCAGCTCCGCCTGGGTCGGGAGCATCAGCTTGGCGCTGAGCGGCCGCAAAAGAAGGCCGGTGCACCCGGAATCGCGCTCGATCACCCGCAGGGTATCCCGTCGCTGGGACATCGGCCGTTGCCCTAAGACTTCCCCGGTGACCAAGAAGGAAGCACCATAGACCGGCATCAATTCACGGGCCCGGTTCAGCATCAGGATCTTGCAGTCGATGCAGGGATTGAAATACCGACCAAAGCCATGGGCGGGATTTTCCAGCAGACGCACATACCCAGCGCTGACATCAACCACCATCACCTCAAGCCCGTACTGCTGCCGCATGGCTTCCGCGTATTGGGCGGGCCGAGCCAGCAACTCGCTGTCAAAAAAGGGGGTGACGAATTTAAGCGCCACCACCCGCACACCCTGATCGGCAATCACCCGGCAGGCAAGGATCGAATCGAGACCGCCTGAAAAAAGGCCCACCGCTACCCGGTCCGTCATGCCGATTTTCTTTTGCCCCGGCGCTCGACCAGCTCACCGGCAAAGGCCAGGGTCTGGGCCGTCGGATGATCACCGCCCAGCATCCGCGCCAATTCGGCTACCTGCTCTTCCTGCTGGAGCAAATTGATCACGGTCCGGGTGCGGCCGTCTTCCACCCGTTTTTCCACCTTGAAATGGAGATCAGCGCAGGCAGCGATCTGCGGCAGGTGAGTGATGCACACCACCTGATGATGCCCGGCCAGTTCACTGATCTTCCCGGCCACGGCCTCAGCGGCCTGGCCGCCGATGCCAGCGTCGACCTCATCGAAAATCACTGTATCGACCTGATCCCGCCGGGCCAGCAAACATTTCATTGCCAGCATCAGCCGTGACAACTCACCACCGGAGACGATCTTCACCAAAGGTTTCGCCGGTTCTCCAGGATTGGCGGAAAAAAGAAACTCGACCATATCTCGTCCGGTGCTGTGGATCCCGTCCATCCCGAGTCCATCCGGCTCGGTCACCGCCACGCGAAAAACCGCCTGGGGAAAACTGAGGGAAACCAGTTCCCTTTCCATGCTGTTCTCCAATTTACTCGCAGCCTCCCGGCGTGCCAGAGTCAAGTCGGCAGCCTTGAGCAAGGCCTCGGTAGAAATTTCCTCCACCCTGACTTCCGCCCGGGCAATCTCCTCTTCCAAGCTCTCCAGCAATGCCAGGGTTGACTCGGCCTTTTCGGCAAAGGCGATCACCTCGTCGAGCGTCGGCCCATATTTGCGCTGCAGCTGCTTCAATTCGGTCAATCGCTCGGAAAGACTGTCAAGCCGGGCAGGATCCATGGAAATCGCATCAAGATATTTCCGCAGACCGCCGGCAAGATCCTCTAATTCGAATCCTGCGGAAGTGATTCGCTCGGCCAGCAGACCAAGCCTACCGTCAAGGGAAGTAGCCTGTTCCAAATTTTTTCGAATCTCAACCAAAGCACTGTTAACCGGGTCAGTCAGTTGTCGACTCGAAGCGCCCACCAGACGGCGCAGCGTATCTGCGGACTTGAGCTGCTCACGCTCACGTACCAATTGCTCGTCCTCGCCCGCCACCGGGTTACACTTGCGAATCTCTGCGAGCTGGAAACGGAGAAAATCGCGTTGCTGTTCCTTGTCCTGCTCTTTCTCCTGCAATTGCCGCAGCTCCGAGGAGGCCTGTTGCCAACGATGAAAGAGCTTGGTGAACTGCTGCCGCAGCCCCCGGAGTTCACCAAAAGCGTCAAGATAATCGAGGTGACTGCGGACATTGAGCAATTGCTGGTGATCATGCTGGCTGGCGATGTTGATCAACCCCGCGGTCAACTCCCCGGACAGACGGGTG
>JBBQCO010000014.1:0-41752 GCA_038318785.1 Desulfobulbales bacterium | reverse complement strand
ATTTTTTTTTATTTTAACCGCATTGTTCGGATTTGCCTACAAAGTGCCTACAAAGCCAAGGGGTAACAAAAAAAGGGGTTAAGCCAAAATGACTTAACCCCATGAATCTGCGTGGTAGCGGGGACAGGATTTGAACCTGTGACCTTCGGGTTATGAGCCCGACGAGCTACCAGACTGCTCCACCCCGCGTTGCAATCCGATGATATTAATCTATTGGGGAGAAAAGTCAACCATTCTGTTGGCTCACCGCATCTTTTCCGACAATCGCCGCAATCTTCTCCAGGACCAAGGGCGGAAAAGCCGTCAATTTTCCCTGACGGTTGACGCAGGCATGGCTGGTAAAGCCTTTCACTAACAAGGTTGACCGACCATCCTCACCCAGGCGGGTGATGGCATAATGAAAACGACACGTTACCTTGCTGATCTCCACCAATGAAGCGGCAATGGTGAGCAGATCGTCGTAAGCGGCCGGGGCCTTGAATCGAAGATAACTCTCCGTCACCGGCAGGATGCAACCCAGCTCCTCAATGGCCTTATAAGGCAAGGCCCAAGCGCGCATCATCTCGGTGCGGCCGATCTCAAAATAACGGAGATAGTTGGCGTTATAGACCACACCCGCCGCATCAGTATCGCCGTAGATCACCCGGTAGGTGGTGGTGAACACCGGTTCCGCCAGACTGACTGCCAGTTTACTCACGACTGCTCCCCCCGTTCAACAAAGCGGCGAAAAAAGGCGCCTCCGGAGGGGAGATCCAAACCGTTCTCCCGAACTGCCGCCTGTACATTTGTCTCGGTGTAGGTCCGACGGGAAGGGAGAGCAATCCCCCGAGAATCATAGAGAAACATCGGCACCGGCCAATCTTCGTGGGTACGGCGATGCACGGGAGTGTAGTGGTCCATGGTCACCACCAGACGAAACGGCTCGCCACGACGCTCCATTTCCTCGACGATTGGAGTGACGATGCGTTGATCAAAATCCGCCACAGCCTGGACTTTCTCCGGCGCCAACCCCTGATGGCCGGTTTCGTCCGGGGCCTCGACATGAACCAGGACAAAATCGTCCTTGGCCAACACATCAAGCGCTGCCTGAGCTTTGCCCTCATAATTGGTGTCGAGGTAACCGGTTGCACCGGGGACATCAACTACCTCCAGCCCACCAAGTACTCCGAGCCCTTTGAGCAGATCGACTGCCGAAATCAGACCGCCGCGGATACCGAAGCGCTGCTCCAGGGTCTCCATGGACGGCCGCTTCCCCTCGCCCCAGAGCCAGATACCATTGGCCGTTCTTTTACCCAGCCGTTCCCTTTCCCGGTTAACCGGATGATCGGCCAGAATCTTCGGCGCCCGTTCCATGAGCGCACGAAAATCAGCCACCTGCCAATAGGCCTGAAAGAACCCCGCCACATCCTGATCGGTATGGTCATGGGGCGGCACCGTGGTGAAACCTTCCGGCAACTCGCCTTTGTAGACCAGGAGATGGCGATAACTGACGCCGGGATACAGGGTAAGCCGGTCGTTACCGCATTGGGCCTGCAGGGCCGCAATCAACTGCCGGCTTTCCTCGGTGGTGATGTGGCCGCTGCTGTAATCAATCATGACCATGCGACCATCAGCCTGGCGATCCACATGCACCAGGTTGCAACGAAAGGCGATCTCCTCCGGTGCCAGCTCCACCCCCAGACTCGCCGCCTCAAGCGGCGCCCGGCCGGTGTAGTACCGTTCCGGCTCATACCCCATCAGGGAAAGGTTGGCGACATCGCTTCCCGGAGGATACCCTTCGGGCACGGTCCGCACCAACAGCATTTCAGCCTGGCGCGCGAGCCGGTCCATGGTCGGGGTCGCGGCAGCTTCAAGGGGAGTCTGGCCGTTCAGAGATGGAATGGCAACATCACCCATGCCATCGCCGATCAACAAAATGTATTTCATAGTGTCACAGAAAGTCTATCCCTGGGGAGGGATTACTCCTCCTCAAGAATCCGGATTTTGACCACCGGCGCGGTAACAGTTTTCAACTGGCCGATCTCGCTTAAAGCGCCGATCACCGCTGATTCCTTGGCACTGTGAGTGACGATGACCAGAGGCACGGCGCCAATCTTCTTGCGGCCCTTCTGGATCACCGACTCGATACTGATCTCGTATTTACAGAGAATACCGGCAATCGCCGATAGAACGCCGGGCTGATCCAGGACGGTGAGCCGGAAATAATAAGGTCCATACAGCTCATCCATGGGCGTGATCCGCCGTGGCTGCATCTGCTCGGGCAGGTAGGACAGTGCCGGCACCCGGCCAATCGAGCCACAAGCGATGTTACGAGCGATGTCGACCACATCGGCAGCCACGGCGCTTCCGGTGGGGATCATGCCCGCTCCCTGCCCATAGAGCAGCACGTTACCCACGGTGTCACCCTGGAAATGGATGGCGTTGTAGGCTCCACTGACCGAGGCCAGGAGGTGGCTTTGCGGCACCATGGTGGGATGAACCCGGGCCTCGACATGGTCGCCGTGGTTGCGGCTGATGGCCAGCAACTTGATCCGGCAGCCCAGTTCACGCGCCAGTTCGATATCCATGGGTTCGATCCGGGAGATGCCCTCGGTGGCAATCTGGTGGTGAGTGATCGGCGTGCCATAGGCGATGGTCATCAGGATGGCGAGCTTATGGGCCGTATCAATGCCTTCAATATCATAGGTTGGATCGGCCTCGGCAAACCCGAGCTTCTGCGCGTCCTTAAGCACCTCGTCAAAGGGGACTCCCTCATCGGTCATGCAGGTAAGGATGTAGTTGGCGGTGCCGTTCATGATTCCCATGATCGAGAGAATTTGATTGGCAACCAATCCTTCTTTCAAGGCCTTGATCACTGGGATGCCGCCGCCGACGCTGGCCTCGAAGCCGACTTCCACCCCCTGCTTGGCCGCTGCCGCAAAGATGTCGGCACCTTCTTGGGAAAGCAAGGCCTTGTTGGCGGTCACCACATGTTTGCCGGCGGCTATTGCCTGCATAACAAAGGTTTTAGCCGGTTCAATGCCGCCTATCAGCTCGGCGATAATATCGATTTCCGGGTTATTGATCAGTTCCATGGCGTCCCTGGTCAAGGGAATGTCACTAAAACGTTCCGGCAAAACGGTGGTGCCGTGATCGGCGATACCCGCCAACCGGATCACCATTCCCGTCCGCCTGACCAGCCGCTCCCGCTGCGACAGCAGCACTTCCGCCAACCCCTTGCCCACAGTGCCAAAACCAATCAATCCGACCTTGATTTCCTTCATACCTGTCATCACCCGAAAAAATTGAAGAAGAGACGTATCTGGGCCGTTTTCTACCCTCTTTCCCGCGCCTTGTCAAAAAGTATGCTCCGGCCAATCTCTGCTCAAGAATAATCCTCTGCCCGTTCCCGCGCAGCACGCATCCGAGCCAAGGCTGTTGCCCGAGCAATAACCCGCTGTATTATTGGCCTTAGCCGCAGCTATCACTTCCCTTGATCGCAACCATCATTTTTCGTGGCACATTCATCCAAGGTACTGTATATTCATCGCCCTGATGAGAGGTCATTCATTTTCCGACCCTTTTTTTAGTTAACTATATAAAGATGTTATCCAATCATTCTTTGAATCTAACATGGAGGAAGCCGGCATGAACATCCTTACTTTCGGTCCGAACGGCAGCGGCAAAGGCACCCAGGGCGCCATCGTCAAAGAAAAATACGGCATCAATCACATCGAATCAGGCGCTATTTTCCGCGAGCACATCAAGGGCGGCACCGAGCTGGGCAAAAAAGCCAAAGCCTTTATCGATCGCGGCGACCTGGTTCCCGACGAACTCACCATCCCGATGGTGCTCGAGACCCTGGGCAAATCGAAAGAAAAAGGATGGCTGCTCGACGGCTTTCCCCGTTCTCTGGCCCAGGCAGAAGCTCTGGACAAAGCCCTGAAAGATGCCGGCATGAAACTTGACTATGTGCTCGAAATCACGCTAGATCGGCAGATTGCCAAAGAGCGGATCATGGGACGTCGCCTCTGCGCCAACGACAACAACCATCCCAACCATATCGCCTTTGAGGCCATCAAACCGGTTGAGAAGGACGGCAAATTAGTGTGCCGCGTTTGCGGCGGCGAGCTTTCCGCCCGTGCTGACGACCAGGATGAAGAGGCGATCAACAAACGCCATAACATCTACTACGATGAAACCACCGGCACCATGGCCGCCGTCAACTACTTCAAGGGCTTGCCGGGTTCTGCGGTGATTTCCGTTGATGGTTCCAAAAACATCAAGGAAGTGTCCGAGCTCATCATGAAGCAGTTGCCGTAACCCTTCCCCCATCCATTCGTTGTCAAAAACGTTTTCGTGCCCTCGGGTGCGGAAACGTTTTTTTGTTTGACAGCCTCCTGTTTTCCTTTATGGTTGGAAACATGAAAACACTCCTTTCGACCAATCTGGTCCAGTCCATCATGGCCAAGGAGGCCTTTATTAAAGAGGCCGCTGACGATATCATTCGACTGACCGAGTGGATACGGGAGGTGTTCGAAGATGGCGGCAAGCTGCTTATTTTCGGCAATGGCGGAAGCGCTGCCGACGCCCAGCATCTGGCGGCCGAATTCGTCAACCGCTTCCTGATCAACCGGCGGCCCTTGCCCGCGCTCGCCCTGACCACTGACACCTCGGTGATCACCTCGATAGCCAACGATTTTTCCTACGAGTTGATCTTTGCCAAACAGATCCAGGCCTTGGGCAAACCCGAGGATTTGGCTCTCGGCATTTCCACCTCCGGCACCTCGGCCAACGTGATTAAGGCCATGCAGACGGCACGGGACATCGGCATGAAAACCGTGGCCCTCACCGGCGGTACCGCTCGCCCGGGAGGCGACCTGGCCGCCATCTGCGACATGGTGCTCAATGTGCCCTCGGACTCCACCCCCCATATCCAGGAAACGCATCTCTGGGTGGAGCATGTGCTCTGTGAAATCGTCGAAAAACAAATGTTCGGCGCTTCCTGATTCCCTCGATCGGCCCTTCCACTTTCGCAACAGCCATGGCTACCTATCCTCCCCGCCCCCTTGATTTCAGTGGCTTGCACACCTACTCGGTACATGGCCGCCACTCCAAGGTCAGTGTCGATGACTTTGCCTCTCCGGTGCATCCAGGGATGACCGTGCGCCAGCTCCTCGCCGCCCTCCCCGCCCAGTTGGCCGGTATCGACTTTCCGGATCTGGTGCAGCGGATCGGCGAGGCCCATCGCCAACACCGGCCGGTGATCCTCGGCATGGGGGCGCATGTCATCAAGGTCGGACTCAACCCAATCCTGATCGACCTGATGCGGCGGGGGATTATCACCGCCCTGGCTCTCAACGGCGCGGGCATCATCCACGACGCTGAGATCGCCATGGTCGGCCGGACCTCGGAGGAGGTGGCCGACGTCCTCGGCGCCGGAGCCTTTGGCGCAGCCAAGGAAACCGGCGAAGTGCTCAACGGAGCTATCATTGCCGGGGCTGAACAAGGCATCGGCATCGGTCAGGCCGTGGGTGAAATGCTCCTGGCCAACCATTTTCCTCACAACGACATGAGCCTGCTCGCCATGGCCGCCCAGCTGCAAGTGCCGGTGACCGTTCATGTGGCCATGGGCACCGATATCATCCACATTCACCCCTCAGCTGACGGCGCGGCGATCGGCCGGGCGGGACACCATGATTTCCGGGTTTTCTGCCGGCTAGTCAGCGAACTGGAGGGCGGTGTCTATCTCAACGTCGGGTCCGCCGTGCTCCTGCCCGAAGTCTTCCTCAAGGCCCTGACGGTGGTGCGCAATCTCGGTCATGAGGTCAAGCGGTTCACCACCGCCAATTTCGATTTTATCCGCCACTATCGCCCGGCGACCAACGTGGTCCACCGCCCCACTCTGGAGGGCGGCAAGGGGTTCCACTTCACCGGCCACCACGAGCTGATGCTACCGCTCCTGGCCGCCGCCCTTGTCGATGAAATTGACAAATAACTGTGCGAGCGGTATATGGCCGCTACCGTACTTATCAAAGATCGCTAGCCGCCATAGCCACAGGACCGGTGCATGAGAACATTGCTGCGCATAGGGACGCGCGCCAGCCTGCTGGCCGTCACCCAATCCACCTGGATCAAAAACCAGATTGAACACGCCCATCCGGGAACCCAGGTCGAACTGGTGAAAATCACCACCAAGGGCGACCGCATCCTCGACGTGCCGCTGGCCAAGGTCGGCGGCAAGGGTTTGTTTGTCAAGGAAATCGAGGACGCCCTCCTGGCCGACAAGGTCGACCTGGCAGTGCATTCGATGAAGGATGTACCCACCGAATTGCCGGCAAGGTTGCATATCGGCATTATCCCGGTGCGCGAAACTCCGAAGGATGCCTTGCTTTCGGTCAAGTATGGCTCCATCGAAACGCTTCCCCAAGGAGCGACTGTCGGCACCTCCAGCCTGCGGCGCAAATCGCAGCTGGCGGCTTTGCGGCCGGATCTCAGCATTGTCGATCTGCGCGGCAACATTGATACCCGGCTGCGCAAGCTCGACGAGGGTCTCTTTGATGCCATTATCCTGGCCGGGGCCGGGCTTCATCGCCTGGGGTTGGAGCATCGGATCACCACTCTGTTGGAACCGGAGCAGATGCTGCCGGCCATCAGCCAGGGAGCGCTCGGGATCGAACTGCGCCGTGACGACGCCGAGTTGTTCGCAGGGCTGCAATTTCTTCATCACCTGACTACAGCAACCGCCGTTGCCGCCGAACGAGCGTTCCTCCTTCGCCTCGAAGGCGGCTGCCAGGTGCCCATCGGTGCCCATGCCACTCTCTCCGGCACCACGCTTACCCTGACGGGGTTGATTGCCGCTGTGGATGGCCGCCGCATTCTCAAGGAAACAGCAACAGGGCCTGCTGATCAAGCCGAAGCGCTGGGCACCTCTCTAGCGGAAACGCTGCTGGCCAAAGGCGGCAAGGCCATCCTCGACGCAGTCTATTGCACCGAATCCCCGGCAACGAAATAACCTTTTTCTTCTTTTCTCACAGACGACGGACACCGTGACAACAAACGATTCCCCCCTGCAACCGGCAAACGGCAAAGTCTATCTCGTCGGTGCCGGACCCGGCGACCCCGGCCTGATCACCCTGCGCGGCAAATACCTGCTGGAACGTGCCGAGGTAGTGGTCTACGACTACTTGGCCAACCCAAAACTGCTGAGTTATGTACCCAAAAACGCGCAGTTGATCTATGCCGGCAAGAAAGGCGGCGGCCTGCACGCCTTTACCCAAGAAGGCATCAACAAGCTTTTGGTTGAACTGGCCAAACAGGGCAAGATGGTGGTGCGCCTCAAGGGCGGCGATCCTTTTATTTTTGGCCGGGGTGCGGAAGAAATTGAAGAGCTGGTGGGCGAAGGCATCGAATTTGAGGTCGTTCCCGGCGTCACCTCAGCCACCGCCGCCGCCACCTATGCCGGCATTCCCATCACCCACCGCGATTACACCGCCTCGGTCGCTTTTGTCACCGGTCACGAGGACCCGACGAAGAAATTCTCCAACATCTCCTGGGATAAACTGGCCACCGGTGTCGGCACCATTGTTATTTACATGGGGATTAAAACCCTGCCGAGCATCACCCAAAAACTGATCGACTTCGGCCGCTCGCCGGAAACCCCGGTGGCCGTGGTCCGCTGGGCCTCGACCCCGCAGCAGCGCTCGGTGGTCGGGACGCTGGCCACCATCTGTGATGTCGTGGCCCAGGCCTACATCAAACCACCGGCCCTGGTGATCGTTGGCGAGGTGGTCAAACTGCGCAGCACCATCGACTGGTTTGAAAAACGACCGCTGTTCGGCAGACGGATCGTTGTCACCCGGACCCGTGAGCAAGCCAGTGACCTGGTCGCACTCTTGGAAGAGCACGGTGCCGAATGCCTCGAGTATTCAACCATCCACATCGAGCCGGTGGATGATTATCGAATCATCGACCGAGCCATTGCGGAGATCACCGACTACCAATGGCTGCTGTTCACCAGCCTCAATGCAGTCACCTATTTTTTCCAGCGGCTGGCCCATCTCGAGTACGACAGCCGCCATCTGGCTGGGACAAAAATTGCCGTGGTCGGCAAGGCCACCGCTGAAGAACTGTTGAAGCACGGTATTAAGGCCGACCTGCTCCCGGAAAAATTCACCGGAGAAGGGTTGGCCGAATCCTTGGTCAAAACCGAGGTTAAAGGCTGCCGTATCCTCTTGCCTCGTGCTCTGCGGGCCAACGAAATGCTACCGGAGATGCTGACCGACGCCGGGGCCAAGGTTACCATTGCCCCGGTTTACCGCAACATTCCGCCCCAGGGCCCCAAGGAGGAGTTGCGCGATCAGTTGCTCGAGGGAACCGTCGATCTGGTCACCTTCACCAGCTCTTCCACTGTGACCAATTTTCTCACCATGATTGATGCCGCCAACGACGACGAACTGCACCGGCTGCTCGACCAGGTGACCATTGCCGCCATTGGACCGATTACCGCAGAAACGCTGCGCGACCGGGGTTTGCGGGTCGACATCCAGCCCGAGCGGTACACCATCAGCGACATGGTGCAGGCAATTGTTGCCCACTACAAGGACAAAGCGCGGCAGATTGCCTGATCCGCGCGGCTGCCGGATTCAATGGCCCTCCGCAAAGGTCTCCCGTCGGCCGGACGCCCAATCCGGCCGCTCACCGGAGAAACTGGATGACCAGGCTCTCCTCTGCTCCACCTGTGGCGCGGAGGTCACCCACCAGGGGCGGAGCATCACAGTCAACGGCCGCCACAACCACGCTTTTTTCAACCCCGCCGGCATTGCTTTCGAGATCCGCTGTTTCAGCCAAGCGCCGGGTGTCGTTTCTCAGGGCGATCCTTCTCCTGAGTTCACCTGGTTTCCCGGTTACCATTGGCAAGTCGCCCTCTGCAACACCTGCCAGACCCACCTCGGCTGGCTGTTCACCAACGACGGGTCGTTTTACGGGCTGATCGCCGACCATCTCATCTAATTCCATTATGTCTAAATCAAGCGAAGCATGATGCACGGAGCAAAACCTTGTCAACGAAGGGGTGTCAATTTCGAGCGAAGCAAGAAATCTCGGCCAATAATGAGATTTTTCCTCGCTGTGCTCGTCGATGACATCCGAGTAGATGTAACAATTCAGGATTCACATCGCGGGCATGGCCCGCTCCTACCCCGAGGGTATCGAGTTTGCTGGTAGGAGCGGGCCATGCCCGCGAACAAAGTTCAGGCTTGTGCAGCACTCTCTCCCATCCAAGACACAGACTTATCCGGCTGTGGACTTTATATGACAAACAGGCGCGCTTCTCTTTTGAAATAGAAATGGAATAAGCCATCCCCATGGCATGGTTGACCCTGGCGCAATCTCCCTACACTTATTGCCTTGTCCGTTTGCATCGGCTGCTCTTTCTTGTCGTGTTTTTCCCCGCAGAACAAGTTTTCTCTTTCCTTTTTTTGTAAAACACATGAAGTTGAGAGAGTCGTGCCGTCATACGGCACAACTATTGAGAAACCCCTTTCGTTCTTTTGCAACCCCTTATCCACCCGTAACAGGAGCGCCCACCGTGAACGTTATTCCTTCGCGCACACCCTCTTCCGCCGGCGGCAGAGCCCGCACTTTGGCGGTCTTCCTTGTCGTTTGCTGCTGTTTTCTGCTGATTGCCCCTTGGACAGCTCAGTCCGCAGCCCAAACAGCCACACAGGCAAAACGGCAGGCCATCGTTCTCCCGTTCGATGTCGAGATTCCCGGTTCCTACGCTTACCTGAAAAATGGACTGGCCAGCACCCTGGCCAGTCGACTCGCCTCCCGGGCCAATATCGCCGCCGTTGCCCAAGGCTCTGCCTCCGAACAGATGGCCAAAGCGCTGAAATCAGGAGACCATTCGGCTTTTGCTCAGCAACTTCGCCAATCCGGTGCCGACTACCTCATCATCGGTTCTCTGACGCCCAAAGGCGGCCAATTTGAGCTGACCAGCTATGTTTTCTCCCAGACCTCCGGCCAAGCACCCAAAAAGTTCCTCCAGAGCTTCAACACCGTCGACGATGCCATGACCGCAGTCGATGAGTTGGCCTGGGACATCAGCAGCTCGGTCTTTGGCAATGCCCGACCCGAGACCACAGCACAAGCGGGAACCAAACAATCCGGTGGCATGGCCGCCTTTTATACTGCCCATCCCGACCGCGCCTACCTCGACGGCCAGTTCGCCGGCATGACCACCGGACTCGAAGCCGGGGGGCAATTCGAACTCGCCAGCAGTTTCCGCAGCAAAAGCATTCCGGTGGAAACCATGGACATGAATGCCGGTGATTTGGACGGCGACGGCAAGGAAGAAATCGTCGTTCTCACCAAATCAAGCCTGATGCTTTACCGTTATGACGACAGCCAGTTCCGCATGCTGGCAACCGTTGACCTGCCCAACCACCTGCGCTACCACTCGGTCACCCTGGGCGACCTCAATAAAAACGGCCTCCAGGAAATTTATATCAGCGGCAGTAACCAGGATCTTCCGGATTCCTCCGCCCTGGAATGGAACGGCAAGAAAATGACCTTCCTCTTCCAACATGTCCGCCAGTATCTGCGAACCATGACCTCGCCGGGCGAACCACCGGTCCTGATCGGCCAGAGCAGTCTCGCCGGCGAGCGAGAAAGCGGCGACATCCACTACATGACCCTTGATGGGCGCAACACCCTCGCCGAGGGCCAACGATTGAACCTGCCCAAGGGATTGAATATCTTTGATTTCGTCCTGGCGGACCTCGACCACAGCGGCACCAAGGTTGTTATTGCCATCAACAACGATAATCGACTGCAACTGTACGATTCCGCTGGCACCGTGCGCTGGACCAGTCCGGATACTTGCGGCGCCAGTAATAACTTCTTCGGCACTCTGACCAGCGCCAACAATGCGGCGCTCGCAGAAAAAGAAACCGCGTGGGTGCGGACGCGCATCGTGGTTGCCGATCTTGACGGCGATAAGATCAACGATATCCTAGTCGGCCGCAACCGGTTGGAAACCGTCACCTTCATGCCCAACCTCCGCTATTTCGACGGCAGCTCGCTCACGGCCTTCAAATGGGAAGGCTATAGCCTGGTCCGCCTCTGGGAAACTAAAAAAATTCCGGGCTACATCACCAACTATCAGGTTGTCGACGGTAACAAGAGAAGCCTGGAGTACCGGGTGCTGTTCGCCGAAGCTGAGACAAATTATCCTTTTGTCTTCTGGAGTTCGGCCTCCACCTATCTCAACAGCTACACCCTGCGGGTAAACACGGTCAACCAATGAATGTTCGCATCGAGCTGACAGACCCGGCACGAATGAGCCCCCGAAGTCTTTCCATGGAATGCCTGTTTCCCCTGAGCCTGTCGAAAGGAAAAAGCCCTGGCCAAAAGGATTGCCCGGTGATCCGAAGATGAGCTCGATATGTCGATAAATACGCTCGGTTAAAATTTTTTTACTGCGGGTAAAAAAAACTTGACGGTTAGGTAAAGTTACTCTATCGTGCAACCATAGATGATAGGTCTAAAATGTTTCTCGCGGTTAGGGGAACACGTAATCAACAATTGATAAAAAGGAGAGGAATATGAAAAAAGTACTTTTAGCAGGCGCAGCCCTGATGCTGGTGAGCGGCATTGCCTCCACCGCTTCTGCCGCCGAGGTTAAGCCTGGCGTTGTTCTCACCGGTGACGCCCGCGTACGTACCTATTACAAGAGTGAAGCATATTACAACAATTTTGGCAACACGGCCGACCCGGCAAACTCCCACTACAGCAGTTCAAACGAAATGGACAGCCGGGTTCGCTTCAACATCAAAGGAACCTCTGCCGGCGGCGCCTATGCTTTTGCGCGTATCCGGTTGATGGAAACCTTAATGGGTGACATTGACACCGACGTGTCTCAAATCAACAACCTTCAACAGAACAACATTTGGTCTGACCAAGCATTCATGGGTATCCCCTTCAACGATAATATGACTGTAGAGTTGGGTAAATTCCGCTCCACCTATGGTCCTCTGGGCACGACCTACAACTTTTTCTTTGATGACGTCAATATGACGGGTGGTCGGGGTATCATCAAGACCGGCGATCTCGAGATCAATCCGTTTATCGTCTGGATGGACGAGTCAAAGAACACCAATACCGGTGTGAATGCCGGCACCACGACACAAGATCAGCAAAGCGACAACGACGAAATGCGCTATGCCGTTCACCTTAAATATAAGGCCAACAAGGATTGGACTGTTGGCGGTATAGCCGGTTATCAAAGCGATGATCGGCGCGAGACAGAAGTGGTCAACAACAACTATCCTGCGGGCAAAACTCAAAACAGCGGCGGATTTGGCTCCCTTTACGTCAATGGCAAGAGTGGACAGTTCGGTGTAGTGAGCGAACTCGGCATCACAGCCGCCGACCTGAATGGTTTCAACGCATGGTATGAGGACAGCAATAACGATAGTATAGATTCGGTTGGCTCCAACGACACCGGTTGGGGTGGATATGTGATGCCGTCCTACACCATCGACAAGCTGACCCTGACACTGAATGGCGGCTTCACGAACAGCGGATTTATTCCTGACAGGGCCTACGGTTTTATCATGATTGGCTCCACCGACAACAGCGTTATCACCGCTCAACAGATTGGTGTTGGTGGCGACTGGTTGTGGATTGGGTTCAGCCCTTCGTATCAAATCAACGAATCCCTCAAGATTACCGGTAACTTGGTTTATGCTGACATCGACCCCTGGACCCAGGGCGGTGACGGTCCTGGATTCGCCGGAGGCACCAACCTCGTCGCTCTCGACAGCGCATGGGAGCTATCGGCCATTATGCAGTATACCATCAGCAAGGGTATGAATGTCTTTCTCTCCGCCGGTTACCTTGATCCTAGCTTTGAGTACATTAACGTGACCAGATCAACCAACCGGGCCATCGAGGAAGACGGACGTTTTGCTGGACTGGCCAGATTCGAGCTCGCTTTTTAAGCTTTTTCGACTACACTGCATTATCTAACGTAAGAAGGGGAGCAGGTTCAAAAAACCTGCTCCCCTTCTTTTATATTTCCCTTTTTTGCCCACTCGACGCAGGTTAGAAAACTACAACGCCCCCCCAGGCAAGACAATCGTAGCCTGCATGCCGCCGTCGTTGCCGCTTTGCAGGGTCAAACTGCCGCCGTGATCCTCGACAATCCGCTTGACCAGGGTCAGCCCCATGCCGGTGCCAATCATTTTGGTGGTGAAAAACGGATCAGCGGCCCTGCCAATCCTGCCTTCCTCCATCCCTTTGCCGGAATCGCGAATAACAATCCGGACTTTATCCTCCTCCTGCTGCACCTCGATGACCAACTCACCGCCTTGGGGCATGGCCTCGACACTGTTGCGGATCAGATGCACCAGGGCCTGCTGAATGAGTCTCGAATCGATATCGACCATGATATCGCTGGCCGGGAACAGCAGAGTTTGGCGGATTCCCTGCTCTTTCAAGGCCCCAAAATGCAGCAGCAGTGACTTGCGGATCAGCGGCAGCAGCGAGTTCCGTTCGCGAACCGGCTTGACCTGCTCGACAAAACTAAAGAGATTTTCCAAGGTTTTTTCAATTTTTTCCGCTTCGCTGGCCATCATGGCCAGAAACTGCAACCACTCCTGGTTGTCAATTTTGCGGGCGAGCAAACGGGCGGTTCCACCGATGGCGGTAATCGGATTGCGGATGGTATGGGCCAATTGGGCCGCCATGTGGCCAAGGGCCGAATACCGTTCCGCCTCAACCAGCAAATTCTTGTTTTTTTGCAGTTCGCCGGTCACCTCCTCCAATTCCTCGACCTTGCGTTGCATGGCCATGTAGAGGCGGCAATGTTCAATAGCCAGGCTGGCCTGGCTGGCAAAGCTCTCCAGGGCAAGCACCCTCTCCTCGCTGATGGGACTGCGATCAACTAAATGGTCGGCAATAATCACACCCAACGCCCGGCTAGGTGAAAACAGCGGCACAATCACAAAGGTGTCTTCCTGGAGCAATCCCAGCAGCTCAAGCGGCACCGGATAGGCACACTGGCCGTTGATCACATTGATCGACTGCCGGCTGCGCACCGCCCTGATCAGAATATGATCGTTCTCTTTCGCCTCGACCTGCAGAGCCCGAACAATCCGATTGACCTCAACATCCCCCCCGTTTTCGTTGCTCTGAATGCGGTCAAAGAGGTCGTGCAGCCCCAGTTCTTTTTCTTTAACGTCACGCCAGATGCGGCTCCCGTCCTCCCGATTTCCCGGTCCGATTGCCATACGTCCTTCCAGGCGTTCGCCGGATTCGTCAAACAGGGCAAGAAAGGCGCGGTTGAACTGCAGGCCTTCCTCGGCAGTGATACCCACCAGGATGGCGTGGAGGATCTCATCTAGTTCGGTCATGCTAAGATAGGCGGAATTCATCTTCATGGCCAGTTCATGGGCCAATTGGATGCGGAAGGTCGCCTGTTCAATTTGCCGCTGGTACTGGCGGTTACGGATGGTTAATCGCCGTTTTTCCAGAACTCGGCGCAAGGTCGTTAAAAGATCGGTAAATTGCACCGGCTTGGTCAGGTAATCGTCGGCGCCGTAACGGAGGCAGGCAAGCGCCGTCTGCAGGTCAGTCACAGCGGTGAGCATGATCACCGCCAGATCGGGATGTTCCCGTTTTAACTCAGGTAGCAGCTTCGTGCCGTCGGCATCGGGCAGTCCAATATCAAGCAGCACCAGAGCCACCCGGTGACCGGCAAGCTGGCGGTGAAGCTCGTCGGCGGTGCCGGCGGTGACCGCAGGAAATCCCTGCTGTTGGAGAAAGTCCTGCAACAGCAAGACAATATCGGGGAAATCGTCAACAATGACTATGCATTCCTCCCCCTCGAGCAACTCATCCTCAGCTACTGCCAAGGGGGGGTTGGGGGATTGCCGTTCAATCATATTGCTCCCGTGTGGTCGAATATTTCTATGCATCTGCTGGTACATAGGCTGTATTTTACCCATGAAAAAAACAGGTGTCAAGCCGCCAGCCCCGCCATTCTCGGATTGCCTCCTTTTCCAGGCCGTGGTAAGGACTGAAAAAATTCCCCAACAGGCAGGTTATGACGCATCAAACAACCAGAACAGAAGCATCTTCACAAGTGGGCGATGATGAATTGCGGCGGGTCATTGCCGACTTTCTCTCCCTGGGTCATGTGGACAATATCGTCGCCATGTTCCGCCAGGAGCCACGCTACCTCGCCTGGACGGGGCTGCTGCTCGAGGATGAACGCTTCGCGGTGCGGCTTGGTGTTTCAGTGCTCTTTGAACATCTTGTCGAACTTTGCCCGCACCATCTCACTCTGGCCGTGCCGGGTTTGATCGCACAGCTGCGCCATCCTGTGGCCTGGGTACGAGGCGAAGCGGCCAGCGTGCTCGGTCTCATTGCCACCGACGAGACGTTGGCCGCCCTACCGGCTTTGCTGGACGATCCGTCGCCTCAGGTGGTCGAAATCGTGCGTGATATTCTGGAACCACCCGCGCATGGATAGGTTTTTCGGTCCAGAAGGGGTCCTGGCCAGTCGCCTCACTCCGTATCAATTTCGTCCCGGTCAACTGGAGATGGCGCGGGCGGTTGCACAACTGCTCGATGGGGCAGAGGAGATGCCGTCTGATCAGGCCTCCTCTCTGGTGGTCGAGGCGGAAACAGGCCTGGGCAAGACGCTTGCCTATCTGATCCCCGCAGTCCTCAGCGGCCACCGCGTGGTGGTTTCCACCAACACCCGCAACCTCCAGGACCAGATTCTCCAGCGAGAAATCCCCCTGATCAGGGAACATATCGCCCCTGATCTCAAGGCATTGTGCGTCAAGGGGCGACAAAATTATCTCTGCCTCTATCGCTGGCGCCAGTTGCAGGCTAGCGGTCAAGCCGATCTTTTAGCCGGAGGCGAGGAAAAGACCGTTGATGCATGGGTCGGCACGACGGTGCACGGTGACCGTTCCGAACTGAACTGGATCGCTGCCGGATCGCCCTTTTGGCAAAAAATCTGCTGCCTCTCCCATTTTTGCCTAGGTGCCAGCTGCCCGGAGGCAACGGGGTGTTTCCTCAACCGGTTGCGCCGGGACGCCGCAGCCAGCCGCCTCCTGATCGTCAACCACCACCTGCTGTTTTCTGATCTGGCCGTTCGCCGGACCGGGTACGGCGAGGTCCTGCCCAGGTACGAAACCATTATCTTCGACGAGGCCCATCATGTCGAAAACGTGGCGACTACCTTCTTCGGCTTCACCTTTTCCCGCTACCAGATCCTCGATTTAACCGGTGACGTCGAACGTAGTGGAGAGGCCGACCTAAACGGCGCACGGCGAGAAGCGGTCCTCAAAGCGGCCAACCGACTCAATGGGACTATTGAACGGTTTGTGACCGCCTTTCCGGTGCAAAAAGGCCGTTTTCTTCTCCAGGGACTGCTCGCCGAACATCCTGAAATCGGGACGATACGTGGCGATCTCGCGGCAGCGCTGGAACATTTGGGCCTCTGTCTTGAGGAAATCACGGCCACGGAAGGCCCCTGGCAGCAGTACGCCGACCGCGCCCGAGAACTGGCGGCGCGTCTGGAGTTGATCACAACCGAGCAGTTTGATGACTTGGCTCCGGAGGATGTCCGTCACACCCACTGGTACGAGCGGAGCGACCGTAACCTGACTTTGTACGCAACGCCGATCGATGTCGCGGCAGAGCTGCAATCAACGCTCTTTTCTCTGGTCCGGCACTGCGTTTTCACCTCGGCGACCCTGACAACCGGCGGTAACTTCCATTATTTCCTTGAACGCCTTGGCCTCCCGCCGGAGACGCCGACCCTGTCGCTGGCCTCGCCCTTTGACTACCACGGCCGGACACTCCTCTACATCCCCGGCTCCACTTTTCCCCCACCCACAGCGCCAGACTATCCGCAGGCTCAGCACCAGTGCATGGAAACACTCATTACCCATGCCGGCGGACGAACCCTGGCCCTGTTCACCTCGCTAAGCGCCATGGACCAAGCCCATCGCGTCCTCCGCGACCGCCTGCCCTATCCTTTGCTCCTTCAGGGTTCGGCTCCACGGCGGGTGCTCCTGCGACAGTTCAGCCAAGAAACCGACTCTGTGCTCTTTGCGGTTGCCAGTTTCTGGGAGGGCGTCGATATCCCGGGCGAATCCTTGAGCCTGGTCATTATCGACAAATTACCGTTTGAAGTCCCAAGCGACCCTGTTATCATGGCCCGCACGAACCGGATAAAGGCCCTGGGCGGCAACCCGTTCAACGATTTCCAGGTGCCGCGGGCCATCCTGACCCTGCGCCAGGGAGTGGGACGGCTGATGCGGACGGCCGACGACCGTGGCGTCATCGCCCTTCTCGACACCCGGCTGTTCACCAAAGGGTATGGACGTCAGTTTCTCAGAAGCCTCCCCCCGAGCCCCGTCACCCGGGAATTGGAGGATGTTGCGGCTTTTTTTATCAACCAGCACGCTATCCAGCGATAGGCGCTCCACCGGAACAATCAGACAACCGCCATGACCACATCCGAAACTAAACCCAACCTGGATTTGCGCGACGCGTCCGCTGCAATTGCCGTCCGAGTCGAAACAGCAATGCGCGGCGATCTAAAAACTTCGCTGGCCGATTGCGATCCACTCCTAGCCGAGGTTGTGCACTACACTCTTTTCAATGGCGGCAAAAGGGTTCGCCCCCTGCTCACTGTGCTCTGCTCGCGGTGCTGCGGCCGTGATGACGACGACCTCTATTTGCTGGCGACAGCCTTTGAATACCTGCACGTGGCGACCCTGGTGCACGACGACGTCATTGACCGGGCGGCGCAACGGCGAGGGAAAGAGACGGTGGCGGCCCGGTACGGGCTTGCGTCTGCCATCCTGGCCGGTGATTGGCTCCATGCCCGCAGTATGCACCTGATCGGCAAACTCGCCGGGCCCGAAGGCCTGGAAATCTTCTGCCGGGCCACGGCCTCCATGGTCAACGGCGAATTCGAACAGCTCCGCCACATCGGTAACATCGAAACAAAAGAACATGACTACTTCAGGGTTATCCGCCAGAAAACCGGCAATCTCATCGCCTCCACCTGCGCTATCGGTGCCCTCTTTGCCGGAGCGGATAGCCTGCGCCAACAGGCTCTAGCCACCTATGGCGACAACATCGGCGCCGCCTTTCAGGTGGTTGACGATCTCCTTGATTTTCAGGGCGATGCCCAAACCACCGGCAAGCAAACCGGCAATGACTTCGTCGAGGGTAAAATCACCCTGCCGCTGTTGCATGCCCTTGAGGGGGCCAGTGAAGCGGAGCGGCAAACCATTGACCACCTCATCCGAGGTGATCGGACCCAGTCCGAGGCCTACCAACGTCTCGTGGCTTTCATCGACCAACATGAAGGTTTCACCACTGCCGCCCGCACCGCCCGGCAGCATATCGCTCTCGCCATCGATGCTCTGGCTCCCTTCTCCACGCCGGGTAACGAAGACATAAACGTCACCCTGTTGAAGGGGTTGGCGAATTATATTATCGCCAGAAACAATTAAGCGGCCCGGTTGTGCTCTTCACCCAGACCCGTCGACCCGCAGATCGTTTGATAGTGTTCGTTTTCCTCCTCATTTTTTCTCTGACCGGTTGCCGTTCCCCCGAACCGCCCCCGGAGAAAAAAGACGCTGATCAACCAACGGTTCAAACCGCAGTAGAGCCGCTGTCCGTCTCCGCCCCCCCGATCGCTCCCGAGCCGCTACCAATGCCCGCCCCGCCCGAGGAAAAGGTGCAGACAGCACCCCCAGCCGGGCAAGAAAAGAAGGCTGCTCAACCAAACGGATTTCCCCGGCCACTGGTCGCCATTATCATCGACGACATGGGCTATGATCGGCAACTCAGCAATCAGTTTCTGCGGTTTAGGGCAAATCTAAGCTTTTCCTTTTTACCGCAAGCACCTTTTGCTGCAGAATTGGCGGAACAGGCCTTTCAAGGCGGGCACGATGTGCTGGTTCATCTACCCATGGAGCCAAAGGATAAGAAGGTGCCCCTTGAGGCTGTGACTTTGTTGGTCAAGGACAGTCCGGAGCGGATCAGACAGAAAACAGAGGCGATGCTGACGGCGATTCCCCATGCGATTGGGGCCAACAACCACATGGGTTCGCGTTTGAGTGAAAGCGGCACGGGGATGCGGGTGGTGATCGAAACCCTGAAGGCCCGTTCCCTGTTCTTTGTCGATTCCTACACCAGCGAAGCCTCGCAAGGATTAAAAATGGCGCGCCAACTGCACCTGCCCTCCACCCGGCGCCATCTATTTCTTGATAATGTTCAGGATGCGGCTGCAATCTGCCGCCAGATCGACCTTCTAGTCAACTTGGCACATCGCCAAGGTCAAGCCGTTGGCATCGGCCACCCGAACCAGGCTATGTTCGCGGCTCTCTCCCAATGCGGGCACGATTCATTCCAGGGAATTGAGTTGGTTGGGGTGCATCGGCTGATGCATTAACTCTCAGAGGCGGGACTGCATCGAAACAATCGAGAACAGCTGACTGATCGAGCCAGCTGTTAGGCTCGCAAATCCGGAACCAAAAAATTGATGTGCTCCTCCCCCCCTGCCATTTCCACAACTTCACCGGCGCCATGCTGTTGCAGCCAGGCCACGACCTCAACCACCAGATGCTCCGGTGCCGATGCTCCGGCGCTGATGCCTACCCGCTTGACGCCCGCGATCCATTGCGGATCAATCTCACCCGCATGATCAATGAGATAAGCCGGTGTTTGCCGCAACTCCGCCACTTCCCGGAGTCGATTGGAGTTGGAACTATTTTTGGAGCCGACGATAAGAACCAGATCCACCGCATCCGCCAGTTGCCGCACCGCCGCCTGGCGATTGGTGGTGGCATAGCAAATATCGGTCCGCTCAGGCTCGGAGATCTGCGGAAACCGGACACGCAAGGCCTTGAGCAGTTCCGCGGTGTCATCAACACTGAGCGTGGTCTGGGTGACATAACCGACCTTGGCCGGGTCGGTGACACGGAGGGCAGAGATCTCGTCAGGTTGGGAAAGCACATGCACCGGCCCTTCAGCCTGACCACAGGTGCCCTCAACCTCAGGATGTCCCTTGTGACCAATCACCAGAACGTCATACCCCAACGAATGCAGGCGGATCATCCTCCGATGCACCTTTGAAACCAATGGACAGGTGGCGTCGATGGTCCGTAGCCCCAGCTCCTTGGCTCGCTCCTCCACGGCCCTGGAGACACCGTGGGCACTAAAAATAGTGACCGCACCCCGGGGAATCTCCTCCAGTTCTTCGACAAAGACCGCACCTCGCTGCCGCAGTTCCTCGATCACATGGGTATTGTGGACAATCTCGTGCAGGACGTAGACAGGCGGCTGATATCGCTCCAAAGCCTGGTGCACAATAGCAATCGCCCGGTTGACTCCGGCGCAAAAACCGCGTGGGTTGGCAAGAAGAAGTTCCATGAGGGGTTCGTGGGGGTGCAATAGAAGGGGCTGTTTAGCCAGCAGAGTCGGGTGCGGATCGAATCCGGCTTCAATTCCCAAGCTTTTTCAAAGCGTCACTGACAGCTAGCGGATAAGGGTGATGTTTCCGGAGGAAAACCGGCATATTGTTGCGCGCTTCCCTGGCAGCTTCCAGGCTGTCATACATTCCATAAAAAACAAAAATGGTGGGGGGAGTATTTTTTTTGCGCAGAACATACAACTGGTCACGTATTGGATAGTACTCGTCCTGAATAAGTGTATTGGCGACACTCGCCTGGGCCTGGTCAGACCCCAGCATCATCAGTTGAATGGTGTAATTACCCTTATGGATCCCGGCCAGCCAACTGGCGCTGGCCGCCAGCCGCTCCCGGAAAATCTTTTCGCCGTCTCGTTTTTCCCCACCTCCAGTCGAGGCTAATTGGGCCCCAATTGAATCGGGGCCGGACGATGCGACCTCCGGGCTTGACGCGACAGCCGCCGGGTTCCCTGCCACCTGAGTCGAGGGCGGTGGCTCCTTGCCGCTCTTGCCCAGGAGCAGAAAACCAATCAACAGCACGGCCACCACTGCTCCGGCAAGCGCACCCGTCAAAAATTTATTGTACCGGAGCAGCTCGTAAATTTCGATGATCTTGTTTTCCAGGCGAAACCCGTTCTCCGTTTCCGGCTCTTCAGGTTCAACATGGTCGAGCAGCACCATGAACGATTTTTCCGTGCAAGAAGCCTGCAACGCTTCCTCGGCAAGGATATTGATCATCCGCAGGTTCCCCCGGGACACATCGAAGATTTGAGTCACCGCCGCCTCGGTGAAGATGTCGTCATGCTGCTCGCGGCGCACACCGGCGGCATTAAGGCGAAAACGAAGATACTGCCGCGTTTCGCTTTCAGTGAGGTCCTCCAAAAAATACCCTGAATGAATATCGACAGTGGGGCAAAAAAGAGAGAGTTGATCGAGATTGGCATCCAACTCCGGTCGTCCCGCGAGGAGAACGGTCAAGTCCTGACTCTCCTGGTCACCGAGATGCCGAATCAGCCGTTCCAGGGTGGCCAAGAAAAGCTTTTCCGCCTCGTCGATGATTAGCACAACCTTGATCCGCTCGGATCGTTTCCAGTCCAAGAGCCGCTGAAACTCCTCGAGGTACAGTGCCGGATCGTGTTTGCCTCGCGGGTCCATGCCCAGATCAATACAGGCAACTTGCAACAGGTCGTCAAAGGAGCCGACCGGATTTTCAACGTGGATCACATCGTATTCAGAGGGCAGCCGATCAACAATCAGCTGACAAATCAGGGTCTTGCCGGCTCCTTCCCGGCCAACCAATTTGATCAGCTGTTTTCCGGCAAGAACATCGAGAATGAGCGACTGGCAGATTTCCTCACGCTTGGCGCCTGGAAAAAAGACCTCCGGGTCCGGTTCTTCCGCAAAAGGAGAATGGGTGAGATGAAAATGCTCGCGATACATGCGTCTCTACAGAACCTCTTGGGTGGGTAAAATCGGCAGGAATCTTTCCCCGGCGGACGAGTGGTGGCCTGCCATTCAACACACCTCTCTCCACGGCTTGATCAGTAGCGATACAATGCCGTAAAAACAGAAACAAGTCAATTGATTATCAATGAGTTAGTTGCTCCTGCGAATAGCATTCCGGCAAAAACTGATTATTGCCTGACCACCAATTCAACTAGAGTCGCTCACTGTACGCGCCCGACATTTCCGCATTTCCGGAACCAAACATTCCCCGCTTACATGCTCACAGCGGAAACAATAAAAGAACCTAAAATCGGTAAGGAAGAAAGAAAATTCCTTTTCCCCCGCCTGAGGCCCGCTCACTATTCCTTCTTTCCGGACCAAATTGTTTGATTTTTTCGATTAACCGGAAAAATCTCCCGTTTACACATAAGCACTACAGCCAAATATCCGATTTTTTTGATAAAATAAATATGGCACGGCTCGTGCATGGTAAAAATTGAATAATCACTCTAAAAGCACCGCTCGACGCAATGCCTACAAGAACAACGTAAAACAATTTATATTATAAATGATCTAACAAAGGGAAAAAAATGAAAAAAATAGCACTCCATTCACTGCTTGCTTTATCTGCTATATTATTCACTTCCACAATAGCCCTTTCCAACCCTGTTGCTGAGCCTGTCAAAACCGGAGACAAGGTATATTTCACCTTTGGCGACAATGGTGGTAATGGCGGAGGGGAGTTTAATGTCTTCAATAAACAAGGTGAGTATCTTTATCAGTCGTTTTGCCTCGAATACAGTGAGCACATCTACTTGGGGTCAAATAATCTTTATACGATACAAGGTATTTCCACTGCAGCCGTGAGTGGTGGAGGGGTCGCTGATGAGATCAGTCAGGAAACAGCATATCTTTATCACAATTTTTACTGGGGCACTCTTAAGGATTACGTCTACTCTAGCGTCACCCCTAACACCCCAACTCAAGCGAATGCTAGCGCAAAAGCTTTGCAGGAAGCCATTTGGTTTTTCGAGAATGAAACAGGCGGCAAAAGCGACAACTTTTATGTCACCCTTGCTCAAACAATAGTTCAGTCAGGAAATTGGTCAGGCCTCGGGGATGTTCGGGTCATGAACCTAGGGGGCGCGCAAGATCAACTCACCGTAGCCCCTGTCCCCGAGCCCACCACCATGCTGCTGTTCGGCACCGGCCTTGCCGGATTGGCGGGTATCGCTCGCCGACGTAAGAACATTTAATTTTCCTCACCCATCCGCTGGACACAAGGCAAGCCTTCGGGCTTGCCTTTTTTCATTGCCGTTGTAGGATTCCGGGCGCAAGATCCTCTTTCTCTCCACCCGGATTCGCATGCCTGTTTTTCGCCTAGCCAATAAACCGGTCTTTCCTGCCCCTGAACTCGCCGAACCCGACGGCCTCCTGGCCATTGGTGGCGACCTGAGTCCGGTCCGACTGATCACAGCCTACAGTCAAGGCATCTTCCCCTGGTTCTCGGAGGGTGACCCCATCCTCTGGTGGTCACCGACACCACGACTCGTCCTCTTCCCTGAAGAGTTCCACCTGCCCAAACGACTGCAGCGCACCATCAAGACAGGAACCTTCTCGGTCACTGCCGACACTGCCTTTACAGACGTTCTGGCCGGTTGCGCCAGCTCTTCCGGCCGTTTGGAACACGGCACCTGGATTACCCCGGAAATGCAGCAGGCCTACGGTCACCTGCATGAGCTCGGGTTTGCCCACTCCATAGAATGCTGGGCGGATGGCCAGTTGGCCGGCGGTCTTTATGGCGTCTGCCTGGACCGGATTTTTTTTGGCGAATCGATGTTTACCCGCGTCACAGGATCCTCCAAAGTGGCCTTGGCAGCCCTGGTGCGGCAGGCCCAGCGGCTCGGCATTGCCATGATCGACTGCCAGATGACCACCGAGCACTTGCTCCGCTTCGGTGCCAGAGAAATTTCCCGTGAACTCTTCCAAACCCTGTTGGACGAGCACATCGACGGCTGTTTGCCCCAAAAAAAATGGCGCCTGCCGTAGCCGATAAGGAAAAAACGGCCAGAACAAACGCCCTCGAAAACACTCCCCATCTCCCTGTCCAGTCGGCGCAGGCCGCCCACCCCTGCATCGGCCGCTCAATTGATTGAGCGGGTCCCGGCAAGGCCCGGCCGAACCTTATTGCTCCAACTCGAACTCGTAGCGGAGACCGGACCGGGAGAAATGCCGGTCGACCTTTTTCAGGCCGTACAAATTGGCCACCTGAAAATTCACCTCCCAATCACCCATCAGCGTTACTCCTTTGCCGAGATAGACGATATCAATCACCTTCATTTCCTCGGGTGCGACGGAAAGCAGCATGAACAAGCGGTTGCGGGTCGCCTGCATAACAATGATCCGCTGATTTTTCTCGATCCTCGTGTTTTTCAGCTTCCAACGGACCTCCACCGCATCTTCCCGCTGGAAGTTGATTTTCTGCAACTGACCACAATCCTTACGGTGCAACGATAGGCCGCGCTCGCTGAGCAAACCGATCACGCCCTTGTCAAGAGGACCAGGTTTGCAGCAGGCGGACGATTTGATCACCACCGGATCGAGTGTCGTCAAATCGACCCGGTTGAAAGCGCCGGTGGGCTGAAACAGAGTCGGCCGACCAACGTAGAGTCCGTTCCTGATCTCAAAGATCAGTTCCCGCAGTCGAACCCTGCCCTCGCCCAGCTGCAAAAAAAGATCCGCCATGGATTCGATATCGAAATAGGCAAGAATATCGGTCATCCCTTCTTTTTCGACCACCTCAAAGGGGACGCCATATCGCCGCAGTTCCTGAGAGAGCAGCGAAGCGCCGATCTGAGAGGACACCGCCTCCCGCCGGAGACGAAAGGCCTTGGAGAGTTCGGACCTGGCCTTGGGTGTCTGGCAGAGGGTCTGCAAGGCGGGGTCGAAATTGACCTGCCCCTCCTGGCGGATAACCTTAATGACGTTGCCGTCGCGAAGTTGATGGTTAAGTCCGACCTTCTGCTTGCCGATCATGCCGCCAACACAGGTGTGACCGATGGCGGTATGGACCCGGAAGGCAAAATCAAGCAGGATCGAATTGATGGGTAGGCAGATCAGGTCTCCCTGAGGGGTGTAGGTATAGATTTCCTTGCGGCCACTGGCGGCAATCATGTCCCGGTAGCTGACAGAATCGTCACTGCCGAGAATATCGAACATCTCCTGGATTTCTTTGAAAAACCGGCTGCTCACCTTGCTGTCGCCACCCCAATCGCGCACCATGCCGCGCTGGGCGCGGCGGGCCATCTCCTCGGTCCGGATCTTGAAAAGATACTTTCTGCCGTTGATGTTGGGCCGGGCGTGCAACCCCTGATAGCCCGAGGGCTTAGGATTAGCGATGAAATCGCGGATGGTCCGGGGAATGGGCGGATAGATCTGATTGAGCACCCCCAGAGCTTGGTAACAGCCGCTCCGGGTTTTCATTAAGATCAGAATTTCCTGGGGACTCTCAATTTCTTTGATCAGGATGCGGTTGCGGACGTCGAAATATCCCCACAAGCCCTTGGTTCGCAGGGCCACCTTGCCTTCCAGCCCATCTTGTTCAATTGCCTTCTGGACATTGTCGATGATCTGCAGGACAGCCGGATCGTTGCGCAGGCTGTTGATGTGCACCTGCAACCGGCTGCCCTGACGGGGAAACTTATAGGCCAGCGCCAGGTTGTACAACTCCCGCTTAATAGCGAACAGGCCGAGAATGGTGGCGAGGGGGGCATAAATATCGAGGGTTTCGTCGGAGATCTTCTGCCGCTTGTGCTTGGGCATGCTGGAAAGGGTGCGAAGATTGTGCAACCGGTCTGCAAGCTTGACGATCATCACCTCCAGTTTGGCCGCCGCGCCACTGAAAATTTTTCGATGGACCAGCTTTTTGAAGGTCTGGCGGTCGCCGGTATAATGGGTGACCTTGGTGCACCCCTCAACGATTGCCTCGACGTTGGAACCAAATTTATCCCGGATGACCTCGCCGGTCACCTCTTCCACATCCTCAACAGTATCGTGGAGTAGGGCTGCGGCCAGGATTTCAGGATTGCGGATATCCAACTCCTCGGCCAGAATCCGGGCCACTGAGCAGGGATGCATGATGTAGGGATCGCCGGAACGCCGCCACTGGTTGCCGTGGGCCTCGAAGGCAAAATCCAACGCCTTCCAGAAAACTTGTGATTCCGGACCGTTGCCAATATAAACCTGCATGGCCTGGCGGTATGCCTCAAGATCGTATTTAACGTACTGCATCTGGCATTCTGCCTTCCCTTGGCTTTTTCTTTCTTTACCGCCTAAATGGTGTACAATCGTCTGTTTAAGACAAAAGCTCGAACCTGTACTCTAACAGAGACTATCCTGCGGACAAAGAAAAATTCTCGTTCCGCCGGATTTCAAAATATGCACTGAACAAAGGACGAGAAAAGAGATGGCCAGAAAAATTCTCCGTAAAAATAAAGCAGCTGGATTGCCGCGAAAAACCCGCCGCCGGACAGGGCGCGGCACAGCAACGGGCTCACTGCACGCATCCATCCTGAGCCTGCTTGCCGCTCAGGGGCTGCCACTGACCGAAACCGAGATCGCCCTGGCTCTCCACATAGGTGGAGGCCAGTTGCCCGCGCTACACAATACTCTGGCGCAACTGCTCGAGGAGCACAAAATCGAGAAAAAGGGCAAACGTTTTTTTCCGGCCGCACAAGCCGAACATCTTCGGGCAACGCTTGACCTCACCTCCAAAGGATTCGGTTTTGCTATCCTTGAGGGGGAGCAGGCCAAGGGCGGCAAAGACATTTTTATCGCCCCGCACCACCTGAATAGCGCCAGCCAGGGCGACTCTATCCTAGTGGCCGTCACCGGAACGGCCCGTGGCCGCCGGGAAGGCCGAGTGATCCAGGTACTCAGCCGGGCCGTCACCCAACTCTGCGGTCTCTTCACCGCCAGCGGCGCCGGCGGCTATGTGACCCCGGACGACGACCGCCTGCCCTATACGCTGCTGATCCGCCGGGGCGACGATCTTGCCGCCGGCAACGGCATGGCGGTGGTGGCGGAAATAATTGATTACGGTTCGGAACGACAGGGACCCACCGGCCGAATCATTGAAATCCTCGGTGATGTCCGGGCGGTGGGGGTGCAGATCCGGATGGCCATCATTCAATCCGCCCTCCGGGAAACCTTTCCCGCCGAGGTCGAGGCGGAAGCGGCCCAATTGACAGCGGTGAGCGAATGCACCGAGGGCCGCGTCGACCTGCGCCACCTGCCACATGTGACCATCGACGGCGAGACCGCCCGTGATTTTGACGACGCCATCTGCGTCGAGCGGAAAGGCGACGGGTTTATCCTCTATGTTTCCATTGCCGACGTCAGCCACTATGTCCAGACGGGCTCACCGATCGACCGCGAGGCCTACCTGCGGGGGACCAGCGTCTATCTGCCGGACCGAGTTCTGCCCATGCTGCCCGAACGGCTCTCCAACGACCTCTGCAGCCTGGTTCCCGACCAGGACCGACCAGCCTTCACCGCCATCCTCAGCTTTGATGCCCAAGGTCGACGGACCGGCGAACGATATGCGCGAAGCCTGATCCGAAGCTGCCGGCGCTTTACCTACACCACGGTCAACCAACTGCTCTACCTCAATGATCCTGAAGTTCGCGCCACTCATGCCGATCTGGTGCCGATGCTGGAGCGGGCGAAAAAACTCTCATCCCTGCTCAAGAGCTGCCGAACCGAACGCGGCAGTCTTGACTTTAATATTCCCGAACCTCAAGTCGCTCTGGCCGGCGAACAAGTCGCCTCGATCACCCTGGCGGAGCGAAATCAGGCGCATTCGTTGATCGAGGATTGCATGTTGGCCGCCAACGAGGCCGTGGCCGAGACCCTGGCCAAGGCCAACAAACCGGTGCTCTACCGCATCCACGAGCGCCCAGACCCAACCAAGCTGGAGACCTTCACCGACGCCGCCAAGGCACTTGGTTTGCACCTGCCCCAGTCCGAGGTCAACCCCGCCTGGTTTGCCCAGGTGATCAGGCAGGCGCAGAGCTCTCCGGCCGAGTACATCGTCAACAATCTGCTGTTGCGCACCATGCAGCAAGCCAGGTATTCCCCCGAGAATACCGGTCATTTTGGTCTAGCCGCCGCTTTCTACCTCCATTTCACCTCACCGATCCGCCGCTATCCCGATCTGGTAGCCCATCGAGTGCTGCAGGTTTTGTTAACCGGGCAGACAGAACACACACCCGCGCCGATTCCCGGCGAAGGAAAAACGCTGGCAGACGCCGGCCTGCACCTCTCGCAATGTGAACGCAAGGCTATTGATATCGAACGCAACGTCCATTCGCGCTGTGCCGCACTCTTCCTTATGGACAAAATCGGCGAAACCTTTGGGGCCATCATCTCCGGGGTCACTGCCTTCGGCCTCTACCTCACGCTGGATGAGAGTTATATTAGCGGTATGGTGCCGCTCACCAGCATGACCGACGACTATTACCTGCACGACAGCCGCCGTTATCGCCTGATCGGCGAACGGAGCAACAAAATGTATCAACTGGGCGATCGGGTGCAGGTGCGGCTTGACCATGTCGAGCTCCAGAATAAACGGCTGAGTTTCTCCCTTGCCCCGGCAACCAACGCCAAACCATGAGAAACCCATGGCGCCTGAATGTTCCACTCAGGAGTACACCGCCTTGGTTTTGCTTGACGAATATCGGCAATTCAAATAAAAATGGTTGCCTTCATTACCGCTAACATCTCGAAATGCCGGAACCGGCCCAGCCCCTTCCGCATAATTTCATCTCTCTGAGGTAGACACCATGGAAAACAGCAGCTGGATATCAGACTTCCTTGCCAATCCCTTTCTGCGCGGCCTGTGCATCGGTTTGCTGATTGCAGCTATCCTATGGGTGCGGGGATGGATGAAAGCCAGGGAACTCAACGGCAATCTCAAAAAACTTCGCGAGCACCTGCACACAAAACTGGAAATAGATTCGGCGGAAAACGAACGACGCAAAGGCGAGGCGGACAAACTCAAGCAGGAACGCGACAACCTGCGCAACATGGTCCAGGTGCTCAACCAGAAGCCCGGACGCCAGGAATTGCGCCAGGTGCAGGTCTACCAGAAGGCGATCGAGATCATGTTTGAAAAATCACCAGGTTTCGCCCCAGCCTGGCAAATCACGGTCAAAGAAGCCGAAGAAGAAATCCAGCGGGCGGAACGTGGCATTATCCCCTTCTTTAAACGCATGACCAGCAGCAGCCCGGGATCGGAAAAGTCCTCGAAAAAAACCCTGGAACTGGAGCAATCCACCGGTCATTGATGGGGCGGTGCAAGCGTTATGACAGTTGAGCACATGCCGGTTGGTCGTTTGGGCCAGACCGGAATCATCCTGGTGGGGCCGAAGTTTCCGGAAAACATCGGTGCATCTGCCCGAATCGCCTCCAACTTCGGCATTTCCCAGCTCATTATCGTCAGCGATGAAGATTTTGATCAGGAACGGATGATGAAGATGGCAACCCACAAGGCCGCCCACCTCATCCGGGAAATGCGAGTTTGCCAGACTACGGCCGAGGCGGCGGCCCCTTTCCACTTCATTGTGGGCACCACCGCCCGCCAAGGTCGGCACCGACCCCAGGATCAAACCCCGCGAGAGGTGATGGCCGAACTGACGCCGCTCCTGGACGGCAACCGGATCGGTCTGATGTTCGGCCCGGAGGATGCGGGCCTCAGCAACGAGGACCTTGACCTCTGTCAGTTTGCTTCAACCATCCCCACCGCTGGTTTTTCCTCGCTGAACCTGGCGCAGGCCGTGGCCATCCACTGCTACGAACTGTATACCGCCACTCGCACCCACCCCTTTGCAGCCATCCGTAAATCGGAATTTGCCAATTCATACGATCTCGAAGGCATGTACGAACATGTCGAAGAGGCCCTGGCCGGATTCACCTTCCTCCACGACACCAACCGCGTCTATTGGATGCGCAACATCCGTCAGTTTCTCGGCCGGGTGAAGTTGAAGAAAAAAGAGGCCAGCATGATCCGCGGCGTCTGCCGCAAGTTGCTTTGGCACAACCGCCAGCCCCAGAAAATGGCACCGGAACAGGCGAGTCCTTTTGAGGAAACCACTCAGTAATCCCGCCCCCTCTCAAATCCCCTGGAGTGGACAAGCCGCGCAGTTGGGATTGTTTTTTTTGCAATAGACATTGCCCACCCGTACTAGCAGGGCGTGATACTCGTTGTAGAGCCGGGTATCGCAGGCCAGATTATCCATGAATAATTCCTGAATAGCTTCATACCCGAACTCCTCGTCGATCACCTGATGACGCACAAGGATGCGATGGGTGTAGGTGTCAACCACGAAAACAGGCAGGTTGGCGGCATAGAGCAGGATGGAATCGGCGGTTTCCCTGCCGACTCCCTTGACCGAGAGCAATTGCTCCCGAAAGTGGGGCAACGGCTGATCGAGAAAGGCCTGCAGATCGCCGCCGTGGTGTTCGTTGATAAAGGTGAGAAGGTTATGCAGACGGCCGGCCTTGATATTGTAATAGCCGGCCGGCCGAATATACTCGGCCAAAAGGCCGGTGGGCAGGGTTGAGAGTGCCTCCAGCGACATCAACCCAACCCCTTTCAAGTTGTCGATCGCCCGTTCGACGTTTTTCCAGCTGGTGTTCTGGGTGAGGATAGCCCCCACCATCACCTCGAAGGGCGTTTCCGCCGGCCACCAGTGCTGGGGCCCCAGCTGAACAAGCATCCGCTCATATATGGTCCAAAGGCGGTCAACGGTCGTCATACCAATACAAGCCAAGGGTCGGACAGCATTCAGTCGCCCAGACAGATGCCGATGTCGCGGGCGGTCTGCACCTTGTCGCTCTCCAAGTCGACCTTTTTCCGGCGGCGGATCGCATCGGCAATGGGGACCGAGGTCATGTTCGGGGGCACCCAGGCCACCATGTGATCAAAAATTCCGGCTTCGGCCAGACGCACCGCTGCTGCACCAAAACGCAGCGCCAGCAGCCGGTCAAAAGTGGTGGGCGAGCCGCCGCGCTGCAAATGACCCAAGACCAGTGACCGGGTATCCTTACCCAGACGCTGGCGAATCTGGTTGGCCACCCACTCGCCGATGCCGCCAAGCACCACTTCGGATCGCCCTATTTCTCCCTGCCCCTTGCTGATCACCTCGCCGTCCTCGGCCCGCGCACCCTCGGCAACGACCACGATCGAATAATGCTTGTTGTGCAGTTCGTTATCGGAGATTTTTTCGCAAATCGCATCGAGCTTAAAGGGAATTTCCGGAATGAGGATAACATCGGCGCCGCCGGAGATCCCCGAATAGAGAGCGATCCAGCCGGAATCGCGCCCCATGACCTCAACCACCATCACCCGATCATGGGATTTGGCGGTGGAATGCAGTTTGTCGATGGCGTCGGTGGCGGTGGAAACGGCGGTGTCAAAGCCGAAGGTCCGATCCGTCGCTTCCAGGTCGTTATCGATGGTCTTGGGTACACCGATCACCGGCATGCCCTTCTGGGCAAAACGATGGGCGATCTCCAGACTGCCGTCGCCGCCCACGGCAATATGGCAAAAAAAACCCATCCGGTTAAAACTGGCTAAAATCTTATCTGATATATCGACAATTTGAATTTCGCCGGCAAGGTTTTCCACCGGTTTAGCAAAGGGGTTGCCCTTGTTGGTGGAGCCGAGAATAGTTCCGCCTTGGGAGAGAATGCCCTCCACGTCCTCCGGGGTCAGCCGAATCAGATCATCTCGATCAAGCAGCCCGCCGTATCCGGCTCTGCTGCCGTAGACCTCCCATCCCTTCCTGGTCGCGGAATTGACCACGGCAAAAATAACAGCATTCAAACCTGGCGCATCGCCGCCACCGGTGGATATAAGTAATTTTTCTCGCATGATGAGGCCCTCGCCTGTGAAGATTTCCCTTGCTGCTACAGAAGCAATGATATGAATTGTAGAAAGCAGCACTCAGATTGACAATCTTTTTCCATCCAATAAACCGAATTTATGATAATTTTAGCAAAATGCCGATCGCTTTCGCCACAATTTCTCTTTTCCCGCCTCACCGCATTGCCGTCTACCTGTTTTTTTGGTCTGCCCTTTCCCTGGCGATGGGAGCGTCGGCATACTCTCCATTTATGGCTTCATTTTAACTTTTTCACATGGATCTTTGGTTGACTTGGGTCTCTTCGCGCCTTAATCTTGGAGTCGTAACCCAATCACTTCTTCCCGCTTATGGAAGGAGGCTTATTTACTCTTGAGGAGGCACGAATGTTTGAAGTAACAGCGCTTGCTGTCGATAATCTAAAAGCATATCTGGAGCAGAACAAGATCAGTTCTGCGGTTCGCATCGCCTTGATGCAGGGTGGCTGAAGTGGCCCCTCTCTAGGCTTGGCTCTGGATGAGCCAAAAGAAAGCGATAAGATATTCGAGGAAGGCGGTCTCAAATTTTTAGTGGAAGATTCTCTTCTGGAAAAATGCGGTGCCGTCAAAGTTGATTTCATGGACGCAGGATACCGTTCAGGCTTCTCCATTACTTCCGCCAACCCTTTGGGGAGCGGCAGCAGTTGCAGCTCTGGATCCTGTGGCGGATCGTGCGGTTGAAAAAACGCACCTCACAGGGTATTCGCAACCCCTTTGCCGATCAACGGCAAAGGGGTTTTTCTTTTAAACCGCTCACCCCACCTTGTGCCAAAATCTTGACATAGACAGGTTCGTTCTTATTATCTTCCCTTGACAAACTAACTAACATCCTGTTTTCAAAAACAAACAAGACAGGCAAGGAGAGAAAATATGCAACTCGACAAATTCACCGTCAAATCCCAGGAAGCGATCCAGGCCGCGCAGCAGTTGGCCCAGACTGGCGGCAACCAGGAACTGCAGCCCGAACATCTGCTCAAAGCCATCCTTGAACAACCCGAAGGGGTGGTCGTTCCGGTGCTGCAAAAAATGGGTGTTACCCCGAGCGTAGTCCTCAGTGAAACCAATCAACTCATCGACACGCTCCCCAAGGTCAGCGGAGCCGGCGCTGGTCAGACCTACGCCTCGCAGCAGTTCAGAAATCTGCTGGATCAATCGTTTAAGACCGCAGCCAACATGCAGGACGAATACGTCAGCCAGGAGCACCTGTTTCTGACCATTCTGGCCGACCGGTCGCTGAAGGCGACCTCTCTACTCAACCGTCTGGGCATAACCTCCGACGCCTTTCTCAAAGCCCTGATAACGGTACGCGGCAACCAGCGGGTCACCGACCCCTACCCGGAAGACAAGTATCAGGCTCTGGAAAAATATGCCCGTAACCTCACCGATGTCGCCCGCAAGGGCAAGCTCGATCCGGTGGTTGGCCGCGATGAAGAGATCCGCCGCATTATCCAGGTCCTGTCCCGCCGCACCAAAAACAACCCGGTGTTGATTGGCGAACCCGGCGTTGGCAAAACCGCCATAGTTGAAGGACTGGCCCAGCGGATCGTCAACGGCGACATCCCCTCCACCCTGGAAGGGAAACAGGTCATTTCGCTTGACCTTGGTTCCCTGGTGGCCGGTGCTAAGTACCGGGGCGAGTTCGAGGATCGGCTTAAGGCAGTGCTCAAGGAGGTGGAGAAAAAGGCCGGTGAAATCATTCTCTTTATTGACGAGATCCACACCCTGGTCGGTGCCGGTGCGGCTGAAGGCTCGATGGACGCCTCTAACATGCTCAAACCCGCCTTGGCTCGGGGCGAACTCCACTGTGTCGGCGCCACCACCCTGGACGAATACCGCAAATACATCGAGAAAGACGCGGCTCTGGAACGCCGCTTTCAGCCGGTCCTGGTCCAGGAACCAAGCGAGGAAGATACCATCGCCATTCTCCGGGGCATCAAAGAAAAATACGAAGTCCATCACGGGGTGCGTATTCAGGACGCCGCCACCGTGGCTGCGGTTACCCTGTCCAGCCGCTACATCACAGACCGCTTCCTGCCGGACAAGGCTATTGATCTGATCGATGAGGCTGCCTCCCGTCTGCGGATAGAAATCGACTCCATGCCCACCGAAATTGACCAGTTGGAACGAAAAAAAATCAAACTGGTGATCGAGAAAGAAGCTCTCAAAAAAGAAAAAGATCCTGCTTCAAAAGAGCGACTGGCCAAAGTCCAGAAGGATATAGCCAATCTCGACGATTCCCTCAAGGGGATGAAGGGGCAATGGACCCTGGAAAAAGATATTATCCAGTCCATCCGCGACATCAAGGCCAAGATCGACCAGGCCCACATGGAGGAACAACGGGCTGAACGGGCTGGCGAACTGAGCAAGGTGGCGGAACTCCGCTACGGCAAAATCGTCCAGCTAACCCAAGAGCTCGAAACTGCCAACGCCCGCTTGAGCGAAATCCAGGAAAAGCACCAGATGCTGAAAGAAGAGGTCTCCCCCGAGGATATCGCCGCGGTCGTGGCCAAGTGGACCGGCATTCCCGTGGACAGACTCCTGGAAGGTGAAAAGGAAAAGCTGGTGCAGGCCGAAGGAGCGCTTGGCACCAGGGTGATTGGCCAGAGAGAGGCCATTGTTGCCGTGGCCAATGCGGTGCGGCGGGCACGGGCGGGCTTGCAGGATCCCGACCGGCCCCTGGGCAGCTTCATCTTCCTCGGCCCGACCGGTGTGGGCAAGACCGAACTGGCCCGGAGCCTGGCTGATTTTCTCTTTGACTCTGAGCAAGCCATGATCCGCATCGACATGTCTGAATACATGGAGAAACATTCAGTGGCCCGGCTGATCGGCGCTCCTCCCGGCTATGTCGGCTATGACGAGGGCGGCATGCTCACCGAGGCGGTACGACGACGCCCGTATTCGGTCATCCTGCTCGACGAGATCGAAAAGGCCCATCCCGATGTCTTCAATGTGTTGTTGCAGGTGCTCGACGACGGCCGGATGACTGATGGCAAGGGCCGAACCGTGGATTTTAAAAACACGATCCTGATCATGACCTCCAACCTCGGCAGCCACATCATTATGGAGTTGGCCCAGACCGACCCCGAGACTATGCGCCGGCAGGTCGATGACCTGTTGCATCGCCAGTTCAAACCGGAATTTCTCAACCGCGTCGACGAGATCATCACCTTCCATGGCCTGACCCGCGACAACTTGTTCCAGATTGTCGACATCCAGATCAAACGGATGGGCAAACGACTGGCCGATCGCAAATACAAGGTGACCCTGACCAAGGAGGCCAAGCAGTTTCTGGTCGACACCGGCTACGATCCGGCCTATGGAGCACGCCCCTTGAAACGGGCCATCCAGCGCCACATCGAAGACCGATTGGCCCTCGCGATTTTGGAAGGCCATTTTGTCGAGGGAGATCATATCCTCATCGACCGTGGCCAGGACAATCGCCTCACCTTCGCCAAACAGTAATCCCGCTCCCCCTTCCACTCTCCGTGGAAGGGGGTCCTCTTTTTTCAGCCGCCGGAACCTCGCAAAACAAGTCTTCCAAAAACAGGAGTATGGTATTAAATTCGTTATCCTACTCGGCAGACAACACAGACTACCCCTCAAGGGGATCGAGAATCCCGAAACTCGGTTGTTGCAAAGACTCCGGCATGTTCAAACCCCTGTTGACCTCTTGCCTGCTCGTATTCCTCTGGTTTAGGGGAATCCGGCGGCGTAAGGATTGCACCCGACGTTTCCCCAGTTCTCCTTTCCCGATTTGCTCCCTCGGCAGGCTGCTTTTCTTTTCCCTGCTGCTGACAATGGCCGCCGGCCCGAGTCCTCTTTTCGCCCAACCGCCTGTCATCGTCAACCTTTCCGGCGACCTGACCGAAAGTCAGCGCCAGAATATCCGCAGTCATCTTTCTCTGACCAGACTTCAGGAAAACGAAACCCCCACAGAGGCGATATTCAACCGGCTGTACGGCAAGACTCGGCAAGAAGCTGCCAAGGCCTTGGAGCCCTTTGGTTATTACACTCCCGAAATTACGCTAACGCAACAATCAAAGGACGGTACCCATTCAATCGATTTGATGGTTGTGACCGGCCCTCCGGTCATCGTCAAGGAGGTGGAGATTGCATTCACCGGCCCAGGAGAACAGGAGGGGGTACTCAAGGAGGCGGCACAGCGTTTCCCTCTCCACCCGGGAGATATTCTCGACCATCAGTTGTACGAGGGCGGCAAGGATAAACTGATCTCTATTGCCCTTGAAAGCGGTTATCATCAGGCGGCTTTCCGCACCAGCCGGGTGGAAATCAGCAAAAAATCGCTGAGCGCCATTATACGCCTGCAACTCGACACCGGTCCCCGTTACCTCTTTGGCCCCCTCACTTTTGACGCCGATTTTATTGACCACGATCTCCTGCGCAAAATCGTGCCGGTGCATGAGGGCGATCCTTTTTCTCCCAAGGCCTTGACCCGGTTGCGACAATCCCTGTTCAACGCCGATTATTTCAAGACTGTGGATCTCGAATACGATCCTGACCAAGCCACCTCTTTCAAGGTGCCGGTCAAAGTTATGCTCACCCCCAACCTTGCCCATAAGTACGGCGTAGGCTTGGGATACGGCACGGACACCGGTGCCCGGGGCACACTGGAATACACCAACCGCCACGTCAACACGCTGGGCCACCAATTAGCCATCCAACTGCAGCCTGCACAACGCAAGAGTAACTTCGGCGGCACCTATACCATTCCCATCGGCGATCCCAAGAAGGATCGCCTGGCTTTGACAGGCAAATACGAAACCGAACAGTTTGACAACACCGACACCCAAACCGTAAACGCTACCGTCAGTCACGATCACTTCCGGGAATGGGGGGAATATTCCACTTACCTTCAATTTCTCGACGAGCAGTACAGCATCGGCTCGGATACCGATCAAGCCACCCTGATCATCCCCGGCCTCAAAGGCAGTATATTCTGGGCTGACGACCGCATCACCACCAAACGGGGCATCCGGTTCACCACCACTGTGATCGGCAGCGAAGAGAATGTACTCGCGGAGACCACCTTTCTCCAGACCACCCTGCGCACCAAGGCCATCTACACCCCTTTTGACCAATGGCGCATCCTTGGCCGAGCCGAAATCGGCACTACCCTGGTCAACGATATCTATGATCTACCACCCACTCTGCGCTATTACGTGGGTGGGGATCAGAGCGTGCGTGGGTACGGCTACAAGAAAATCGGCCCGGTTGATGCGGAAGGCAATGTTTTGGGGGGCAAGAATTTGCTGACCTACAGTGTCGAGTTGGAACGATCGCTTTTCGAAGAATGGAGTGGCGCGCTTTTTTACGATAGCGGCACCGCCATGAACACCTTCTCGAATATTACACTCCATTCGGGCGCCGGCATCGGGGTCCGCTGGAGTGGCGTTTTTGGCCAGATCCGTTTGGATCTGGCCAAGGCCCTGGACGAAGAAGGCTCCTGGCGCATCCATTTCACCATGGGGGCTGATCTCTGATGAAAAAATGGCTCCTCCGGTTTCTCGGCTTTTGCCTGCTGCTGATCCCGGCCACACTTTTTTTCTTCGCCGGCACTGATACGGGACTGCGTTGCCTTATTCAGCTCTGCAAACCCCTCACCGCAAACATCCTGACAATCGGTTCGGCTTCCGGCTCCCTCTTCGGAACGCTGCATCTACGGGACATCCGTTATGCGGACGGGATCGACACCGTTCTCATTGATTCGCTCAACCTGACGTGGAATCCTTCGCAACTGCTCAACCGTCACATCCACATCCTCAACATCCGGGGCGCAGGTGTTCAGGTACTGCTTGGAAAAAGTAGCGGCGAAACCATTCTCTCCGCTTTTTCCTTACCCGGCATCCTGTCGATCGATGATGTCTCTGCGGAAACAATGACGATTTTCTCTGATCAGGAAGAGGTGTGGAGCCTCCGGACGGGAACAATCAAAAACCTTTCCTACCGGGGACAAACGCTGACCGTTGAGGAGCTGTCGCTCGCCAACAAAACAATCACAATCCAGGCAAAAGGGCAGCTCCTGACCAGCAACGATTACCCGCTGCAAGGGACACTGGAATCGCATGTGCGGCCAGTCGGCTACGAGCCGATCATTGCTCGCGGCACAGTGGACGGACCGCTCAACACACTAAAAATTGAAGCCGATTTCCAGAACCCCTTCCCCGCGCATCTCAGCGGTCGCCTCAACAACCTCCTTGGCTCGACGAACTGGCAGGCACGACTGGAAAGCCCGGAAGTAGCCCTGACCAAAATTCATCAAGATTGGCCGGAACAACGCTTCACCAAGGTGGTTATTGAAGGCCAGGGTACACTGGGTGATTATGCCCTGCAGGTAAACTCGCAGGCGGGCTTGCCCCAACTCAAGGAGTTGGGTGGTCTTTCCGCTGAACTGCAGGGGAATGCTGACGGTATCCGGATCAGCACCCTGCACCTCACCCAAGGCAAAACCGAACTCTCGGCAAAAGGCAACCTGGCATGGAATCCGGCCCTTTCCTGGCAGGCTGAGGTCAACGGCTCTCACCTTAACCCGTCTCTTTTCCTGGCGGACTGGCCAGGCGATTTCACCGTAAACTTGACAACCTCCGGACATGTTGCCCCACACGGACTGGCAGCATCCCTGCATGTGCCCGCATTACAAGGAACATTGCGCGGCTTTCCCCTTGCCGGAAACGGCGAGATCCATCTTCAGGGAAACCAGTTGCACATCCCTCAAATGGTTTTAAAAAGCGGTAACTCCTCCCTGCGGATCAACGGTCAGGCTGCTGAGACCATTGATTTCTCCCTGCAACTTGAGTCCAACAACCTCGCTGAACTCTGGCCGGGCGCTCGAGGCATGGTCATTGCCCATGGCCACGTTACCGGCAAGCCGGACAAACCTCAGCTGGACTTCAAGTGTACAGGCAACAACATAGCGGTTGACGGTGATGGTGCCCAAAAGCTGACGATGGAAGCCAAGGGAAGCCTGGCTCGCGATGGCGTCCTCGACGCTTCGGTCCGGGCAGAGCGGGTGCAGCTTGGCCGCATCACTATGAACTTGAGCCGGCTGCAGCTCAAGGGTTCGTTGCTTGATCACCGCCTTGAGTTCGAAGGCCAAGGCAGCGAGTTTTCCACCGGCTTCACCCTTCAAGGGAATTTCAATGATACCCTCTGGATGGGTACGCTCAGCCAATCCCATTTCACCAGCGATCGATTGGGCGATTGGCGGCAACGGCAGCACACACCATTGACCCTCTCCACGGAGAGGGCCGAAATCAAGTCGTTTTGCCTTGCATCGTCGGCCACCACCGCCCTCTGTATGAACGGTTCCTGGCAGGGGTCCGACGGTACCTGGCAGATGCACGGAACCGTCAACTCACTCCCCTTGGATTTGCTGCAAACAGTTTCTACGCATAACTGGCCCCTTGAAGGCCGGCTCAATGCCGACATTGACCTGACTGGCCAACAATCGCGGATCTTATCCGGTAAACTTTCGTCCAACAGCAATGGGATGAGCCTGCACATTCCACTGGCGGACGGCGGCACCCATCAAGTGATCTGGCGCAAAAACACCCTGCTGGCCACCTATGCAGAGAACCGGTTGCAAGCGGTGCTGGACAACGAACTGTCGGACAACAGCATGGTCCATGCGGATTGGGCTTTAGCCAATTTCCACTTCTCCCCAGAAAATATTCTGAGCACCCCGATGAACGGCTCAATTCAGTTCCGGATCCATGATTTAAGCCCACTAACTGTCCTGACCGATCAAAAGATATATCTTTCAGGAGCGTTACACGGACAATTCACCATGAACGGAACACCGGGCACCCCCATGTTGAATGGCCAGATGGAATTGGTAAATGGGCAGGCGGAAATACCGCCGCTCGGCATCACCTTGGCCCCCCTTCTGCTCAAAGTCACGGGTAATGCGAAAGGAGCCCAATTGCTCGCCACGGCACATTCCGGCAAGGGGTATCTCCGGGCAGAGAGTTTGCTGCAATTCAGCCGGTTGAGGTCGGGCCCCCACCTGATCCATCTCACCGGAGACGGCTTCAAAGCAGCGCATCTCCCTGGCCTTGATCTCGACGTTTCTCCTGATCTCACGTTCCTTTACGGAAAACAACAAACAGAGGTGCACGGTACCCTGATTATCCCCCAGGCCCGGATAACTTCGATTGATTTTCACAATGCCACAGCCCCATCTGACGACATGGTTGTCATCGATGAAGAAGAAACCTCAGCGGCAACGCCCACCGTGCCGCTGCTGACCAACATCACAGTCATTGCCGGTAAGGATGTGCATATTAATGCTTATGGACTACGAGGTAACATTGCCGGAAAATTAGCCATAAAGGGTCAACCGAGCCGGCCTCTGATCGGCAACGGGACGCTCTCAGTTCAGGATGGTTCCTTTACGGTCTACGGCAGACAGTTAAAAATTGACCTCGGCCGCCTCCTCTTCACCGGCGGCCCCCTGACAAATCCCGGGATCGAACTTCGTAGCGAAAGAAAGGGCGAAAAGGTAACCACTGGAGTAATTGTCGATGGTTTTCTCCAGCGACCGGAAATCCATTTCTACAGTAGCCCCGCTATGGAGCAAGCAGCCATTGTCTCCAATCTGCTCGAAAGCACTGCGCTTGGCGGGGAAACAAGACAAGAAACTGGATTTATAGGAGAAGCTGCTAGAAAAATAGGCTTAGGTGGAATGGTACCGTATCTGCAAAACGTGAAAAAGCTGACCATGATCGATGAAATCAAACTAGAAACAGGAGATGAGTACGACTCGTTTTCCTTAGTATTCGGCAGTTGGCTAACACCTGATTTCTATGTGAGCTACGGGAAGGATCTTGTGAATGAATCCGGCAGTTTCAACACTCGATACACCTTAGGAAATGGGTTTTCCTTTCTTACAGAAACCGGCTCATCGCACAGTGGTGGCGACATTAAATATGAATTTGAACGCTAAACCTGCATCATTCCCGCTCGAACTTGAGAAGCATGGTTTCAGAGGCCCACCTGAGTGGGCTTGCGATATTGCCATTTAATAGGCTTTGCAGTAGGTTAACTTATTTTTGATAATTCCACTTTCCATCCAACTCTAACCACGGTGGCTATATGGCTGAAAATATAGAGGATCTAACAGTTAACTACGAAGAAGAAGGCATTCAAGTCGTTCAGGAGATTGACAAAGAAATCCTTTCCAAGGGCTCCTGGACTACCATTCTTTTTCAATATCGTGATTTTGATAAAACTACCCAACAATACAGCTCTGATAAATTTACCATTCGGCGATATCAAAAAAGAAACGGACAGTACCAGGCAAAGTCTAAATTTAACATTTCATCCATCAGCCAAGCTGAAAAGATAGTCGAAACCCTCTCACGTTGGATAAATAACCCAAAAGCTTGAACACCTCTCCGCTGCCTCCCGCTCCCCTTTTACTTATTTTTACATACTTTTCAGAATATTACGGATTAGGTTTCCGGTTTTCTTCTTTCCAAAGACGTTATTTTTATTGACACACACCGGCACTTTCGGTTATTTTACCGCCTCGTTGCTTCGGACAGGCAAAACAAACCGACAACGAACTGCTTCAAGGAAAGCATTTGAAGCAAGCGTCCCGAAAGAAACACAAAGAAAGTGATTGACATCGGGGTGGAAAACAAGTTATAGTGCTGACTCGCAGCAAACACTGCGTGGCACCATCCCGGCCGACAGGTTGGGATTTTGATCTTTGAAAACTGAACAGTAAAAGAGCGGGCCAAGTAGTACATTGGTTTGATTTGGACAAAGTCCAGTCTGTTAGACTGGCTAGGATATTAAACTGGAGAGTTTGATCCTGGCTCAGAACGAACGCT
>JBBQCO010000013.1:0-43654 GCA_038318785.1 Desulfobulbales bacterium | reverse complement strand
GAATCAAAAGAATAAGGAATTCCGCTGGAAGAACAATGGAAATCTGAAAAAAGACGTGGGATTGTGCGAGGGAGGGGAGACGAGCAGCCGACAAAATAACTTTTACCGGCCCAAAAACGAGCGAGAGACAACCCCGCCATTGACAAAACCAAGCGGGTGGTATGTACTCGAATATATACTTTCCCGGCCAATTGACGAGCGGACATTGCCCATGCACGGAAGATCACAGACCTATACCGTCAAGGACGGCAGAATTCGCGTTATTTGCTCCCGATGCGCCAAAAAGCGTTATGTGGCTGTTCCACTGGGAGTGCGGAAAAAGACCGTGCGCTGCACCTGCGGCCAGTCCGCCCTCTGCACCCTCAACCACCGAGCCTCCGTAAGGGAATCAACCTGCGGCAAGGCCTTTGTCATCCTCCTTAACGGTCGGGAATGTCCCATTTATCTCTGCGACATCTCGCTCGGCGGCGTCGGTTTCAACGTCCCTACCCAATACAGCCGTACTCTTGCCAACGGCCAGGACCTCCGTATCAAGTACCGCTCCATGACCGGCTCCTCGGTGCTGCGAAAAATCCGCATTAAGAACATCAGCAACAACCGCGCCGGGGCCGAATTCCTCGACGGTCGGCCACCGTCATTCTGAGGGAGAGCCCGGCTGTTCATTCTTCGCCCCATCCCAAGCGCTTTTCCTCTTGAACACCATCCGGCGGGACAGAAAAAAATTGGCAGCCAGACCGGATATCGAACCGGCCGCCACGGCAATAAACGGGTGGGCGTAGGCAAGGGAGCAATGGGCTACCATCACCAGGTAGATGCCATTGTTGATCAACCAGCCGGCTGAATTGGCGAGGACATACTGCAGCCACTCACGGTGCGCCGCCAACCCACTGGCCCCAAAAGTGTACTGCCGGTTCAACCACCAGGCGGCGGTGGCGGCAACTGGAAAGGCAATCATTTGCGAACGCACCGGCCCGAGAAAGTGCACCAGCAGCTCGACGAGGCCGGCATTGACCACAAATGCGGCCACACCCACTAGGCAAAAACGCCAGAATTGAGGCAGCAGCGGCCTCTCCTTCAGGATCATCAACGCGGTCTCTTGGGTGGCGTTTTTCACTGGGTGTGCCTGCATCGCAAGGCCATGCCGGAACGCTCACAAAAGCTCCCCATTTCCTTTTCGTTCACCCTTCAATCACCGGAATGTTGAGATAACGCATCCGTTTGATTTCGCAGCGGCCCCGGGTCACCGTGTCAAGGATGAGACCGCAGGCCAGACTCAAAAAACCAAGGATCATCATGCTCATGGAGAGCACCGCCGTCGGCAGGCGGGGCACGAGGCCGGTGGCGAAAAATTCAGAAAGAATGGGCACCATCAGGATGACCGAGGAAACGGCAAAGAAGCCGGCAATCACCAAAAAAAACGAGATCGGTTTTTCATTTTTAATCAGCTTCAAAATCATCCACAGAATGCGAAATCCGTCCTTGAAGGTGGAGAGTTTACTGGTTGAACCCTCCGGCCGGTCTTTGTACGGCGTTGCAATTTCTGCGGTCGGCATGCGCAGATGCAGGGCATGCACCGTCAACTCGGTTTCAATCTCAAAACCGTTGGCCAGCGAAGGAAAGCTTTTGACGTATCGCCGGGAAAAGACCCGGTACCCCGACAACATATCCTTGAAACGGTCGCCAAAAATCCAGCGAACAATACCGGTGAGCAGCCAGTTGCCGAAGCGGTGTCCCGGACGGTAGGCTTCACTGATGGCGGTTACCCGCGCTCCGTTGACCATATCCAGTTGATTGTCGAGCAAACACCGGATCATCTCCGGCGCTGTGGCCGCATCATAGGTGGCATCACCGTCCACCAGCACATAGACATCAGCCTCAATGTCGGCAAACATCCGCCGCACGACATTGCCCTTGCCTTGCAGCGACTCCATTCGGACAGTGGCGCCGGCGGCTCGCGCCACCACGATGGTGTTGTCCCGCGAGTTGTTGTCATAGACGTAAATCCGGGCATGGGGCAGGACACGGTGAAAGTCGCGGATCACCTCGCCCACGGCGGCCTCTTCGTTGTAGCAGGGAATGAGTACGGCGGTGTTCAGGAGTGCGTTCATGGGAGTTTCGATCAACTTCTCGGGATCATAAAATGCGGCTCAAGGGGCCCTTGAAGGTGTTGTGACGTCTTCGGGGCAAAGCCTTCAACCGGTTGCCGAACCCAGCGGAATTACCGGGGCAACATTTTCTCTTGGTGATTATGAAGATATATAACTCAGGTTTGGATTGGATTAAATTTGCGTTACATCATGTTTAATCTTCCAGGCATCAACTGGTGCAAGACGGAAAAGCAGAAGTCCCGCTCATCATCACTGATTCATCTCCTTACCGTTTTCTGATCTTCCCCTAACCGGTTTCTCATTCTTGGCCGCTATAAGCTGATTTTATTCTTTCTCCAAAAACTGCTGCAATGAAGAGAAGAGACACCATGTTCCAGTCCAAAACCGTGCCCGGCATTCCCTCTCTCGCCCTGGTCACCAATCGCAGAGCAAAAGGACGAGCCACTCTGAGCCGGCCAGTGTATCTGACCTTCAGCCTCGCCGCCTTGCTGGCCCCGGCGCTGTGGAACGGCTATGCCCTTACCTTTTACGATACCGGCGGCTATGTCGATGCCGTTCTGAGAATGGAGCTTGTTCCGGGACGTTCTCTGTTTTACGGCCTTTTTCTCTGGCTGGGCTCGCTGGGCTGGCAGTGCTTCTGGGGGCCGGTGCTCGTGCAGGCGCTCTGCACCCTCTGGCTGATCCGCCTCCTGCTCCGCTGCCATGGCCTGCCCTCCGGCGCCCAAGCGCTGGCTTTCTTTTCCGCCGGCCTGGCCGGCCTGACAGGGATTTCCTGGTACACCAGCCAGTTGATGCCCGATATCCTGGTCCCTCTGATGGTCCTGGCTCTCTGGCTCCTGGGAATGCATTGGCCCAGGATTGGCTGGCTGGAGCGCACCGGGTTGGCGACGATCGCCTTGCTGGGGTTGCTCTCGCACATGTCCTGTCTGGCCCTGGCCCTGGGATTGATCGCGGTCATGCTGGCAGCAAGGGTGTTCTGCCGCCGCTGGACACCGGTCCTGTTCATTGCGCCGCCGCTGGCTGTGGTCCTGGCCAGCCTGCTGCTCATGCCCCTGCTCCATCTCGCCCTGACGGGTCAGGGGGTCTATACCCCCGGCGGCCCGACCTTTCTTTTTGGGCGGCTGGTTCAGGATGGCCTTGCCCAGCGGTGGCTGGCCGAACACTGTCCCGCACCCGATATCAAACTCTGCGAGCTGCGACACCGGCTGCCCGCAACGGCCGATGACTTTCTCTGGAACGGGGGCTCGCCCTTCCAGGATCTCGGCGGCTGGAGAGGCGGTTCCGAATCGGAACTCAAACACCTGACCCGGGCTGCCGTGACCGCTTATCCAGGCATGACCCTCTGGACCACCCTGCGCTCGACCGCCCAGCAACTGGTCAAGGTGGCGACCGGTGACGCCCTCTATGAAAGCCACAGCGACACCCGTGGCATCATTCATAAATTCTTGCCCGACATCGCCCCACCCTTTTTCGAGGCCCGACAACAGCACGGCCAGGTTACCCCGGAGCTGTTCGACCGGCTCAACCTGATCCATGTCCCCGTTGCCCTGCTCTCGGTGTTGGCCCTGCTGCCGATTGTTCTCTGGAGTTGGCGAAACAATCGCCGCGATCTCGCCGCGCTGGCCCTGTTCGTCTTCTTTGCTCTCCTTGGCAACGCCTTTATCTGCGGCGCCCTGTCCAACCCCCACGACCGCTACCAGAGCCGGCTGGTCTGGCTGGCACCCCTGGTGGTCGGCATGGTATTGGCTGCCTCCTGGAATGAACGAAGCAGAGTTCATTCACCCAGCCGTATTGCTTGATCGATCATGCCCCTCACTCCCGTTCTTTTTTGGTCAGCGCCCTTATTTTAGAGAAGGTGGTGCCGGTGCGCTCGGCCGCAGCCCTGCTTCAAACCTTAAAAAAATGAAAGACTGATCAAAATGTAACAGATGCCCGATACAACACTCTTTCAGGAATCGGTGCTCGATAAAGAAATCGTTGCACTGCAAGGCCTTCAGGCAAACACCCTCAGAAAGAGCACAATCGGTATCATGGACCAGAATACAGAGTCTTTGCTGCATGCGGTCATCCAGCAGCAGAATCTTAAAGTGCATTTTCAGCCGATCGTCCACGTCCAGACCCGGCAGATCTACGGCTACGAAGGCCTCATCCGAGGCCCGGTCAACACCGTGCTTCATTCACCCACCCGGCTTTTTGAAGCGGCCACCCGGGCTGGTTGTCTCGCGGAACTCGACCTCCTCTGCCGGCAATTAGTGATCAAACGGTTCGCTCAACTGAGATTGCCCGGCCGGCTGTTCATCAATGTCGACCCGTTCAGCTTGGTCCACGAGCACTCCCGAGAAGGCCAAACCCTCGAATTTATTGAACAGGCAGGAGTTAACCCCAGTCAGGTTATCATCGAGCTGACCGAAACCCACCCGGTGGAGGATGTCCAGCTGATGCAGCAGGCCATGGTTCATTACCGGCAGATGGGGTTCCGGGTGGCCTTGGACGACCTCGGTGCCGGCTATTCCGGATTGAAACTGTGGTCCGAAATCCGCCCGGATATTGTCAAGATCGACCGCCATTTCATCCAAGGGGTCGACCAGGATCGCACCAAACAGCAGTTTGTCAGTGCCATTCTCAAGACGGCCACCGCGCTGGGCTGCCGGGTGATCACCGAAGGAGTGGAAACCGGCAAGGAATACGCCACGCTGCGCAAAATCGGCGTGGAAATGATGCAGGGATATTATTTCAGCCGCCCAGTGGAATTGCCGCCGGTCGCCATCTCCTCCAGGCTGTTCAGAAAAGAAACACGGAGTTTCGAGGAGGACGAATCCCCTACCGTGGAGACGCTGACCAGACCAGCAGTTTCGGTGCAGGCCGTCGCCAAGGTGCTGGAGGTCGGCGACCTCTTCACCTCCATCCCGGATCTGGAATCGATCGTGGTCGTCCATGAAACCGAAGTCCTGGGCCTGGTGCTGCGCCGTGAATTCATGAATCTCTACGCCAGCCTCTACGGGAAGGAGCTCTACGGCAAACAGCCGATCCTCCGTTTCATCAACCGCAACATCATGCAGGTGGACAAAAAACTGCCCCTGGAAGAGGCCAGTTATCGCCTCACCACCTCTCTGGATATCCACACCGATGAATTCATCATCCTCGACGACTGCCGGCTGGCTGGCAAGGGCCGCCTCATCGACCTACTGCACGAAATCACAAAACTGCAGATCAGCCGGGCTCGTCATGCCAACCCCCTGACCCTGCTTCCGGGCAATGTGCCGATCCAGCAGCAGCTACAGAAACTGTTCAGCCAGAACACCACGTTTGCCGTCTGCTACTTCGATCTCGACAACTTCAAACCGTTCAATGATTTTTTCGGCTTTACCCGAGGCGACAAGGTACTGCGCTTTGTCTCCGAACTACTGACCGCCAACATCGACGACAAGATTGATTTTATTGGCCATATCGGCGGCGATGATTTTGTGGTGATCTTCCGTAGCGCTAATTGGCAGGCGACTGTTCGTCGTATTCTTGAGCAATTCGACGACAGCATCGGCGGCCTCTACAACGGCCATATCGGCTGCGTGATCACAGCTATGGACCGGGAGGGACGGGAACGGCGATATGGCCAGATGACGCTGTCGGTTGGCGCTGTGGTGGTCCGTCCCTCTCATTGGCGCTGTCACATTGATCTTTCGGAAGAGGCATCCAGCGCCAAACATCACGCCAAGGCCATACCTGGCAGTACGCTCTATATTCATGAACTGGCCAACGCCCCTCCCTGTGCCCTTATCGACATGCCTCTCTCTGTCAACGTTACGGAATAAATCATGCTGAACAAGACAAAACTAACCAGAAAAAGCTGGATGACCGTCGGTGTCAAACTACTGCTTGGGGTTGCACTCGCCTCCAATTGCTGCATCGGTGCTCTGCTTTTTGTCAACAACCGGGCAACCCATACCACCGAACAGATGGTGACCGAAGTTCTGGCCATCAGAGAACGGGTCGAAGTCAATCTGCGAGAGACTATTGTTGAGTTACAAAATGAGTTTGTCGCCCTGCCGCAACTGTTTGTTGATGATCCGAAAATAGCGATTGTGCAGCAGGTGGAGCGAGATTTTCAAGTTCGGCAACGGCAACGGCTTGCCGGACGAGAGAGCTATGCGGCCCTCTTCTCGCGCACCGAAAAAAGAGACCTGGAGAAGGGACAGGTGGTGGTAAAAATAGACGAAAGCGGCCTGAACCTCTCGCGAGGGCTTTTCAACGAACAGGGTGCGTTCATGGAAGAGATCGAACGATTGCACTTGGCCGGAGACCAACCTGAACAGGACCGGGAGCGACTGCGCATCTTGATCGAATCCATACAGGAGGAGCAAAACAGCAGCGCCGGGTTTGCAGAGAAGGTTACTCTCCTTCGTCGGATTGTCGCAGACAAGAGCATCGAGGCCGAAAAAAGCCGCAACGCAATCCTTGGCTATGTCGATGACATCAACCTCCATGAACAGCGGATGACCGAAACTAACCGGCAACAACGACGTATGGGCCTCTCCGTCGGTCTAGCGGCCATCCTGGGGAACGTGCTGATCCTGTTTTTCCTCACCCGGATCATCGTCGAGAAACCCTTGCATCGCTTGACCGGGATCGTCGAAGAACTGGGTGCAGGCCACTATCCCGAGATTCCCTGGCCCAACCGGAGTGATCAGATCGGCGTTCTCTGTTCGGCAATCGGCCGCTTTCGCGATGTATTAATGGCGCTCAAAAAGGAAGAGGTACGGAAATCCAAGGACCGGCAACGAATTGAAACCCTGGTGAGCACCATGACCTCATCAATTCATCACCTTAACCAACGGGCGGGGAAAATGGCCACGCTGTCGCTCACCTTGCAGGAACTGGCAGGCATAACCGATCGGGAATCGACTAACGTGGCGGAGTTGGCTGGCGATGCCACTCGACGAACCGACGAAGTCAGCGCCAGCTCCCAACAAATCAGTTCGGCGGTTGGAGATATTCACCGAGAACTGATTGCCCAGCATGTTGAAATAACGCATATTGTCGACGAGATTGGACAGGCCCGGAGGCAACTGGATGATCTGCGGCAGTCAGCGGTTGAAATTGACGCCATTGTCGGCGCAGTGCACCACATAACCGATCAGACAAAAATTCTGGCCATCAACGCTGCAATCGAGGCAGTCAAAGCGGGAGAACATGGTCGAGGTTTTGCCGTGGTTGCCGACGAGGTCAAACAACTTTCACAGAACACGGCGCATGCTACCAGGGATGTTCTTGATAAAATCGGGGCAATCAAGGCCACTTGCCACACCTTCATAGAATCATTCGACACTCTTGAACGGGGGACTGAACAACTGCGCCATGTCACCGCAACCATTGGCGCAGCCGTTGAACGGCAACGTGAACTGACAGGGGCGATCGTTGATTTGGCCGCCGCCACGGGTGAAAACACGCGGGACGTCTCGACCCGCATAGCTGCTGTCAACGACGCAGCCACCGATGTGCTGCGACTCTCGGCTGATGCCCGCCAGAACGCTGAAGAAATTGCTCTCCAGCTCAGGGATCTGCTTACGGGTAGTGTCCGAGACCTCGAAGAACTCAGCATCGGGGAACATGAATCGCAGGAAACCCAAATCTTGGCAACGCCAGCCCATCCTCTTCAACATCCCGAGATCGTCCTCCCGGCAGAAAACGAATCAGGCAAAAGTGTTGTTTCAGAACAACTGACGCTGGCTGGACGGTGTATTCCATTCAGGAATTGAATATCGACTTACTCTTTGAAAAGGCGCCAAGCCTTCGAAGCAAATAAAAATCACTCTAAAAACCGGCCTATTACCACGGCCCTGCACGTCCGCATCAAACAAGAGAGGTGAACCATGCTCCATGTCCTTTTCGTCTGTGAACACAACTCGGCTCGCAGCCAGATGGCTGAGGCCTTGCTCAAACATCTCGGCAGCGAGGCCTTTACGGCCGAAAGTTGCGGTCTTGTTGCCGGAACGCTGAACCCGTTGGTGGTCGAGGTCATGGCCGAGATCGGCTACGATCTGCATGGCAAAACCACCCAGGCAGCGCTTGATCTGTTCCGCCAAGGCCGCAGTTACGACGTCGTGATTACGGTCTGCTCGCAAAAGGCGAGCGAAGGCTGCCCGCTCTTTCCCGGACGGGCACTGCGCTACAACTGGCCCTTTGCCGATCCCTCCCGCATCGAGGGCGACCGGGAAACTCAGCTGGCGGCGATAAGGCAGATCCGGGATCAGATCAAACTGCAGATTGAGGCCTTTATCGCGGAGTATAAGCAAAAGGGGTTGAAGATGTTCCTCTCCGACGAGCCAATCGCTTAGACGCCCCAAAAGGAACACGATGGCCGCAGGTGGGACAGCCCTTGTTGCAGCAAACGCGGACAAAAAAAAGCGGTCGGAATGTCCGGCCCTGAAGGAGAGGATGAAACGATCGGTTGATGGAATATTGACCGGTTCATAGCCGGAATCTAACAATCGTCCTGTACCGTTGGAAACCAGAAGCATCATTCTGGATTCCTTCAACGGACAGCAAACGATGACCGTGCCCCTTCCCGCCCTTATTCCTCCTCGCGACAGGAGCGAGCTTGCCCGGCAGGCCGAACAGTTCCGGCAGCAGGTTCTCGACGCCGGCGGCAAACACCCGTTTTCCGGAGCTGACACCACCGTCGGCGTGGAGAACGAATTCCAGGTGGCGGTGGAGGGGAATAGGTCGGTTGTGGACCTGGCGATTGCCATTGTCGAATCGAACTACTACAAAAACCTGACCCTGCGAGCCCGGCGCGGCGATCTCAGCCCCCATCTGCTCACCGATCTTGATGCCTTTCTGGGTGACCAACAGAACCAGATCTGGGAAAATTCCTGGGTCCGCTTCCCCCGTCGGCTCCTGGGCGAATACGCCGCCTCGGTTCTGAACCGCGACCTCCTGGCCGACAAGGCCAACCCGGCCGGAACGACACGGCGGGACAGCGCCAGCTTTCTCTTTTTCCGCGAGGGTGAGCCTTGGCTGCGGGTACCGGTCAGCTATCTGCTCAAACTCTCCCTGGCCGATGCGCTCAGTCAAAATGGTCAACCTGGCCTTGCCGATCCGATCCTCCTCAGGACCGGCGAGCAGTTGATGGATCACCTGATCAGCGACAACTGCTCACCGGAAATCACCAGCTTCACTCTAAGCTGCGGCGGGAACAACGAGTTGCCCGGACGCAGGACCGCCAGCGAGACCAGCCGCCGCTTTTTCCTCTTGCAACTGCTCATCTTCTACGCCAACCGCGAATTCCGTCTGGAAAAATACGGGCAGACCTGCCGGATGTATCTGGCTCCCAATCCGCCGGCCCGGCAAAAACAGCTCAACGACCTGATCTCCGATCAGTTCTACCGCGAGCTGTTCCTTAACCCCTGCCTGTCGGGCTGGCAACAGGGCGAGTCCAAAAAGGAGTACATGGGGCTCTGCCACCGCACCCTGTCACGCAGCCAGCTGAACACCATCGGCAAACTGAAGGAGGCGGGGATCATTGTCAACAACCTGGTGGTGCTGCCCAACACCAGCTCCACCTCCCTGGCCAACAACGGCACCCACATCACTCTGGGCAGCCGGATGCTCAGCCGCTGCTACCGGGAACCCCAAGGGGCCCGTTTTGAAAAATACTTCGGCGACCTGGTGATCAAGATCGTCGAGCACTTCCTGCCGCTCTTTGTCACCACCTGCTCGGCGGCGCCGCATCGTCTCAGCTTCAGCGACTTCCACCCGGAAAAGGTGCTGGGCTACCTGCCGCACGAACTCGACTATACCCACCTGCGCATGCTCTGGCGGCGCTGGAAAAAGAAAGCGGATCTGCGATTCTGCGGCCACAGCTTCACCCCGTTGGGGCCGCTCTGGCTCGACCGGCTGACCAGCGGCCTCTTGCGGCTGCGTGGCGACTACCTGCCCGATGTCCGCCTGATCGACTATCTTGTGGCCCTGCAGAGCGTCGAGCAGAGTCCGGCCTTGAACGGCATGCTGGGGAACCAGGAGCAGCTCAAGCAGGATCTGACCGAGATGGGGGTTTTCGACAGCCGCATGGCCATCTACCTGCCCTACCGGATGCGCGCCTTGGCGGCGTATGGGTTTTCCGGCTTCGAGGGCCGCCACTACTCGCTCTTCCCCGATCTCAGCGAAACCTTTGCCCGGTCCGTGGACCTGCAGACCCTGGTCACGCAGATGGCCTACCGCTGGGTGATCGAGGGCACGGTCACCCATGCCGATATCCCCGACGACCCCTGCACCGAAAGCGAGCGGCGGCAAATCTTTTTCGCCTCGGCCATCGGCGTTCCCACCGTCTTTCTCCGGGCAGACACCAAAAACAAGCTCCTGCGCCGGATCATCGCGCAGGTCGAGCGGCAACGGCCCAGCCGCCGCTACAGGGGTTATTTGCGGGTCGAAGTTGCGGCCTATCAACTGGCCTGTCTGGAAGTGCTGCAGGGGGAATGCTGGACGACGACCGGCGGCAACGAGGGGGCAAGGGAGATCTTTGCCAGCCTTGAGGCCATGCTCAGAGGGACGAAGCCCACGGCAGCAGCGCAATTGACCGGCGCCATTCTCGACAAGCACGGCCGGGGTTCAGATCCAATGCGGATCAAGGCCGGCGATTTCAACCGGGCAGCGGAAACCTATTACCGCACCGATCTTTGCCGCCTCCATCTGACCAACGGCCTGGATACCCTGATCGACGACGGCAGGAAACTTGATGCCTGCGGCGATCAGGATATCCAGGCCCTCAAGGAACAGTTGACCGGCAGCGCTCCGGCGGCCCTGTTCATCCGCGAAGCCGGCAGTCGGCTGTTGGCCGGCGAAGCCACGGACCGGGAAATCCATGTCCTCATCCTCCTCACCCTGCTGATCATCCACCGGGAACTTGGTGATGCCGGCGGCAACTGAATCGAGACGCACTATGGAACATCAATATATTGTTCGTGAAACCGGCGAGATCATCAGTGAGCACCTCATCGCCGACCGGACCATCGGCCTCCTCTACAACCGGGTCCGCGAGCATGCCCCGAGCCTGTTCCGGGCCCTGACCTCGGAGCGCATGTCGAGTGTTTTGGGGTTCCTCCATTTTGATTGCAACCTGCCGATGGAGAATCAGCGGGGCCTGCGGCTGCTGGAACGGATGGGGGTGGATTGGCGGGAATGTGTCGCCTCGCATCACAGTTTCACCACCCCCCGGCATGTCTTTGAACGCAAGATCCGGTACTGGGATTTTCGGCCCCTGGACCCGAACCCTGAGGCCGTGGCCTCGCCCGCCGATGCCAAGGTCCTGATCGGTGCCCTTACAGATACCCCGGAGTTATTCATCAAAGAAAAGTTCTTCTCCGTTTCGGAACTGCTGGGCGAAGACCTGTGCTGGCACCCATTCTTTGCCGGGGGTGATTTCGCCGTCTTCCGCCTGACCCCGGACAAGTACCACTTCAACCATGTGCCGGTCAGCGGCGAGGTGATCGATTTTTACGAGATCGACGGCAGCTACCATTCCTGCAATCCACGGGCACAAATTGCCCTGGCCTCGCTCCACGCCAAAAACCGGCGGGTGGTGACCATCATTGATACCGATGTACCGGGCGGCAGCGGAGTTGGCCTGGTGGCCATGATCGAAGTGGTGGCCTTGATGATCGGCGATATCGTCCAGTGTTACTCCGAAACCGCCTATGACAACCCGCGTCCAGTGACCAAAGGGATGCGCCTGGTCAAGGGCTGTCCCAAAAGCCTCTACCGGCCCGGCAGCTCCACCGATATCCTCCTGTTCCAAAAGGAGGCGGTCACCTTCTCCGGCGACCTGCGGCGCAATCTGGTGCGCACCGACGTGCGCAGCCGGTTTTCCGCCAGCCTTGGACACCCCCTGGTAGAAACCGATGTCGGGGTGCGTTCCACCGTTGCCGTCAAACGGCATCAGGAGGGTATCGGCCCCCTTGCTTTTCCACCCCCGTGCACCCTGCACTCCTCTGCGGAATCCCTATGAACGAATGGCTTTTCCTCCTCTTTGCCGCCCTCCTGTTCAGCCTCTTAATCGTTCTCGGCTGGCGCTTTCTCCCCGGAGACCGTTTTCAGATGCTGGCCACGGTGCCGGTCCGCCGGTGTGACGACACCCATTGGCACGGCGTCAACTTCACCTGGTACGGTCTGTTACTGGCCACCGCCGCCGTCATCGGCATTGTTTTTGTGCTCATCCTCACCAGGGCCGCCGGTCAGGCCATGGCCCCCATTCTGGTTCTGCTGCTCCTGATCGTCGGCGTCTGCGTGCCGGCAGCCCACTGGGTGGCCCGGCTGGTGGAAAAAAAGCACCACACCTTCACCATCGGCGGCGCCTTTTTCTGCGGTCTGGCCGCCACGCCGCCGATCATCCTCCTGATCAACGGCGGTTGCCTGCTGCTGGATGTCCCCCTCCTGCACACCCAGGTGGTGCTGGCGGCGCTCGGTATCGGCTATATTCTCGGCGAGGGGCTGGGCAGGCTGGCCTGCCTCAGTTTCGGCTGCTGCTACGGCAAACCCCTGCACCAGTGCGGCCGTTTCGCCACCCTCCTTTTTGACCGGGTGGCCTTCGTGTTCACCGGAGCCACCAAGAAGGCGGTCTATGAAGGGGGCCTGGCCGGGGTCAAGCTGGTGCCGATCCAGGGACTGACCTGCATGCTCTACACCGCCACCGCCCTGATTGCCTGCCATCTTTTTTTTCAGGGCCGCTACCGCAGCGCTTTTCTCCTCAGCCTGCTGGTGTCACAGGTCTGGCGGGTGCTCTCTGAGATGCTCCGTGCCGATTTCCGGGGGTTCACCGCTGTCTCCGCCTATCAGAAAATGGGACTGGCAGCCATTGTCTACGGCGGCGTGCTCTGCCTGCTTTTTCCCGAGCCCATCCTGCCGCATCCCGACATCGCCTCAGGACTGGTCCTGCTGCTCGACCCGTTGCTGCTGCTTGGCCTGAAGGCCCTCTGGTTTGCCCTGTTTCTCCACTTCGGCCACAGCATGGTTACCGGGGCCACTCTTTCCTTTGAGGTCCGGCAGAACAGAATCTGATGGGTGCTCCCCTTCGCCAATGGAATCAAAACATTGCCGCAACTGGAAAAAAATCGCCCCCTGATCAAAGGGTAACAGAGAGCGGCTAACCTGGTGGTAAGGCAAAAACGATGTGGACCCGGAACTGAAAAGCAGAGGGCGAGAATTCCCCGGCCATTGAGGACGTGCCTTGGACCAGCAACCGTCGCAACCCGAAGGAGGGCCACATGCCGCACCACCATTTCCGATCCATCTGGATTTCCGACCTGCACCTGGGTACCGGGAGCCTGCAAAACGACCATCTGCTCGATTTTCTCCAACAGACCGAATCCGAGTTCCTCTACCTGGTGGGCGATATCTTCGACCTGCTCCAGGCACAAAAAAAATGGCACTGGCCCGCAGTCAACGACCGCATCGTCCAGACCGTTCTTGCCAAGGCGGCCAACGGCACCCAAGTGGTCTACATCCCCGGCAACCACGATCACATGCTGCGCAAATTCGACGGCTGCACTTTCAGCAACATCCGCATTCAGAACTCCGCCATCCACGAGACCGCCGACGGCCACCGCTACCTGGTGATGCATGGCGACACCTTCGACCCCGTCGTCCGGCACTGCCCTTGGCTGGCATCGACAGGGTCTGTCATCTACGACATGCTCCTGAGGTGCAACAGATGGGGCAAGGGCCGTCGGCGTCCGGGCAAGAAAGAATACCGTTCGCTTTCCTCCTGGATGAAGCATCAGGCCAAACGTGCGGTCAACTTCATTGGCCGGTTCGACAAGGCAGTGGCCAGGGAAGCGGCGGCACATCGGGTAGAGGGCCTGATCTGCGGCCACATTCACCGGGCCGGCATTCGCGAGATCGATGCGGTGCTGTACACCAATGCCGGTGATTGGGTGGAGAGTTGCACCGCTCTGGCCGAAAATCACAACGGCCGACTGGGCGTCATCGAATGGCGCAATCAACAACCCCTGCGGGAGGCGGCCACCGTCAAACACCATGAAGATCTGTATCGCAACCGATGCCTGGCATCCTCAAATTAACGGGGTCGTCACGACCCTGAGCCGGACTGCCGAGACCCTGCGCGGCTGGGGGCATGAGATCCTGATGATCACCCCGGACCGGTTTAAAACCTTTCCCTGCCCCACCTATCCGGAGATCAGGCTGTCCGTGGTGCGACCCGCAACCATCGGCCGGATGCTGGTCGAATTCGAACCGGACGCCGTCCATATCGTCACCGAGGGTCCCCTGGGATGGACCACCAGGGCCGCCTGCCGTAGCCTGGGCCTGGCCTTCACCACCTCCTACCACACCCGCTTCCCCGAATATCTGCGTTTGCGCGCTCCGGTGCCGCTCCCGTTGAGTTATGCCCTCTTGAAAAGCTTCCACCGCGCCGCCAGCCGCACCATGGCCGCGCCGACCATCATCGACGAATTGGCGGCCAAGGGGTTCACACATCTGGCGCCCTGGTCGCGCGGCGTCGACACCAACATGTTCCGGCCCCTCTCGGAGCCACCGTTCAAACCCAAATCACCGCTCTTTGTCTTTGTTGGCCGAGTGGCCCTGGAAAAAAACCTGCCCGCCTTCCTTGATCTCGACCTGCCGGGGGGAAAATGGGTGATCGGCGATGGACCGGCCTTGGCGACCTTGCGCCGCGCCTACCCGCAGGTTCGTTTCACCGGTGCCAAACGAGGCGAGGATCTGGCCCGCCATCTTGCGGCGGCAGACGTCTTTGTCTTTCCCAGCCTGACCGACACCTTCGGTATCGTGCTGCTGGAGGCCAATGCCTGCGGCGTGCCGGTGTTTGCCTTTCCGGTGACCGGGCCAAAATTCATCATCCGCGAGGGGGTCAATGGTTGCCTGGATGCCGATCTCCGCGCTGCTGCGATGCGGGCGCTCAACCTCTCCCGTGCCACCTGCCGCGAATCCGCCGCCAGCTACTCCTGGGAGGCCTGCACCCGGCAGTTTCTCGGAAACCTGGCGATCAACCACGCCACCGTCCCGGTAGTCCACACCTGTCCGATCAGGGGGTGATCAGGCAGATCAGGGTCTCGGCCGTACCGGGAGGGCCATGCGTGCCCCGGTATTGAAGAAAAATATGGTCACCCTGCCGGAACCAGTACTCGGCCTGCCAGAGGACCGACTTCAGCCCGTCGAGGCGAATGACCACCTTATCCGCCGTCTGGACGCCGCCGCCGTTATCCGCGGGGATCTGTTCACTGCCGGTCTGTTCGGCCTGCATGGCCAGCACCTCCAGGGTATCGGGGCGAATGGTCCAGAAGCCAGCCACCTGCTGATCGCGGGCTACCATCCGCTGCAGCGAAAACGATAAAGGCTGGCACCAGGGCCGGGAATCGATGGCCTCTTTCTTCTCGACGGGTTTGCCGTCAAACCGGCCGCTGAAATGGATGTGGTCGCCGACCCGTTCAGCCCGGATATCGGTGTCCGGCTGCTTCACGTAATGCCAGGACAGGGTCGTTCCTTCGGCGGTGTTGTCACTGCTGAAGATCTCGCTCCCTTGATTCTGGGTCACGGTCACTGTCGCGTTGTCCTGCTCCCGGTCCGCCCGCCAGGTAAAGGTGAAGCTGTCGTCCCCGGTCTGTTCGCGGTAGCGAAAGATCTGGGAGGCAGGACTGCTGGCCACCGCCATGAGCAACAGGGCCAGACAGAGCGGCAGGATGGCACGCACCGGGGAATGATCGGGTAGAGGGGTTTTTGCATGGTTCATAGCAGTTCACTGGCCAGCATGGCGAGTTCGGAGCGCTCGCCTTTTTCAAGGTTGACGTGGGCATAGAGCGGTTGGCCCTGCATCTTTTCGATCAGGTGACTCAGGCCGTTGGATTGACTGTCGAGATAGGGATGGTCGATCTGGTGGATGTCGCCGGTGAAAACGACCTTGGTGCCTTCGCCCGCCCGGGTGATGATGGTCTTGACCTCGTGCGGGGTCAGGTTCTGGGCCTCGTCGACGATCATGTACATCTTCACCAGGCTGCGGCCGCGGATATAGGCCAGCGGCTCGATGATCAGTTTCTTGTCGTCGAGCAGGCGGGACAGCATCTGGCCCATCTCGCTCTGTTCGGAAAACTGGCCGCGAATCACCGCCAGATTGTCGTAGAGCGGCTGCATGTACGGGCTGATCTTGGACTGGATATCGCCGGGCAGATAGCCGATATCCTTGTTGGAGAGCGGCACGATCGGCCGGGCGAGCATGATCTGGGGATAGCGGGTTCGCTGCTCCAGGGCTGCTGCCAGGGCCAGCAGGGTCTTGCCGGTGCCCGCCTTGCCGGAAACCGTGACCAGCGCAACCTGCGGGTTGCACAGGGCGTGGACCGCGAAGCTCTGTTCGGCGTTGCGGGGCATGATGCCATAGACCGCTTTCCGGTGAATCTTGACAATGCTCTTGTCCTCAGGACGGTAGGTCGCCAGGGCCGACTTGCGGCCGTTGCGGACAATCAGATACTCGTTGGCCAGGGGTCCTGGATCCAGCGGCAGCGATTCAATCCCAACGCCGCCCTGTTCCTCGCGGTGCAAAGCCTCAACCAACTCCGATTCCACCCCGTCCAGACAGCGGCATCCGGTGTACAAGCCGCCGATATTCTTGACATGGTCGGTGGTGTAATCCTCGGCCATCAGCCCGACCGCCTTGGCCTTCATCCGCAGGTTGACATCCTTGGTCACCAGGATGTAGCGGCGGGACGGGTCGGCATGGGCGAGGTGATAGCCGATGTTGAGGATCTGATGATCCGGCTTGGAAGCAGCCGGAAAATGCTGGCGGAGGTCCTCGTGCAGCGCCTGTTCGAGCTTGATCGACACCCGGCCCTTGTCCGGGCCGATCAGGACCCCGCCGTTGAGCAGCTTGCCCGAGCTTAAGGCGTCCAGGGCGCGGACGAACTCGCGGGCATGGTAATTGATGGTCTGGTTGCCTTTTTTAAACTGGTCAAGTTCCTCAAGAACGGTGATGGGAATGACGATGTCATGCTCCTGGAAGTTGTTGATGCAGGCCGAGTCATGCAAGATGACATTGGTATCCAGGATAAAGGTTTTGCTGGAGGAGCTGCTGGTCATGATGGGGGCGTTCCTCGGGTTCGGATGAAGGGAAAGGAAAGGGAAACCGGTGGAGACAGCGCAGGGGCTGACCGTATTCCGGCTCGACAAAGAGGCACAGGGCGTCGATGACCAGGGGCTCACTGAGAAGCGGCCCAAAGATCTCGATCAGGGCGGCATGCACCTGCTCCTTGTGCTTGCCCTCGGCCATGCGGGAGGTCAGGGTGAAATGAAAGCGGAACTGTTCAAACACATACGGGTAGCCCCAGATCTCCAGATTCTTTTTTTCCTGACCGCTGAGCTGGGCGGCCTTGCGCCGGGCCAGCTCACTGGGGTTGAGGGGGGCGCGAAAACGGTCGAACTCGCGGGTGCATCGAGAAGCCAGCGCCTGCAGGGCAGGGGAATGGCGTCCGGGCCGCAAGCAGAAAAAGTTGTCGAGAGGAGAGACGATCAGCGGGGGCAGAGTCAGCGGCCTTTGCCGGGTCGAAAAATCGGCCATGCCCTGAAGCAGAGCAGCCTCGGTCAGTGCTTCCTTGAGACGGAACGACGGCATCAGGGTGGCGTGAAAGCCGGAGCGGGCTGGTGTTCGGGTCAATTCGGCGAGGCGGCCAGGCTCGATGTCATGAAAACAAGGCTGCGGGAAGGATTGCCCGCTGAGGGCATGCCGACCGAGCCACTGGTTCCCCTGATGCCAGAGGGGGGAGGTCGCGGGGGGAACATACGAGATGGTGTAGCGCATAAACAATCAGCGTTTCATGGGGAAGGGAGAATGAGATTCCAGGACGACACCTGCCATCGTCTTCCAACCCATTATGGACACTGGGTTTTAATCCCAGGTTATGAAACGATTACGATTGCATCAGGGGAGGGAGCGCGACCCCATTCCCTGACCAAATCATAATTGCCGGCTAACCGTGCGATAACAACCACGGGGTAGAAGACCGATATCCCGGTCGAGTGCACTTTATCCTTCAACAATGCGACGGCCTCATCTCAAAAGGGAGCACTCCATGCCCAAGCTGCTTGTAGTTGTTATCGATGGCCTCCGCACCGAAACCCTGGCCTGTGCCCATGTCCCCTGCTTCGACAACCTTGCCCGCAGTGGCGTCCTGGCTCGGCGGCTCCAACCCTCCGATCCTTGCCTGACCTTGCCCACCCTTGTCAGCTTACTGACCTCCCTGCCGCCGGAGGAACATGGTGTGCACAGCAACTCGGGGATCTCTCAGGTCTCACCCCATGCCGTTTCTCTCTTTTCCCTGCTGCGTTACCGGCACCAGAACAGCGCGGCCTTCTATTCCAACGACCGTTTGCGCCTGATCTTTCCTCCGGGCAGCCTGCAGACCGGAGTGCTGATCAATTCCCAGTCGATCCGCAATGTTGACCGCGAATTGGCGGCGGAAGCGGCCAGCCACCTGCAACGGGAAAAGCCGGACTGCTGCCTGCTCTATCTCGAAGGGGCGGACATTGCCGGGACCCATTTCGGTTTCACCTCGGAACCCTATCTGGAAAGCGTCGAACAGGCTGACCGTGCTCTGGGCCTGCTCCTGGAACATCTGGCCGTGGTCGGCCTGCGGCAGGACTATGTCATCATGGTGATGGGATGTTGCGGCGGCGCCGGACCGATCATCGCAGCAATGGACGAACCAGGCCTCCCCCTGCTCCTCTCCGGGCCAGGCATCCGCAAAGGAGAAGAGCTGCTTCGGCCGCTGTCGCTTTTAGATCTCGCCCCGACCATGGCCGGAATCCTTGGCCTGGCCGCCCATCCCGACTGGCGAGGCGGGGTGCTTGCCGAAGCCTTCCACCACCAGCCGCTGGAACTCAAAACCCTTACCCGCAAAAAAGCAGCCCGGCCCCGACAACGGGAGGAGGGGGACGGTACACGCCAAAACGAAGCGGGGCGCAAATCAATCCTGACCAAAGAATGATCCAGTACTCACCCGAAACAAACACAGACCTTGTACTGATAGGCGGAGAAATCGAAGCGGCCTTTCCCCCACATGGAGGGACCGTGCCCGCTGGTTTACCCCTCTCTTAGGAGACCACGACCATGATCAGAGTTATGACCCTCGATGCCGTGACCCAGAACCAAGCATCGCCCCATCGCCTGCGCGCCCGCTTCCAGCCCCTGCTCCAGGATGGGATCGACCTCCTCTGCTGTCAGTCCATCCGTCATTCCCTAAACGGCAGGGAAAATTTCAGCCACCTGCTGTCGGAAACATTGGGGCTGACATCGAGTTGCTTTGCCGCCGGCCGCCATCAAGCCGAACTCGTAGCCGAGGGGAAACCTGCCGCCAGGGGACTGGCCATGCTCACCGGCAGCGGGGTGTGGGTGCTGAACAGCGGCAGTTTTTTGGTCGGCGACGCGGAGGAGGAAGAAATCGTCCAGTTCGCCCTGATCCGCAAGAATGGCGCCTCGGTGCTGGCCCTCAATCTCCATCTTGCCGCCGCACCACAGGCACAGGCCCGACAACTGCGCGATCTCTTTCTCAACCCCCTGCTAAGGGATAAATATGGCGCGGTGGTGCTCTGCGCCGACCGGCCAGCCGCCGTGCCCCTCAAGGAATGGCAGGGCCTCACCGCCCGCTCCAACTACGGCCTGCACGACAAGCTGCTCCCCGCCACTCACGGCTCCGGGCTGCTGTGCCTGCTCACCGCCAGGACCGAGGCGGTTTCGGTGGTCACCATTCGCCCTCCCGAGCTGACCCCGCCAGCCAGTGGCAAGAATGCCGCCATCATGCCGGGCATGACCGTGGCCCTTGAGATCCAACGGAGGAGCGCGGACAAACGCAACCGGCCCTTCTTTCCCCTTTCCTTCCGCGAGCAGTGGCTGGGCTACAAAGAACACCGCGCCTTTGCCTGATTGCGCCGCTTTTTCACCTCTGCGCCCATCCTCCAGGAGCAACGCCCTATGTTTACCGTCGACGCCATCCTCAATCAGTACTATCCCCGCCTGGCCGGCCGGCCGCTGATCACCCCGCCGATCCGCTCCGTGCTCCGCCGCCTGCTCCGGGAAGAGCAGTTCCTCCGCTTTGCCGAGCAGTATCCGCATCTCCGAGGTATGGATTTCGTTGAACAGGTCCTGGAAACCCTGCAATTCACCTATTCTGTTTCCGATCGAGAACGCGAAAACATTCCGGTCAGCGGCCGGGTGATGATTATTGCCAACCACCCCATCGGCTCGCTCGACGGCCTGGCCTTGCTCCGACTGGTGCATGAGAGCCGTCCGGATGTGCGCATTGTCGCCAATGATCTCCTGGAGACGATCAAACCGCTCCGGTCCTGCCTGCTGTCAGTCAAAGTGATGACCGGCATCACCCTCAAGGAGCAGATAGCCCGCATTGACAAGGCCCTGGCTAACGAGGAGGCAGTGATTATTTTTCCGGCCGGTGAGGTCTCGCGCTTTTGCCCCCAGGGCATCCGGGACGGCCGCTGGCAGAAGGGCTTTCTCCGTCTGGCTGCCCGGGCCAAGGCCCCGATCCTGCCCATCCATGTGCATGGCCGCAATTCGTTCTCCTTTTACACCGCCTCCATGCTGCTCAAACCGCTTTCCACCCTGATGTTGATCGGCGAGATGTTCCGCCGCCAGCGCCGGCCGCTCAAGCTGACTATCGGCGGCCTGATTCCGTACGGTGCGTACGACGGTCTCAAGATCCGGGAAAAAGACAAAATCGACCTGTTCCGCAAGCATCTCTACCGCATTGGTGTAGGCAAGAAGGGTATCTTTCCGACCGAAACCGCCATTGCCCGGCCGGAACGGCGGATCGTGCTCAAAAAAAATGTCCAGGCAGGGGAGTTATTAGGCAGAACGCCGGATGGCAAGGAGATCTATCTCTTTGAAGGCGACGAAAATTCGCCGGTGCTGCGGGAAATTTCCCGGTTGCGGGAGATCACCTTCCGCGCCGTGGGTGAGGGCTCGGGCAAGCGGCGGGATCTGGACGGATTTGACCGCTATTACCGTCACCTGGTGCTCTGGTCGGCCGAAGATCTGGAAATTGTCGGCGCCTACCGCCTGGTCGATGCAGCGGCGGTGGTGCGGGACAGGGGCTGCGAGGGCCTCTACAGCCACAGCCTCTTTCAATTCAACACGGCTCATTTTCCCTACTTTGAGCAGGGGTTGGAACTGGGGCGCAGTTTTGTCCAGCAACGGTACTGGGGCAAGCGCAGCCTCGATTATCTCTGGTACGGCATTGGCGCCTTCCTCCGCCGCAATCCGCAGTACCGTTATCTGTTCGGACCGGTGAGCATCAGCAACGCCATGCCCCAGATGGCCAAGGAACTGCTCGTTTTTTTCTACAAGCTCTATTTTGCTGACAATCGTAATGAGCCCTGCTCGCGCACGCCCTTCCGCTTCTCCCTGCCGGTCACCGATCTGGCCCGGACCTTTAGCGGCGACAATTACCACCAGGACCTGATCCACCTTAAATCCCTGCTCGGGGCCATGGGCGTCTCGATCCCCACCCTGTACAAGCAGTACACCGAACTCTGCCCGCCGGGGGGCGTCCTCTTTCTCGACTTCAATGTCGATCAAGATTTCGGTAATTGCATTGACGGTCTGGTGGTGGTCGATACCCACCAGCTGAAACCGGCCAAACGCAAGCGCTATATCGAGGAATCACTGCCGGCGGCGGCGTGAGGAGAGATTGTTTTCAGGTTGAATCGCTTTTTTTCCTTCCCTTCTTCTTTCCTGCAGACCGGTGACCGGTGGGCTGCCGTTTTTCCGCCCGATCGATCAGTTGGCGGTGGATGCAGACCGAACCGTCGCGGGCCTTGGCAAACCGTTGCCGATAGGTGCCATTGGCCTCCATTTCCCAGACATTGCGCTTATTCTTCAGTTGCAGGTCCAGCAGTTGCCGCAGTTGCTTGCGCAGTTTGGGCGACTCCACCGGCACGCAGACCTCCACCCGGCTCTCGAGATTGCGCTGCATGAGATCAGCCGAGCCGATGAAATACTCCTCTTCTCCCCGGTTGCGGAAATAAAACAGGCGGGTGTGCTCGAGGAAACGGCCAACCAGCGAAACCACCCGGATGTTGTCCGAAAGCCCGACGATTCCCGGCCGCAGGCGGCAGGTGTCACGGATAATCAGATCGACATGGACGCCTGCCTGCGAGGCCCGGTAGAGAGCGGCGACGATCTCCCGGTCTTCCAGGCCATTGGCCTTCAACTGAATCAAACCAGGCTCTTCCGGGCTGTGGCCGCGAATCTCCCGCTCAATCTTCTGCAGCAGTGCCTTTTTCAACAACCGGGGCGAGGGAAGGAGTTTGCGGTAGCGGCGCATCGGGGTGTAGCCGGTGGTCAGGTAGTTGAACAACTCGGTCAAGTCGGCACCGATGTCGGGATCGCAGGTGAACAGACCGAGATCGCAGTACATCCGGGCCGTGCCCGCATGGTAATTGCCGGTGCCGATGTGGGCATAGCGACGCAGGCCGTCGTAATCCTTGCGAATAACAAAAATCACCTTGCAGTGGGTCTTGAGCCCGACCACACCGTAGGTGACATGAATACCCGCCTCCTCCAGAAATCCGGCCCAGCGAATGTTCGCCTGTTCGTCGAAGCGGGCCTTGAGTTCGAGCACCACCGCCACCTGTTTGCCGTTGCGGGCGGCATCGATCAGATATTCGATCACCCGTGACTTGCCGGCGGTCCGGTAGAGGGTCATCTTGATCGCCCGGACCTTGGGATCAACGCTCGCCTCGCGTAGGTAGCGCTCCACCGAGGTGTCAAAGGACTCGTAGGGATGCTGGAGCAGGATCGAACCGTGCTTGCGGATCACATGGAAGATGTTGGGATTTTCGTCAAGCAGCTCCGGGTTATCGAGGGGCTTGTGCGGTGGATAGTGGAGTTCCGGCCGGTCGAGCCGGGCGATCTCGAACAGATCGCGCTTGCCGACAATGCCATCGACCGCAAAAACATCGCACTCCTCATCCACCCCCAGTTCGGCGGCCAGCATGCCCCGGTGCTGCTCCTCCATGCCCCAGCCGACCTCAAGCCGGACAATCTCGGCAAATTTGCGTTCCCGCAGGGCCGATTCGATCACCTGCAGCAGGTCGTTGGCCTGTTCCTGGTTGGGTTCGGTGATCGCATTGCGGGTCACCCGGAAGGTTTCACAGGTCTCAACCACCATCTCCGGAAAAAGGGTTTCGAGATTGTTGCCGATCAGATCCTCCAAGGTGATCCAGTGGCCGGAACTGCCGAAGGCTAGAAAACGCGGCATATCCTCGCTGACCGGTGCCTTGATCCGGTTCATGTAGCTGTGTTCGCTGTCCGGGTAGCGGACGCTGACCAGGAGGTTGATCGACAGGTTGGAGATGAAAGGAAAGGGGTGGGCCGGGTCCATACCCTGGGGCGTGAGCAGCGGGTAGACCTGGTCGAGAAAGTAGCGTTCGGCGAGCAACTTCTCCGCCAGGCTGAGGTCGGCGTACGGGACAATGCGGATCTTGCGCCTGGCCAGAAGCCGCTTGAGTTCCACCTCCAGCTCCTCCTGTTCCCGGAGCAGATCGCGCACCACCAGAGCGCAGTCATCGATCTGTTCCTGGGGCAGGCGGCCATCCACCGACAATTCCCTGACCCCGGCTCCGACCTGCTGCTTGAGGCCGCCGATCCGCTTCATGAAAAACTCGTCAAGATTGGAACCGACCACCGCCAGAAAAAAGACCCTTTCCAGCAGGGGCACGCGATCGTCCTGCCCCTCATGCAGCACCCGCCGGTTGAAGGCCAGCCAGGTCAATTCACGGTTGAGATACCATTGGGGGGCTTCAAGATCAAAGGGGGGAGGAGAGGCCTGTGGTGCTGTCCGAGAAGCTAGGGAGGGTTCCATGACGTTGTGCTTGTTGAAGGATTCTGAACTCTTTGGGGAACCATCCTACCGGTCATTGATTAGTATTGGGTTAGGTTTTGGTTATCCTCGAGTCAAAACCTAACAGAGCGAGGTCCCGATCTTGGCAGAATGCTCATCGATTTTTAACCAAAAACTAACCCACCTGCCCGGCTCCTTGATGCTACAGTTCTTGGGTCATTGTTCAATAAAACGCCCTAGTGAAAAAGCACGACCAGGAAAATTAAACATGAAAGAGCCATGGGAAAAGGAAGCAAAGGATATGCCCCCTGGGCAAAAGGGTTGGTCGCAACATCTGGCCAACTGCATCGCTTTCGAGCAGTGCCCTTATTGCGGGGAAGACATCCTTGTCGACGAAGAGATTCTCGACAAGACATTCAGGAAAACGCTTTTTTTCCAGTGTTCTGCCTGCTCCTGGAAGAGCTCCTGAAAACAAACAGGACCACCTCTCAAGCGGCTGCGGCCCACAGCACTTTCAAGGATGGAGCATGCAATGTACACCGAAGAAGAAACCAGAATCTACTATCAGACCAGGGATGCGAAGACCAACACCATCAAATGTGTTACCTGCCGCAAAACGATCCCGATGACCGCCGAACGCAGTCTTGGTTTTGGGATCTACCAGTGCTATGAATGCGGGGAGAGAGAAAATGTTTTCCTGAAAAAAATCAGAAGGTAAAGGCTTTTTCTGGCGCTACAGAACCCCGAGAAACATGGCCAAGGCTCCGAGCAGGGAATGGGAAAGCGAGATGCCCCAGATTGAGGGCCAGCGCAGATAAATCACCCCCCAGACCAAGCCGCTGACAAAGGTGATCAGGAGTAAAGCCGGATGGTTGTAGATGATGTGGAGATACGAGAAGGTGATGGTTGAAATCAGGATCATCATTTTGGGAGCAATGTTCCGGCATCTCTTCATCTCGGCAAAGAGGATGCCCCGAAAAATGAGTTCCTGAACCGGAGCGAGGATCACCATATAAAAGAGAAAACAAGCAAGAGAATAACTGTATTCTCGGGGCATCAACCAGCCTGCCCGATAGGCGCCATACAAACCAATTCCGCCGATGGTGCAGAACAGCACATTGCAGCGGATCGAATTCCAGCTCTGTTCCAGGGTGAATCCCAAATCGTGCCAGCGGTAGCCCCGATGCACGCTGTGCGCAATAAAACTCAACAAAACAACGGCCAGCACATGAAACCGGTAGGCGAAAGGGATCGCGCCCGACCATATCAGAAAAACAGGAACATAACAGTTGATCAGCAGCAGAAGAAAGAAACGGAAGCCGGCTGAAGACCGGTCCCATCTTTTGAGGAAGGGGAATCTGCGGCCGGGTGCATCAGCAATGGTTAAGCCTGCATTGCCGCCCAACGGGTTTACCTGTATCCGGTTCATTCAATAGCCCTGCAATCCCTTGCGACAAGAGCCGCTTTTACTCCCTGATTTTCCATTCATTCACTGAAAACTAACACGGATTGAACAAAAACAAAACGGAATTCTAACGCCCCCCTTCCCAGGGCGCCCAATCTCGTCGCCTGTCCACTCCGCTTGCCGCTCGCCGCTCATTTTCCCTCAACAAATCCAAAAGATATCCATACAACCTCCTCACCGTTCACTGATCCTGCCCTAACATGGATATGTTTTGCTCTCTTCCATGAAAGAATTGGAAGACATCCGCCGATCCGGCGACGCTGCCGGGTCAATACTCCGGTCCGCGGGGAGGCTAACAAGGGAGGAAGAGATGAGACAATCGATGAAGAAAATACTGCGGCGAATGCTAGGCGCGGCGGCGATGGGGACTCTGGTAGGTCTAGCGGCCGCCCAGAGCCAGGCTGCCAGCGAGACCGACCTGCGAAACCTGGCGAATCAGAAGGTGACATGGCGCAGCCCCGACGCTGAAGGCGCGACCATCCCCCTGAAGTTATTATCCATCAACGATTTTCACAGCCAGATCACCGCCGGACTGACGGTCGATGGCCGTCCGGTGGGCAGTGCTCCGGTTCTGGCCGCCTATTTCAAAGCAGCCGCCGCCAAGGCCGGGGGCAGGACGTTTATTCTCCACTCCGGCGATCATGTCGGCGCTTCGCAGCCGCAATCGGGGCTGCTCCAGGATGAGCCCGGCATCATGTTCTTCAACATGCTGGGCAATGAACAGTGCAAGACAGGTGGCGACGACGGCCGCGAGTGCAACCTGGTGGGCATCCCCGGCAACCACGAATTGGACGAGGGGCTGCAGGAGATGCTGCGCCTCATCCAAGGCGGCAATCACCGCCAGGGCCCCTACTTGCAAAATCCCTATCAAGGCGCCGCCTTCCCCTACATTTGCGCCAATCTGGTGCAGGCCTCCACGGGTCAGCCGCTGTTCATGCCCTATGTGGTGCGCATGGTTGACGGGGTGCCGGTTGGCTTCATCGGAGCCATCCTCCACCGCGCCTCTACCTTTCTGTCCCCTGAAAGTCTTGAGGGCCTGCAGGTGCTGGACGAGGCGAACACCATCAATCTCTACGTCCGCAAGCTCAAGACCGAGGGCATTCACACCATCGTCGTCATGGTCCATCAGGGCGGCTACCAGCAGGCAACGACCGAAACCTCTCCAACCAGCCCACTGGTCGGCGATATCGTCCCGATAGTTGAGCGATTGGATGGCGAGGTCGATGTGGTGCTCAGCGGCCACACCCATACCTATCACAACACCCTGATAAAGAACGCCGGCGGACGCCCCATGCTGGTGGTTCAAGGCTGGCCCAAGGGTACGGGCTATGCCGACATCGATCTGGAAATCAGCCGGGGGAGCAGTGATGTGGTGGCGATGTCGTCGTCCATTGTCACCACCTGGGCTGATCAGGGACCGGGACTGCAACCGGATCCCCTGGTGGTTGCCTTGGCCAGTCAAGTGGATGCCATGGGCAACGCCATCGCCGTGCAGGTTATTGCCCGGGCCGCCAAGCCCATTACCCGAACCAGCAACGAAGCGGGCGAATCGGCCCTGGGCGACCTGATAGCCGATGCCCAGCGCCAGGTCATGGGCACCGATTTCGCCTTCATGCATCCCGAAGGCATCGAAGCCGATATCGCATCCGGCGGCATCACCAAGGGTGATCACTTTACGGTGCAGCCCGCCAAACTCAATCTGATCAAATTGGAAATGACCGGCCAACAGATCTACGAACTGCTCAATCAGCAGTGGAGCGGGGACAATGGACGAGGCCGGTTTCTCCAGGTTTCCGGCCTATCCTACACCTGGGATGCCGACCGGCCGGCCGGTCAACGCATCGTCGCGGTGATGAAGGATGGCGCTCCGCTGGAATCGAAGGCACACTATACGGTAGCGGTGAATGAATACCTGGCGGGCGGCGGCGGCAACTTTACCGCGCTGACCAAGGGCGCCAATCCGGTGGTTGGCCCCTTCATCGCCGAGGCCCTGATTCAGTATGTGCAAACCCAGCCCCAACCGATCAACGCCGACATTGAGGGACGGATCAGCCGGTTGAATTAGAACCGGCCGTAGAACATCGCGCTCATCCTGCCCCAGCAAACAGCTCGCACAACAAGGGCTTCCATGCTGGGGAAAGGGCAATTGGCCGGTTTTCAAGGATCGGGAAGTGCCGTGTCTTGCTTTATGAACGGCCCCCTCTACCACCTCCTCCAGAACCACTCCCGCCAGAACCCGCACCACCGCCCCCGGAGCCACTCCCGCCTGAACCGCCTGACCCGGAGCCGCCGGCCCCCTTGCCGCCCGCGCCATTCCCGCTAGCCCCCGCATGAGCGCTTAGGTCTCTCGCACTGACGCCTTGCCGAATGGCCAGACCGAATCGCTGGGCGACCTGATCCATATTGCCCTGCGTCCGCTGAGCATTGAATGTCTGCCGTAGGGTCTGCATCGACGCCTCATCGTAGCCCCGCTCCAGCGCTTCCCCTACGACTTCGGCAGCGACCGGAGATGAAACGCCCAGACGCACCATATCGCGCGCGGTGAGCATGGTCTCAGCAGCCAAGGTATTCTGTTTCTCCTTGTCCATCTGCTCTGACCGCACCTGCAATCCCTTGGCGATCTGATTGGTATCCTGTTGGCTAAGACCCGAACTCAGGCTGTCGGCGATGATACCTCCCAGACTTGCAGACTGCACCTTGGTCAATGTCTTGGCCGTTTGCATGGCAAATCCGTACCGTTCCCGCACCCTGTCAGTTGCCTTGACTATGCCTTCCGCCCCCACTCGCTTAGCCATCCCCTCCCGGATCTTACTGACCACGGCCTCCTGCGTGCTCCGTTCCCCCGCAGCCGCCTGGACCTGTTGCCCAATGACGGCCATCTGTTCACCGGAATACTGAGCATCAACCATGCTGTGGACCATGCTGGCCGCATCCGCATCGGTCATGCCGGCGCGGACAAGGCTGCTGACGAGAGCGCGCACTTGCGGAGAAGCAACCGCAGTCATTTCTCCGGCATCTTGAGCACCAGCCGGCGCGGCCAGCAGCACTACCATGATGAGCGATCGTATCAAATTACGCATACCTTCCTCTTCTCATTGCACAGAGGCAATTGTGTTCATTAGTGCATTGGAACATCGCAACTAAGGCAGATACCTGCAGTTGGTCGTGCCAAAATCATCGCTCTGCCGGAATCGGCAATAGGGGAGAAGCAATTTACCGTCGACAAGATAAAAATATTGAAATTCTCTGTTCGCTAGACCGTTGATCATCCAGGTCCCATCCTGATTTTTGGTGGCTTCACGCAAGGCATACCGATCCTCCGAGGAAGCAAACTGCACGTTCGCGGCCTGCGGGGCCTGCAGATAGAGGTTCACCGTGTTGGCTTGTATGGTTGTATAATGCTGTGGAGCACATCCCTGGAAAAAACCGGCCAGGAAAAGAAGCGCGAGCCGCCCGATCATACCGCCACCTGCACCTCGATCACCGAATTTTCCCCGCCAAAATCGTCTTGCTCCCTGGCCACCACCGTTGGATCGGCAATCTGCCGGCCATCCTCAACCAGATAACTGTATCGGTGTTCACCCTTGGGCACTGGTAGGGTCAGGGTCCAGTAACCGCTGGTGCCGACCCGTTCCATCGAGATAGGCTTCCAGTCGGTGAAGGTGCCGACGATCCTGGCCTGGTTGCTTTCCGGAAGATAGACCACGAAACGGTGTTGTTCCTCCTGGGGAAAGATGACTGGCTTGGGTTGCAGGAGGCTGAACAGGCCGACCAGGAGCATGGCCGCCGCAAAACCAGCGAGTGGCCGGAACCAAAAGGCGAAAAAATTCGATCGGGGTGCGTTGATCTCCGGAAGAGGCGGCATCGCCGGAACCATCACCGGAACCGTCAATTCGGCCCGTAACCGCTTTTCCTGCCGAAGCAAGGAGAGGGCCTCGTCGGTGAACGGGCGGTTGTCATGGACTGTTTCGACAAAGGTAATCTTCTCATCCATATCCATTTCGTTATCGATAAACAGACTGATCAGATACTCTTTCATAGTGGCTCCGCTGGCAGTAGTTGCCTGAGTTTCTGCCGTGCCAGGTGGACTCGGACTTTGATGTTCACTTCGCTGCAGCCCTTAATGGCGGCGATTGCACCATAGGTCAGGCCGCTGCTGACCACCAGGGACAAGATGTCACGATCGTCCTCATCGAGCTGTTGCAACGCGTCGAGTACGTGTCTGGATTCTTCGCGAATAATATACAACCGCTCTTGATCGTCCGCCATGTCAGGAGGCAATTCCTCAAGGGCGACCTGGGGGTGCTGTCGACGCACATGATCATAAAAACTATTCCGGGCAATGGTAAACAGCAGGGCAGCGCTTAAGTCGTGGTTGCGGTATCGCTCAAGATAGCGGGTAAAGCTCTCCTGGGCAAGATCGGCCGCCAAATGAACGCTGCCGGACTTACGCAGAAGATAGCCAAATAGCTTTTCTCGGTTCTCCGTATAGAATTGTCGAAATTTCTCCATGCTACCTTCTCTAACGATTTTCAATTCAAAGGGTTACAGCTTTTTTCCCTTTCGCTCTCTTTTCTTTTTTTAAAAAGAGTTTGTAACCTTCTCGTCTCCCCCACGTTGAGAGGATAGTGCAACACAACCGCCGAATACGTTGACATCGAGGATGGATCAGCTATCCGCCGTATCCGGATACACACCAAGAGGAGAATTGTCATGCAAGCAAGCAAAACAGTTGGAAAGTTAATTGTAGTAGCAGGAGCAATCATGCTGCTGGCGGCACCTGCAATGGCCGGTAACGGAAAAGGCAGCGGTTTGGGACAGGGAGGCGGCGACCGTACCCGCACCCAGACCAAGAGTAGATTAAAAGATGGTTCTTGTCTGGACGCGGCCGAGAAGAACATGGATCAGCTATTGCTGGCAGGCAAAGCAGCAAAAACAGGTGACCGTGATGGAACACCGGATCGCACCCGATCCAAAGACGGTTCCTGCAAGGATGCAATCGAGGTAAACGATGATGTACAACTCCTGACAGCCGATAAGCGGCAGATCAAGGATATGATAAAGCAGATTCTCCAGGATGGTTCATGTCTGGAAAATCTGGAAGAAGGAGCCTGACCTTTGATCCAAGGGTTGCTTTTGCGTTCTTGCCCCACCACTCCGAAAAGGGAACGAATGTCTCGCTCCGCACCTTTTCGGAGTGTATTCAATGATAAGTCCACAGATATTTTAACCAATTACAGTATCCTGTCTAGAATCTGGCTTTCAGCCAGTCCGTTCTATTACATTTCCTAAAAGTCTTGGGGAGCTGGTTCTGCCAACTCCCCAAAGACTATCCAGCCGTTCATCTGCTCCGTTGCCGATTTTTAAGACCGCACGTTGATTATTTATCGGTTAATGTCAAAAGGAAGGCGACTATATCGTCGACCTTTTGATCGTCAAATCCAAAATTACCAAACGCTCCATTGTCATACACATTTTCAGCCACATCAGATGCAGGCCACACTTCTGTGTCCCGTGTATTTTTAAACACCACCATTTCCCGCAGGGTCGCAAAATAGCCATTGTGCCCATAAGGTGCGGAGAAGGCAATATTTCGCAGGGTCGGCACCTTGAACTTGCCGTCTTCGAGTACGGCTTCCTCTTCCGACACATCAGCAGAGCGAAGAAATCCTCCCAAGCCGAGATCGCCGCCCGCTACCCCATCCTCGGTATTCGCAGGCAGGCCGATATTGGCATAGGTGTAGTTGGTGAACAGCGGACCTTTGGCACCATCAACCTTCTCCATGGAGTGGCATTGGGCGCAGTTGGCCTCAAACAATGCCTTGCCCCTTTTTTCCTGGTCGTTGAATTGGTCACTATCGAACTGGGAAGAGAACGCCTGTACTTCCGATGAACGTTCGTATTTGGCGATAGCCCGAGCGATATTGTCAAAGGCGGGATCGACGTAATCCAGGGAAGTGCTGCCGAATAGCTTGCGGAAAAGGGGGGCATAGGACGCATCGCGGACCACCTGAACCACGGCTTCCGCGTCGTGCATATTCATTTCCACCGGATTGAGCGGCGGTCCTTGGGCCTGTTCCGCTAGCGGATCAGCCAAGTCCGTATTCCCGGTTGCCCGGCCATCCCAGAACATGCCGCCGACATACGCGCCCACCGCGTTCTTTGCAAGCGGTGGGCTGAATCCGGCATAGGCGGAGGAGGGGGCATTTCTCCCGCCTTTGCTGATACCATCATCGCCCAGCGAAACCACCGTGTTAACCGGATCGCGCATGTTCGTGGGATCGGCGAATCCGGAGATATGGTGGTGGCAGGTTTGGCAGGACTGGGTTTTATTCAGGGAGAAATCCTTGTCCTGGTACATGACCTTCCCCAACTGTTCCATCTGAGTGAGTCCTGCCGCAAATACGGGACCGACAACGGCCGAACAAAACAGTAATAAACTGCCACAAGCAAAGCGTTTGTTCATTTCATTCCTCCTTTTTTGAATCTTCGCTGCGATATGCAGCACACACCTTCTTGCCCCCTGCTTTCCGCTCAAAACGAGGTTGGCGAGCACAAGACGGCACCAGTCTATGGAAACCACGGAAACTCCTTTCAACTCCGCCGTTCTCATCGCCTGCTGACTGTCTATCTAGACAACGTCCATCAAAGGAAAGGGTTACAGATTTTTAAAAAAATTACTTTTCGCGCAAGATTTTTCCGGCCGGACAGTTGACCTGTCAGCAAGGGGAAGGATTGACTTCATTGGTTATGGGAGAGGATTGTTGCCCGCATGTTGGGCGTTGGGAAGGATAACTGGTCGCCAATCATCTTGAATGGTTACAAAAAAATACGAAAACAAGGATTCTGTTTTATGAAATTGAATATCTGGAGATATTTTTTTTTCACGCCTTGATTTTATCTTGGCGGTTGTGCGATAATGATCGAAATAAAAGAGTTCCGTCGTCCCATACACCCCGTAACCGCTCAACTCTATTTTTCTTAAAAGGCGAAGATTATGCGTTGCCCTAAATGCGGCTATATTTCGTTTGATCACCTGGAAACGTGCAAGAAATGTCAAAAGTATATTGGCGATGTTGGTGCCGAGATCAACGGAACAACTTATAATGCCGAAACTCCATTATTTTTAATAATATCGTCGGGGGAAGAATCCTCCTCCTCGCTATTATCTCAAAAGACCCGAGGAATGGAAGCAAGGGACCGGGTTGAAAGCGATGATTCTTTTGAACTCGGAGAAACCGAAGAAACCGAATTCGTGCTCGATCATGAATTTGACCCGGAACCGCAGCGAAAAGAGATAGAATTCCCCGCGGGCAAGGAAGATTTCGTGATGGAACTCGATGATATCGGTGACATTTCTCCTCGGGATGAATTCACGCTTGATCTGGGTGAACAATCCGATGACATGAAGTCCCAATTACCCTCTATGGACTTTGGCGATCTCGATATTTCAGACTTGGCTCCTCCGACCCAGGATGAATCCAAACCCATTCAGTTTGCAGAAGAACCAGTACTCAGTGACTTGGAGCCTGTCGCTAGTTTATCGCAACCTCCCCCCTCTACCTCTTCTGAGAGCCAGTCGGGTCTTGCAGATCTCAACTTCAATGGACTTGACCTGGATACCCCCGCCAAACTGGTAAGTGGTAGCGCTGCTGGCAAACGGTTTTTACCCTCGGTGAAAACAGGAACCGCCCTGGATAAATTCGATGTCGATCTTGGCAATTTATTTGCCGAGAATAAAAAATAAAAAAATATTGACAATAAAGCCGTCTTTTTGCTAAGTATACAGGCCTTCAACTTTGGGTGCCGAGATAGCTCAGTCGGTAGAGCAACGGACTGAAAATCCGTGTGTCCCTGGTTCAAATCCTGGTCTCGGCACCAATAAATTAAAGGGGTTACAGCTTTTTTGGCTGTGACCCCTTTTTTCGTTATGGTCGCTGTATGGTCCGAACGCTTATTTTTTACCCCCCGGACAAATCCAAAGGGCCAACATATTAAATTCACGACATAAAGTTAAAGGGCCTAGCAGCTTCCCTCCTTTGTTTCTCATAAATTGTTGCGGTTAACGAGTATCACAAGAATCAACCCGACAACTCGAAAGCCACCAGGAAGGCCAATGCGGATAGAATAAACCTCTCTTCAAGCCCCCCTTTTACCGATAACTCCTGTCGCCTTCCGGTCAGCGGGATCGAGAGCTAGGCATAAAGCTCACCGGTACCTACGCTTGTTTTCATGTCGCGTTTAAAGGGCAACTGGGAAGTAATCCTACCCACATTGCTTTCACCGTAAAAATAATTTTGAGTTAATCGTTTGGACTGATACAATCCTTCTAGAATCGACTCAGGAAGAAGCATTATGCAACTTTTTGCAGGAGTATCATCTTGGTATTGATTGATGTCCGAAAAGCAGAAGTCAAAAGTGAAGGCTGATATAAAGAAAAATCGACTCTATATTACGTTACCCTCCATAGCCAACGCAATGGAACTGCAAAAGATTTACACCGACATTCGATTCTGTGTTGCAGATCTTAAACCAGGTTTTGATGTCATTACAGATCTTTCACAATGCACCATTGGGCACCTGAAAGGTATCCCTACCCTTAGAAAAATAATGGACTTTCTCGTCGTTAATCAGATGGGTAGAGTTGTTCGGATTGTGGGAGACATGAGTGTAACCCTTAGGCAACTAATCGGAATAGCCTCAAAATTTCAATGTTACAAGCCGGTATATGTTACCACTCTCGAAGAGGCTGAAGAAGAACTCATCTGCCCGATTAAACCAAATGGTCTTCGTTTTGAAATCAATCAAAGACAGATTGAATACGCAATAGATCAGGAGGAAGGGAAAGGATATATTGTTGATATTTCAGTAAGTGGGTGCGCGATACAGGAATCAACGATAGCTCTATCCACTGAAGCGGAAATATCTATTACCATTCCTCTCTATCAAGAACTGGACAAGCTCTCGCCGTTTACAATGAATGCGAAAGTTGTCTGGGTGAGGGGCGATAGATGCGCAGTTCAATTTCTCGACCTTGACGATGATCGGAAAGCACAATTGTATAAATGCCTTGTAAATGAGGGGAGGCTTGAAATAGCTTAATCCCCTCCCCACTGTTTCAATGATTCGCTCCACTTCCGACCACAGAACCAACTCACCAATTTTAAAACCAGCAACCGACCTAATGAGGCTGGGCATTACCCTGTAGTCAAAGCACCCTTTCCTGATAACTCCGGTCGCCCTCCTGTCAGTGGTCACGTAAGCGAGGCATAAACCTAATCCGTGTCTCCAGGGTTTTCTTCAAGGCTAACTCGTTATTCCTCAAAATCTGATAGGCCGTAATCTCGGCCTACGCCACTGGGAAAAAACTTTCCTTGCCGCATTCTAAACAATAAAAGGCGGTGACTTCAATGCCGAGGTCGCCAAGCACAGGGTCCATCTTATTTCCAATACGCTTCAGATGCGGACCGTTACAATGATCACAAAGATATCCAGGTGGGTGAAGTTGATCTTGAAGTATCCTTATCTGTTCTGCAAGTTGGCCATTGGCAATCTGCAACTGTGCCACCTCAAGACGTGCATCTTTGGACTGATGCGCAAGTGCCGTGTGTTCAGACTTCAAGAGCTCAAGGTGCTCACGGAGAATAGCCGCAGAGCCATGCTCATTAATAAAATTTTCTATGATCTCGAATGGACCCATATCGACAACCTGTGTTCGTAATCTAAAAATCCCCACTCCCTTGGACACAATCCGGGCGTATGCCTGCCAGGTGCGTCTATTTTACAGGGGTGAGGGATTTTTAGCACAATGAATATAAATGTCAGAGCTGAAATAGAGGACCATTTGATGGTGTAACAAAGACCATCTAAACAGATAATATTTTTATCGAGCCATGGATAACTCGGCATAGTGCCCTGTTACTTCATGGCTTTTTTATTTTCAAGAGGAGAAAACCATGAGCAAATCTTCCGTAAAACCCAGCAAGCCAACCACCATCAAAAGCGTATATCAAGGAAACTGCCCAAAGCTCAGTACCAGGGGTGTAGGCAATCTGTCCTACGAACTTGGCACCGATGAGGCAGGAAATGGTCACGTCCGCATCTCTGCCAATGCCAGTAGTGGTGCCTTCAGCAATGAGTGGGTGTCTCTTGCCGGTATCAAGCCGAATCTCAAGAGCGGCCCCTTCTCATCGGTGGCGATGAAAGACCTCTTCCTTCGTCGCTCTGCCAACAACCACGGATACCTCGCTGCCATCCTGAAAGCTGAGGGCGTCATCACTGTCCTGCCCGGTAAGCCCATTATGCTGACCTTGGGTACGTGGGACACCATCGAGCAGAAGTTCAAACCTGCCAAAAAAGCAAAGGACTCTCCGCCTACAGGAGAGTGACCGGAAACAGGGTAGCCCGAAGCGGCTTTCAACCCTGCCAATCAACGATGATACGGGACCAACGGACTTACCCTCCAGCGGTCCCTTTTTCTTTCCATCGAAAGGAGGCACCAGTATGTCCAAGAAAGAGAACCGGAGGTTTCAGTTTACCTCTAAAAATATAAAGGCCTTACCGATACACGATCGTGACTCGCCTTCGACCGATCAGGAGTACACAGACTCCGAGGTTGTGGGCCTGAAAGTGTTCGTGTCTAAGACCGGTAGGAAGAGCTTCCATCTTCGATATATGTTCAACGGCAGGAAGCGGGTCATAAAGATTGCTGACTTCGATTGCCTTCCTTTGCCGGAGGTCAGGGCCATCGCCAGGAATTATCGGGGGATGATTGCCAAGGGATTGGACCCGCTAGAGGAACGGCACAAGAAGAAGTCTGCACCTACCTTCCGTAATTTTGTGGAAGAATCCTATATGAAATGGGCCAAGGCACACAAAAAATCGTGGCGGGACGACGACCGAATGCTCAAGCACGACTGGCTGCCGGGTTTCGGAAATGTACAACTCAGCGCGATATCCAGACGCAGTATTCAAGAAAACATCATGAAGATCCAGCAGCGGTCTTCCGGGGCCACCAGTAACCGCCATCTGTCATTGGTATCAAAGATTTTCTCTCTCGCCATTGAATTGGAAGCGTATGAAGGTGACAATCCCTGTTCTCGAATCAAGAAATTTCAGGAAAGCACTGGCCGGGAACGGTTTCTTTCGAAGGAGGAGATCAAAAGGCTATTAGGTGTCCTGGATGGATTCACCGGAAACATTTCCGCCCTGCTGATTCGGTTCCTCCTGTTCACCGGATTGAGGCGTGGCGAAGTCGTAAGGCTCTTATGGGAGGATATTGACCCGGATTTCCAGCAGGTCCGTTTTAGGATGGAGAATGCCAAGAGCAACAAGTCTCGGTTTGTGGGGATGAACTCCTTGGCTCAAGGTGTGTTACAGGAACTGAAGGTTCTCAGTATTTCAGGAAATCCGTATGTTTTCCCTGGTGCCATACCTGGGACGCATTTGGCCAATCCGAACAAGACTTTCATTGCGGTGAAGCGGAAGGCGGGGTTGGGCAATTTACGCATCCATGATTTACGTCATAGTTTCGCCTCGTTGAGCCTGGCCGGTGGTGCCAGTTTGTTCGAGGTCCAGAAGATGCTGGGTCATGCCGACCATAAGACTACACAGAAGTATGCCCATGTTACTGAATTTGCGATAAAAATAGCTACAGAGAACACCGCCAAGGAGATCTTGAGCGCGCTGGACTGAACCGCGCTCACCTCAACATCTTATATGAAACAAGCTGAGTCTCTTCAGCTACCCACCCAAGCCCTCTGGTCAACTCGATCAGGGGGCTTTCTTTATTTCAACCACAAGGTGGGTCTTATGGAAATCGACCAGGAAGAAATCATTTATGCCATCACCTTCAAAGACCTCTATCAGGCCATCGAACGGCGGCTAGGCAAAGTGGAAACCCTGACGCTGACCCCTGATGACCTTGACCTTGCCAAGGAGGAAGTCAGGGCCGCCATCGAGCACCATCTGGACGAGAGGGAATTTATTGAAATCGGGCTGGACTCTTGGGACATCAGTCGCTCTCTTACCAAGGGGACACCCAATGATTTTGTCAATCACGTGTGCGCTGATTGTCACCTGTGCCCTCTCCATGCTCTGGGCATCGACCAGGTTCATCGGTATCATCTCGATTGCGGCAATGACGTTTATGTATCCTGCACCGATGGTCGTGATCGTATTGGTTGGGATAGCCCTTTATATTTATCACAAAAGGTAAGGAAAGCCCCCTGCTGGTACACATCCGGCGGGGGGCGAGAAACTGAAAACCTGAAATCCTGGCGGGGTCAGGGTGGCAGTTTGGCAGGTTCGCAGGTTTTCACCTTTTCAGGCTCATTGGGCGAATGATGGCATGGCTGAGGAGGGCGTCCGGCGGGGCCAGGAGCGCAAACCTAAAGGCACGCGAAAAACTGCGAACCTTAAAATCTGCGGACCTGACCCCCTGGGTTCGGGTTAAGAGGCGGTGCTATCCTGGTTGGTCGGCTGTCCCGAAGAAGGGTCCAACAACACATAGACCTTGGCCCCATGTTTGCGGGTTTCAAAAGACCATCGATGAATAATGGGATCGCCGCCGGTATACTTCTCGATGATCTTAAGAGCAAGTCGTTGACTGACATTAGCACGATCAGCCGATGCCGCTGCCAACTTCATTTTAGTATCGGTGCCTTCCTTGACGCACACCTCTATGGCCTTGATCACTTCTGCATCTTCCTTGGATTCTATCGTATATTTAATGGTTTGTAATTTTTTGGGATCAATCTCCTGCACCGAGAGAAGCATCTCATCATAATTTAAAGATTCGAAGGCGTAACTGTAGCTCGCTGTAATAGCGACATTACCGCGCCTTTTGATGTTTTCAAATTCAACGATTTTAACCTTATTCTCAATGTTTTCGGAAACAGTTGACAGTGTATAGCCACAGTCAAAATCATCAATAATATCAGTCGTTCCGCTGTAGACAATCTTTCCGTCCTTACCTGGGTTCTTGTTTGCATGGGCAAGAGCGATAACGGTGCCGCCCTTGAGGACGAACCGGCGAATTACCTTAGTGAAATCGGAGCTCTCCTTCTTGTCCATCGGGTTTACGAATTTTTTCAGTGTATCCAGGACTATGATCATTCCATCGACACTATCGGTCTCAATCATTTTCTCCATCGCGGTCCTAAATTCCTTGGCCTGAAAACCTTCATGCCCGTCCGCGACCGTGTGGAATTTGTACTCCTCTGCAAACCTCGCCTTCGTTGCGAGTCCCTTGCTGTCATCATCCATGTTGATGTAAATAAGTTTCGCTGGGTCAAATTTACCCGCTTTGATGCCCTCGAGAATAAGCCAAAGGGTAATCAGGGTTTTGCCGGTGTTCTGCTTGGCATATATAACCGTTGCCTGCCCCAGAAGAGCGATGTTGAAGTATAGGGACCTGATCCACGGCCTGTCTTTCTAACTTCTCAATGTCTCGAATAAAAAATCTTGAAAGTGGGTTTCTGCCATCCGGGGTGCTTGTTGTGACCGACGAGACCTCAGTTGTGGCGGTTGACGATAGAGGGGCATGCCGCCCAATTCTGTCACATTATAACTGAATATCGTCATACTCTGGTTCTTCAATTCCTATTTCTTTCCAATCAGCATGCTCATGTAGTAAAACTAGGTCGCATGGATAAAACTCACTGTAAGATTTTCTTTTTACATGCCATTTTGATTCCACTCGAAGACACTTCACTGTCCCTGTGTCTGATGGTAATGAAACCAGCACGACCTTCTCACCACGTAGCTTCTTTGCTGTTGGGTTTATTTGGTCGATTTTGTAAAGTGCTCCGATAATTATATGCACTGACCGAACATACTTGCGATTTTAATAGCATTCAATATATTCAGACTTCATTTCAACTGCCTCCTCAAAAATTTAAAGTAGTACATTTGAGATCATACTTTTGGCTTTTTCCTTTCACATTGCACACAACCAGCAACATCATTTCCAATCAACATGAACAGGAGACATCTTTACCAACGCGGCCATCTGCGGCGGCGAATAGCCGTCCGTAGCATAGCAATGCTAGATTCTCATCCTTCCTTTTGGCTTTGAGGCGGATAGCTCTCAGGTTCTTCGTACGGGAAACGCTGAGCATACATTCGAGCCACCAACTCGAATCGTATTCGAATAGGCTCTTCTTTCATTGCGCTTCGTAATTCCTCCTTAAGGTGAGGAAGGGCCATTCCGAAGTCGAAAAATGAGAACTTATGCACTTGGCCATTGATCGTGAGCGTAGCGATCTCGTCATTCATCCCTCTGTGAGAAATGGTGCCTCCTTTAAGGAATTCATGAAAAAGCTCCTCGTCAAAGCTGAAACAAGTTCCTTTGGGGAACTCGAGTATCTTCCGTGGAGTAAGTGGCTCCGCTGGAAACTCTCTTGGGTCGCCTTGAGATGCAGACTCAAAGATATCGCGAAATGCACTAGTAGTTCTACGGTGCTTACGGTTTCCACTCTCCCTAAAAATGTGATATGAGGAATATCTGGTGCTCGTTGTTGGCGGTTGAAGGATCAACGATGGGATATGTATTTGTAACCAATAGCCAAAGAGGTTACGGCAATCTCTAAAGAGCTGCAGTCTCTGAACGTCCTCCGCAATCTTGACGAGCTTCTCTTGGACTACATCCTTAGAGTGCTCGTTGGTCGTGGCCCAAGTCAGTCCATTGTGTGAGAATGCCACTTTCGTAACGTCTGCAGCAATGCATCCGTAGATAACGCGTGAGTCATGCTTCTCTGGCATCCTTCGACGCAGTTGCTTTCTAGCCTCCAAGAGTCTCTTGGCAAGCTGGTTATCATTACCAACTCTCTTGCATTCCAAGTAATATGCCTGATCGTCAGACAACGCAATAATGTCGGTATCAGTAGAGAGGTCTACGTCACAGCCGGCCTGGCAGAAATAACTTGCTATTCTCAACTCAAACTGTGTGTTTCTAGAGTTTGAGTTCGAATCCAGTGCCGCGAAATCTCTGCCCCCCACGATGACCTTCAGCTTTTCATCTATGCCTGAGGGGACTTGCACCCTAAGCCCTTTCAATATCCACATCAACTCGTGAACTTCACGCAAGACATAAAGAATCCAGTCAGTTCGATTCTCAAAGGGGCCATCGGTGGAGTTCTTGAAGATCATTTCCGCGTCAACCAGATCCTCCTCGATAGCATGCCTGAGGTAATCAGCGTACCGCTCTATCCTCGTATTTTTAGTCCGGATTCCACGCCTCTCGAGAAACTCGCGCAGCTCAACCAAGTCCTCGACATGATGCGAAAACTCGAGCGCTGATATGGTCTCTAGCGGCAATTTATAAGATCTGGATTGGTCTTCTGCCATGTGATCTAACGTCGAGTTGATAGGCGGACGGTAGGCCGGTAACTCCCATAAATTGAGGAATCAAACTTTTTCCAATCAGTGTGACCCGGCTCTCCATTCAAGCATATGGGAATCTTCTACCACCAAAGCTGGATTATTATTGTTGATTAGATCTTCTATTTCATCTTTTATTGGATAGATATGGTGTATTGAATAATTAATTTTCTTTTTATTTCTTTTTGCCCCTATAGGGGGCGGTTTAGTACCAGATCGTTGCATTGATAAACTTACAGAATTTCTACGTAATGCATCGCCAATCAATGCAACAATAACATCCTTATTTCCTATTGTTGTTCTGTAAATTTTTAGTAATTATATTATCGTTTGAATGATAGCTCTATCGTTTCTGGTGTCATTCTCACGGTGTCGTGTATTTTTATTTATAATGTAAACTGGATATTCCGTATACATAACAATAACATTTTGATTTAACAACTAAAAAAATAAAATTAGAGTGTTTGTAAAATTAACAATTATTACGATACGCATAATCCGCATCCACCGAACTTATCAATCTGATTGGATGCAGAGTCAAGGTATTTCCAGTTTATACGTAACAAAATAAAAGCCGAACATATGGTATACTTCGGTCATCAACAGCCTGTTTTTTCTACAAAAGAAGAAGGAGGTTATTATGACCGAACAACATTGGATACCTGCCAATTTTCAATCCAGCGAATGGGTTGGTGTTCTGCAGGAAAAATACAACTCCATCAGTTTTCCTTTAGACACTCCAGCAGAAGCAAAATTTCTAAAACACCCGCCAACATCTCTTCCTCAAACGGATTGGTCGCCGACTGACTGGCATACCAACAAAAAACGTCAAGAATTTGAACATCTTTCTTCTCGGATTACCGGCACCGGCCTGGTCGGTGCAGACCTGGCAGCAGGGTACATTCGAGAAAAATATCGCAATAATAATTCGATATCAACCATCAAGCAAGCCAGTTATGTGGTCTTGTCCTTCCTGCATTTCCTGAACAAAACTGGCGCCAATCTTTATAAGATTACCCGTCAGGATATCTGTGCCTTCGTGGAGCATGAACAGGATCGTGGATTGAAGGCCGGTTCAGTCATAAGCAACTTGAGGAATGTGTATACGTTTCTCAACTTTCTGGTTGAGCAGGAGATTCAGCCACAGGCTATTCTGTCCAAGAAAATCCACCTGAAGTCACCTGATTCCTTGCCCAGAGCCATTCCGCCGGAACATGTCACTCTTTTGCTTTCAGCAACAAGCAACACTCGAAATCGCACTTTACTCCTCCTTTTGTTGCGGACAGGCCTGAGAATTGGCGAATTACTCAATGTCAAAGTCTCAGATATTATTCTTCCGGAAAGGAAGATCCTGATTTACCTGGCAGAAAAAACCGACCAGGGCCGTGTGGTTTACTTCAGTTTAGATGCTGACACTGCCCTTCAGGAATGGCTGAAGATGAGAAACCAACAAAAGGATTACCTTTTTTACAGCTCGAACAGCGAGAAGATTACATATGCGGCAGCGAGGAAGGCATTTGTGAAAGTTCTCGAAAGGGCTGACTTATCTCACTATGGATACAGTCTCCATAGCCTGCGCCATACCTTTGCTACAGACATGCTGAATGCCGGGTTACGAATAGAGGTTTTACAGCAAATCCTTGGTCACCAATCAATTGAGATGACCTTGCGTTATGCAAGGCTATCGGATGCGACACGGGAAAATGAATATCTTCGTGCAATGATCGTTATTGAAAAAGGAGGGCATCATGCATCTCACCGAATCAGTACTCAATTACAGGCGGTATTTGAAGAGAAAAAACTACTCACCCCACACCGTAAAAAATTATCTGCATAGACTGCAGAGATTTTTCACATGGCTCGCAGTTCCTCTCGAGATGGCGAGTACGGAGAACGTAAATTTTTATATCGACTTCCTGCTCGGACAACAACTCTCTGCCCAGACTATCAATGGTCATCTTGTCGTAATCAGATTGTTTTACGATTATCTGAAGGATGAAGGAGAAGTCCAGATAGAAAATCCTGTTCTCAGAGGCATGCTGTTACGGGTTGGCAAACCGTTACCCCGGCATCTGCGAGACATTGATGTGCCGATATTTTTTAACGTCGTTACAAGGCGTCGGGACCAGGCAATATTTATGCTTATGTTACGATGTGGCCTCAGGGTTGAAGAAGTAGCTGATCTCACACTTGGTGCCATTGATTATCAGCGCAACCGGATCCTGGTCAAATCAGGCAAAGGAGAAAAGGACAGAGTCGTTTTTATCAGCGACGATGCCACAGACGCACTGGCAGCCTATTTGCGCATAAGGTTTCACACTCAGGAACAGAAAGTCTTTTTAGCTGAGAAAGGCATCCATAAAGGAAAGCCCATATCGGTTCGCGGTATCCAAAAACGGATTGAGTACTACTCAAAGAAATGCGGTATATCTGTATCATGCCATCAATTGAGACATACGATGGCAACCCAACTTCTCAACGCTGATGCAGACCTGGTCACCATTCAATATTTGCTCGGCCATACAAGGATCAAAACGACCATGAGGTATTGTCATCTTTCTAACATGAAGGCACAGCGCGATTATTATAAAGCCGTTGCCAGGGTAATAGAAAAAAGCAAAGGCACTCTCACATAGAGCACGAGGTATTAACCCGCCCCGCCAAGGGCCGGCTGCTCCGACGAGCAATAAGTAGGGGCCCATTCTCGCAACCGGCCCTTGGCGGGGCTCCCTCTCGGAAAAAACTTGACATATTAGGAACTAAAAGCGAAAGTAACATCAAGCAACAGCTTAATATAAAAAGAAAAAACAGGTTTTGTTACGTATACTTCCAGT
>JBBQCO010000012.1:0-44203 GCA_038318785.1 Desulfobulbales bacterium | reverse complement strand
CTTCGGAAACAGAGGCGGCTTGCATCGCCGCCGTGAGATCGCGGAGCGGGACCTCGTAACCGGTGTCCGCCAATGGGAAGGTACGGTAGTGGGTGGGCAGCATCTGGGGTTGACCCAAATCATTATGAGCGCGGACCGCCTCCGCGGGATTCATGTGGTTGTAGGCCATGAACCAGCGGGGATCATAGTCGCCGATGGGCAGGACGGCGAGACGAAAGGACCCAAATTTCTTTTTCGCCGCTCGGAAGGTGTCGCCGTCGCCGTAGCCGCTGTCAGCCACGAAATAGACATTGCCGTTGGCGGTCGCCAGGACAAAAGCCGCCCAAAGTGCCCGATTGCGATCAAAGGGCGTTCGCGCCGACCAGTGATGCATCGGTTCGAGATGCACTATCAGATTTGGTGAGATCACCACCAGTTGACCCCAGTCATGGGCTTCGACTGAGGCTTCGGGAATACGGTCATGGATGAGACGGTCATTGCCTAAGGCAGTAATAATCCGTGGCCGGTCGCGCCGCCACAGCCGCTCGACGGATGCCAGATCGAGATGATCATAGTGGTTGTGGCTGATCAGCACCAGGTCGATGGGCGGCAGATCTTCAAAACGGATACCCGGCGGATGGACCCGCTTGGGGCCGATCCAGGTGAAGGGACTGGCCCGGTCCGACCAAACCGGATCAGTGAGAATGTTCAGCCCCTGAGTCTGAATGAGCAGGGTCACATGGCCGACAAATGAAATCCGCAACTGATTGCCCATGACTCGCTGCGGCGGCTTGTCGGTCACCGGCAACTCGCTGTACTCGGGCCAGGGCTGGGGCTGGCGGGTTGCATACCACTTGAGCACCTCCAAGAAGCCCTTATCCATCGGCTTGCCGGGGTTAAAAAACCGCTCACCGTCGAAATGATCGGAGACCGGCCCTTGATAATGGCGCGGTGCACAGGAAATCTGCATGATCAGTACAAGAACGGAAAGAAGAATAAGTTTGTGTGGCATAGCGCCCTTGTTGCAAGAATGAATCAGAGTATTCCTTTCTCTCCCGAGAATAGGGGAAAATATAAACCGTTTCCCGGAAAAGACAATTTTCCAATGCCGATCTTCCTCCTCATTCCTCAGCGCTTTGCCCACCCCCGAAAAAAGGTGTAACAGAAGGTCCCTTCAGGCTCAGTGGCGCGTTCCAGGTCCCGGATGCCCTGGTCCCAGGCGGCCGCGTCAATCAGGCCTTGATCGATGGCCTGCTCGCGCACGCCCCGGACCATGGCTATAAAGGTGTTGCGGGAGAAACCCTCGATCAGATCCGGCCGGGATCCATCAACGTAGACCATACGCGGCTCAACCCGCGGCTGGGCAAACCCTGCCTGCGTCAACAGGGGGTACAACCTGCGGCCGATCAGTCCATCGCCGCCCAAGCGGGCCTGGAGCTGCACCAGGCAGTCCACCGTGCGCCGGGCCAAGACGGTCTCGGGGTGGCAGTAAAAAGAACCGTGATCTCCCTCGATCACCGTGATCGTGCCACCCGGTTGCAACACCCGCCGCAGAGCGGTCAGAGCGCCTACCGGATCGGCAAGATGTTCGAGGACAAAACAGACGAAGATGTGGTCAAATGCCCCGTCGGCAAAAGGTGGATCGAAAATATCGCCCTGCTGGAGGCGGACATTGGTCAGACCCTGGATAGTGACGGCCTCTGACGCTGTGTGCAGCGAGGCGGTGGAGATATCCATGGAGACAAAATGGGTGTGCGGATGAGCGCTCGCAAGAAATACGGTTTGGCAGCCGGTGCCGCAGCCGGCCTACAGCACCGTTGCCCCTTTGGGATAATGGAGATCTTCGTATAGCACTCGAGCCAGGGTAGTGGCCTGATCCCTGAGCCGCATCGCCTCTTCCGCCGAATAACCGTGCACATAGTTTGCCATCGCTGCCTCCTTGTTGGGATAAATGTTGGGTGAGGGGGCGATTGTACAGCGAACGGCGTTCAGGCGTCTTGTACGGAATTGCGGAGTTGACCGGGCGTATAGCCCAGGATTCGCTTGAAGATTTTGGTCAGATGGCTCTGGTCGGCAAAACCGGTCTGCAAGGCGGCATCGGCAATGGGCAGCCCCAGAGCGAGCAGCTCCCTGGCTTTGTGGGCGCGCAACTGCATCAGCCAGGCATGGGGAGTGAGGCCGGTCTGCCGGGAAAAGACGCGGATAAAATGATAGGGACTGAGGCAGGCAATGGAAGCCAGGGTGTCGACGGCCATATCCTCGGCGAAGTGGGCGTCGAGGTAGTCGATCACCCGCCGGATGGGAACCTCCTCCCTGCCCGCCCGGACCATGGTCGGCGGCTCATAGGTGTGACGGACCAGCAGCCGGGAAAACATCTCCAAAAGCATGGTTTCCCTCTCCAGCCTTGCCACCCGGATATCGCCCAACTGCCCATGTACCTGGCGGATCAGGCCGGCAAGGTCCGGATCCTCGATCACCCCTTGGGTAAAAAAGGGTATCGAGGTCGAACGCTCGAAAACAGACTGCATCATGTGCTGCAGGAAAGCGTCGGAGAAATAGAACATCCGGTAGCTCCAACCGCTCTCCGTGGCTGCCTCGCCGGTATGGACCTCATCGGGATTGACGGTGTTGATCCGGCCCGCCGGGGCCACCACGTTCTCGCCCCGGTAGTAAAAGCCAAGCGCCCCCTGCTCAATCACCCCAACCCCGTACCCCTCGTGACTATGCCGGGGGAAGGTGCGGGTATGAAAGCTGGCCCGCATCAACTGCAGACCGGGCATCTCCGCCAATGAGCGAATATCCACCTGTTCACCGGTTCTCGATCCGTCCACCTTCTTCCCCATTGCTCCACCTTGACTGTTTCATGCCAACAACGCTGCGAGACAACCCTTCTTGTACCCAACACCGGGTGTTGGGTACAGCATAAAATCACCTTACATCAGCAGGTCTATTTCAAGAGAAGCATCATTGCTGCCAAAAACGACTGGCATTACAACGGTTGAATATTTTTTATCTCGCGGCCAAAAGAAACCAAAATTGTTTTGATTATTTCAATTTGGTCCTTTAACGTCGCTTGACTATCCTTTTTCCCCTTGAGTTTGTTCGATCCCTCATCTGGCGCTCGTCATTTGAAAAAACTTATGCAAGGAGACCCATGATGCACCCAGCCCCTCCCGGTCAGAAAGCGCTGTACAAGCCCACCCACAAAGTCCGTTTTGTTACCGCTGCCTCGCTCTTTGACGGCCACGATGCCACCATCAACATCATGCGCCGCATTCTCCAATCCACCGGAGTGGAAGTTATCCATCTCGGCCATAACCGCTCGGTGCAGGAAATTGTCAATGCCGCCTTGCAGGAAGACGTCCAGGGCATTGCCATCACCTCCTACCAGGGCGGCCACGTCGAGTTCTTCAAATACATGATCGACCTGCTGAAAGCGGGCGGCGGCGAAAACATCAAGGTATTCGGCGGCGGCGGCGGGGTGATTGTGCCCGAGGAGCTGAGTGAGCTGCACGCCTACGGGGTCAGCCGGATCTATACGCCGGAGAACGGCCAGAGCATGGGCTTGCAGGGAATGATCAACGAGGTGGTCGAAATTGCGGATATCGATCTCGCCCCGCTTGCCCCGGAGCCGGATGCGGTCCTGGCCGGCCTGCAGGATGGCGGCCACCGGTTGCTGGCAAGGGTCATTACCGGACTGGAAAACGGGGCCTATCCGGAAGCGCTGCGCCAACAGATCAAGGAAGCGGCAACGGCCCGCAAGACGCCGGTGCTCGGCATCACCGGCACCGGCGGTGCGGGCAAATCCTCGCTCACCGACGAGTTGGTCCGGCGGTTTCGCCTCGACCAGGAGGACAGCCTGCAGCTGGCCATCATCAGCATCGATCCCTCCCGCAAACGCACCGGCGGCGCCCTGCTCGGTGACCGTATCCGCATGAATGCCATCGAGCACCCCAACATCTACATGCGCTCGCTGGCCACCCGCGAGACCGGCTCCGAGATATCCGCCGCCCTGCCCGAAGTGATTGCCGCCTGTAAGCTGTCCGGGTTTGATCTCGTCATCGTCGAAACCTCGGGCATCGGCCAGGGCAACGCCGCCATTGTGCCCTATGTCGACTGTTCGCTCTATGTGATGACCCCGGAATTTGGTGCGGCCTCGCAGCTGGAAAAGATCGACATGCTCGACTTCGCCCACTTCGTGGCGATCAACAAATTCGACCGCAGCGGAGCCGAGGATGCCTTGCGCGACGTGCGCAAGCAGTATCAACGCAACCACGAGGCCTTTGCCATCCCGACCGACCAGATGCCGGTCTTCCCCACCATCGCCGCCCGGTTCAACGACGAGGGGGTCACCGCGCTCTTCCAGGCCATGCTGCCGACCTTGAAGGAATGCGGCCTGCAGCTCAAACCGAGCCGCCTGCCTCAGGTTGCAACGCCTAAGTCCGCCAGCAATCGGGCCATCGTGCCGGCAGAACGCACCCGCTATCTGGCTGAGATTGCCGATTGCCTGCGCGGCTACCATGCCCATGTCGAGACCCAGGTGAAAAAGGTGCGCGAGCGGCAGGCACTGGGGATGAGCAAAGATCTGTTTTCGATCTGCGGCAAGCCGGTGGCCAGCTTTGATGAGCTGCTCGAATGGAAGGAAGGAGAACTCGATCCCCAGGCCAAAAAAATGCTCGACCGGTGGCCGGAACTGGTCGGCCAATACGGAGGCGAGGAACATGTTGTTAGAATCCGTGACAAGGAGATGCGCACCCAGTTGACCCGCACCTCGCTCTCCGGCTCAACTATTCGCAAGGTGTACCTGCCGCGCTATCAGGATGAAGGGGAAATTCTCCGGTTTCTGATGAAGGAGCATCTCCCCGGTTTCTTTCCCTACACCGCCGGGGTCTTTCCCTTCAAGCGGGAGAACGAGGATCCGACGCGGATGTTTGCCGGCGAGGGCGATGCCTTTCGCACCAATCGGCGGTTCAAGACGGTCAGCGCCGGGATGCCGGCCCACCGCCTCTCCACCGCCTTTGATTCGGTGACCCTCTACGGCTGCGATCCGGACGAGCGGCCCGACATCTACGGCAAGATCGGCAATTCGGGGGTATCAATCGCTACGCTCGACGACATGAAAATTCTCTACAGCGGTTTCGACCTTTGCGCGCCAACCACCTCGGTTTCCATGACTATCAACGGACCGGCACCGATCATCCTTGCCTGTTTCTTCAACACCGCCCTTGATCAGCAGATCGATCAGTTCGTCGCCCAAAACGGCCGCCAGCCCACGGTCGAGGAAGTGGCGGATATCCGCTGCCGGGTCTTCTCGACGGTGCGCGGCACAGTCCAGGCCGACATCCTCAAGGAGGACCAGGGCCAGAACACCTGTATTTTCTCCACCGAGTTTGCCCTGAAGATGATGGGCGACATCCAGCAATATTTCGTCGACCACCAGGTGCGCAATTTCTATTCGGTCTCCATCTCCGGCTACCATATCGCCGAGGCCGGGGCCAATCCGATCTCGCAACTGGCCTTTACTCTGGCCAACGGGTTCACCTACGTCGAGGCGTATCTGGCGCGCGGCATGCACATCGACGATTTTGCCCCCAACCTGAGCTTCTTCTTCTCCAACGGCATGGAGCCGGAATATTCGGTCATCGGCCGGGTAGCCCGCCGCATCTGGGCCGTGGCCATGAAGAACAAGTACGGCGGCAACGAACGCTCACAGAAGCTGAAATACCACATCCAGACCTCGGGCCGCACCCTGCATGCCCAAGAGATGGCCTTCAACGACATCCGCACTACCTTGCAAGCGCTGATCGCCATCTACGACAACTGCAACAGCCTCCACACCAACGCCTTTGACGAGGCGATCACCACCCCCACCGAGGAATCGGTGCGGCGGGCCATGGCCATTCAGCTAATTATTAACCGTGAATGGGGCCTGGCCATGAACGAGAACCCCAACCAGGGCGCCTTTCTCATCGATGAACTCACTGATCTAGTCGAAGAGGCGGTCTTGAAGGAGTTCGAGGCCATTGCCGCCCGAGGCGGTGTGCTCGGCGCTATGGAAACCGGCTACCAGCGCAGCAAGATCCAGGAGGAGTCACTCTATTACGAGCATAAGAAGCACGATGGCTCCTATCCGATCATCGGGGTCAACACCTTCCGCAACCCCAAGGGAGAAGCCCCTATCGAGATCGAGCTGGCCCGTTCAACCGAGGAGGAAAAGCAGTCGCAGATCAAGCGGCTGCGGGATTTCCAAGCCCGCAACGCCGAGGCGGCCGGGCCGATGCAGGAACGGCTTCGGCAAACAGTGATCAACAACGGCAACGTCTTTGCCGAACTGATCGACGCAGTCCGCGTCTGTTCGCTCGGCCAGATCACAGAAGCCCTGTACGAGGTGGGCGGCCAGTATCGGCGCTCGATGTGAATGTATTGATTGATGGACAAACTCTTGCCCAGAAAATGAAAAATGACCCGTCCGGATTTTTTCGGTCGGGTCATTTTTTTGGAGGAAATCGATAAGTGAACTAGCGCAATAATGTAGGCCCAACGTTCATCAGGGCGCACATTCAGCTCTATCCCTCCTTCTCCTCCTTCCCAAACGCTGACTCCTCAAACCGAAGATCCATCTGCACTAGCTTGCGGTAGAGGCTCTCCCGTCCCATCAGTTCCTCGTGGCTTCCCTGCTCGACAATTTGCCCCTGCTCCATGACGAGGATTCGGTCTGCCCGGCGGATGGTGGAGAGCCGATGGGCAATGACCAGCGAGGTGCGCCCTTGAAAACCGGCCTCAATGGCCTGCTCCAGCATATTCTCCGATTCGGTGTCGATTGAGGCGGTGGCCTCATCCAAGACCAGGATGGCGGGGTCGCGGTACAGAGCGCGGACAAAAGAGAGCAGCTGCTTTTCCCCGAGACTGAGATTGAGGGCCCCCTCGCCGATGCGAGTTTCCAGCCCCTGGGGCAAGCGACCGATAAAGGCGTTGAGGCCGGTCCGGGTCAGGATATCGGCTAACCGCTCCTCATCCCGCTCCTGGTCCAGAATGACGTTGGCCTGTACCGTGTCCGGCATGATGAAAATATCCTGCATGATAATGCCGACCCGCCGCCGCAAAGCCTCGAGGGGGATCTGGCGAACATCTTGACCGTCGATCCGCACCTCCCCCTGTACTGGATCGTAAAAGCGGACCAGGAGGGAAATCAGGGTCGATTTTCCGGCGCCGGTGGCTCCAACCAGGGCGACTGTCTCGCCCGGGGCGATGGTCAGATTGATGTCTTTGAGGATCAGCCGGCCCGGTTCATAGCCGAAGCTGACCCCCCTGAACTCTATCGCCCCACCAGTGAGCACCGTCTCAACCGCCGGCACCGGGGCAAGCACTGCCATGGTGGAGTGCGTATCCAGGGTCTGAAAGATCCGCTCCGCCGAGGCCATGGCCGACTGGACGATACTGTATTTCTGGGAGAGTTCGCGCAACGGCTGAAAAAAGAGCCGCATGTACGAGATAAAGGCCGCCAGTTCGCCGATGGTCAGGTGCTGCCGAATGACCTCGCCACCGCCGTACCAGATGATCAGGGCAATGGCCGCAGAGCTCATCAGTTCGGTCAGCGGCATAAAGGCCCCGAACACTTTGATCTGGCCGAAGGAGCGCAACAGGTATCCCTGGGTCAGGTCGCTGTGGGTGCGGCTGCTCCGCTCCTGGCCGCCGAAGCTCTGGATCACGGCGACACCGGCCAGGGACTCGGCAAGGAAGCTGTTGATTTTGGCCATCTGCGAACGAATGGCCCGGAAGTGCTCGCGGGCAAAGCGGGAAAACACCAGGGTGGTCACCGTGGCCAGAGGGACGAAGACCGCCATCACCAGGGCCAGGCGCCCATTCATCAGGGCCAGAAACCAGAAGATGCCCACCAGCTTGAGGCCGTCGTTAAACAGGCTGACCATCACCGAGGTGAACATCTCGTGCATGTTCTGGATATCGTTGGTCAACCGGGTGACCAGACGGCCGGCCGGCTGATTGTGGAAATAACGCAGATCCAGGGTCAACAGATGAGCAAAAAGGTCCTGCCGCAACCGGTGCATGACCGACTGGCCGATCCATTCGAGCATGACCACCTGGCAGAAGGTGACCAAAAAAATGACCACGACCAGAAGCCCGTATTGCACTGTCACCCGGCCGAGTCCGGCAATCCGCTCCGGCCCGCTCAAGGCGTCGGTGACGATGTAGTGATCGATCCCCAGTTGCATCAGTCGAGGTAGACCAAGGGCGGCAACGGTAACGATCAGGGACAGCAGCACCGCTCCGGCCAAGGCAAGAGCATGCCCCCGGCAGTAGCCGAGTATCCGCCGCCAGAGCCGGGCGTCACTGACCGAGCCGACCTTCCCCTCTTCCGAATAGCCGAAATTATGCATGGTTCTGCTGCTTCTCCGCCATAGCGCGATAAAAGGGGTTGGCCAGCAGATCCTCGTGCCGCCCCTCGTCGACGATCCGCCCCTGATCGAGCAGGACGATCCGGTCGGCATGGCGCAGGACATTGACCCGGTGGGAGATGAGCAGCACCGATTTTCCCTTAAGGGTGGAAAGAATTCCTTGCAGCACCTGCTGTTCGGTCTCGACATCGATGGCGGACAGGGCGTCGTCGATGATCAGCAGGGGCCGGTCGCAGAGCAGGGCCCGCGCTAGAGCCAGACGCTGCCGCTGCCCACCGGAGAGTTTCACCCCCCGCTCGCCGATAATCGATTGATACCCTTCGGCAAAACCGAGAATATCGGCATCAATGGCTGCGGCCCTGGCGGCCGCCTCGATCTCGGCCATGGTCGCATCAATCCGCCCCAGGGCAATGTTGGCGGCGATGGTATCGGCAAAAACCACCGGTTCCTGGCCGACATAACCGATGCAGCCACGCACATCGGCCTGGGAAAGGCGGTTGACGTCTATGCCCCGGAAAAAGAGCCTGCCGTCCGCCACCGGATACATCCGCAGCAGCAGCTTGCACAGGGTCGATTTACCCGAACCGGTGCGGCCAGCCATGCCCACCAGGCCGGGTCCGATCTCCAGGTTGAGGTCGGTGAGGGCCGGACGGACAGCCGCTCCATAGGTGAAGCTCAGATGCCTACAGACATAGCTGGTAGTTGCAGCCTGAGGCAGGGAGATGGTTGGCCCAATGCTGACCACCGGCTGCTGGTCAAGCAGATGATGGATCCGGCGCAGACTGGTGATGCCCCGCTGGGCTAGATTGGCCACCCAGCCGACTGCCATCATCGGCCAGATGAGCATGTAGAGATAGCTGACAAAGGCGACAAACGAACCGATGGTGATCCCGCCGTCGATGACCAGGGCTCCGCCGTAATAGAGCAGCAGCAGCATGCCGATGTTGCCCACCAGGGTGGCAATGGGGAAGAGCAGGCCTTGGATGGCCGCCACCTTGAGGTTGCTCTGCACATAGGCCTCACCCAGAGCACGGAACCGCCCTTCCTGCAACCGCTCCAGGGTATAGGCCTTGATCAGCCGGATCGACACCAGGGTGGCACGGGCAAATTCGGTGAGCAGGGAAAACTGTTCCTGCACCAGGTTGAACCGGTGGTGGAGGCGGCCGGAGAGGATGCGGGTACAGACAATCAGAAGCGGCATCGGCAAGAGTGCAATCAGGGTCAGCTTGACGTTGATCGCCAGCATAAACCCCAGGGCTGCCGACGACATCACCAGGGCGTCCACCGCCGCCACCAGCCCCATGCCGCAGGCCATCTGAATCGTTGCCAGATCGTTGCTGGCATGGGCCATGAGATCGCCGATGGTCCACCGCTCAAAAAAAGGCTGATCCATGCGCAACACATGGTCAAAAAGCCGGTCGCGCAGCTTCTTTTCCAGAATCCGGGAGAACCCGATAATCAAAAAGCGCCAAAGAAAACGGAGCACTGCCACCACCAGCGCCACCACAAGGACGTACAGGCTCAGCTCAAGCAGCAGCGGCGAGGTGGCGGTTCCGGCGGAGAGCGCGTCCACCGCCGATTTGACAAAACGGGGAATGATCAGCTGGAGAAAATCGACCACCACCAGGGCCAGAAAACCGCAGGCAAGCCGCAGCCAATGGGTCCTGAAAATGGGGCGGAGCAGTCGAAGCAGGGCGGCAAGGGTGGCCTCTTGCCTCTGACCCGCAGGAGGGCCGGAATCGGCGCCAACAGGAGAGATGGTCATGGGAGAGAAGGCAAGAGTTCTTCGTAGGCGGCGGTCAGACGGATAAACTGCTCGGTATCGCCGCCCTTGTCCGGATGGAGTTCATGGGCTTTTTGCCGGTAGATCCGGGTGAGATCTTGTTTACGCATACCCGCCAATTGCTCGCCGCTGAGCTCGAAAATGGCGAACGCCTGGGTTCGCGTCATCCTCTCACCGTCGGCATAGCTGCTGTGATGGAAACGCCGGGACCGCTGGGAGCGGGAAAAGCGGGACCAGGTTGCCGGTTCTTCCGGAGCAGCGTCGAAATACATGATCAGATAGCGAACCAAGGAGTACGGCAGGCGGCCGTTTCGGGCAAACCCTTGCCAAAAATCGCGATCCGCGGCCAAGCGGCAGATCTCTTCGACAAACAAGGTGTCCAGACGCTCCCGGTTAAGCGCCTGCGGAATGGAGCGGGCATAGCTCTCCTGAAAAAATCGCTGCAAATCAAAAATGGTAAAGAGATAACTCTGATAATCGCGGGGCGGCAAGGCTTGTTCGCGTTCCAGGATCATCTGCTCGATTTCGTCCCGGCTTTTGTCGAGCAGGACGGTGTAGAGGGCCGAGGTCTTGTCGACGGTTTCCGCCGAAGTCCGCCCCATCCGGAGGAAATGAATCCTTCTCCGGTCCATGGCATGGGTCTCGTTGAGTGCCCGACCAAGCAAGGCTTCATCCGCCCGCTGCCAGTTGCGGTAGGTGTGCCGGTTGCGAAACGGTTGCAACCTGTTTTTGATGTAGGGGTCGATGAAAGGAAACAACAGTTCTTCGAGTTCTCCATAGGGGGCAGTCACCCCCTGCAGGCGCAGGCGGCCAAGAAAATCCTCATCGATATGGAACGAGGATTCGCCGCTGTAGACAATGAAACGGCCGGGATCGTGGCCCAGTTCGGCAAGTTCGCGGGAATAAAGGATGCCGCCGCTGCGGTAGGATTCCCGGAGTACATACTGGGACTGCCGGGAACCGATCTCCTTTCGGGCAAGATACATAGGGGGACAAACTCAGAAAATGGATCGGGAGCGGTAAAATGCAAATATACCCCTTTTTCCCGGCAACTCAAAGGAAACGGTTCACCAGATCCTCAACCGCATCGATGGAAAAAGGTTTGGCCAGAGCGGCGACAAAATTATGCTCGGTATAGTAGCGGATCACTTCGTTGCCGCTGTCGCCGCTGATGGCGACCATGGCAGCCTCCGGGTCCTGAGCTATGATTCTTTCGGCCGCCTCCAGTCCCCCCATGCCACCGTCGACCCGCAGGTCGAGCAGCACCAGGTCAAACCCCTTGCCGGTTGCACATTTCTGCCGGAAGAGGGCAACCGCCTCCTCTCCGTTGGTCGCCAAGGTGACTGTGCAGCCAAAATGCTCAAACATTTTTTTGTTGATCAGCCGCATCATCTCTTCGTCATCCATGACCAGGACCTGGCGACCCCGCCCCTTCTGGACAACGAGATTGGGATCAACGACCAACGCCCCCTGCAAAGGAAAATACACAATGACCGTGCAGCCTCCGGTTGGGGGCGACTCGATCCATACCGTTCCGCCGTGTTTCTTGACAATGGCATGCACAATGGTCAACCCGAGCCCCATCCCCTTCTGGGCGCCCTTCTGCTTGGTCGAGAAATAGGGATCAAAAACCTGCTCCACAATGGAGGGGGCAATGCCGGGACCGGAATCGCTGAAGACGATCCGGACCAGTTCCCCGCCCGGAAGAGACTGGCCGGTTCGCGCCGCCTCCTCTTTGCCGTCCACCCGGTCGACAGTTACCTCGATGCGTCCCGTCCCCCCCATGGCATCAAGCGCATTCATGGTCAAATTGGCAAAGACCTGGCTTATGAGATGGGGATCAACGCTCATGTCGGGTTCATCATCGCTGCACTCGAGACGATAGCCGATCCCGGTGGCCGTCAATTCCCGGAACAGAACCTCATCGATCAGAGCCCGAAGCCGCACCTGTGATTTCTGCGGCAGGTAATTGTCGGAGAAGGTGGTGAACTGACGAATCAACTGGGCCGTCAAATTAAGTGCCTTGGTCGATTCGCCCAGCAACTGACTGACGTTTTCGTCGCGGCTGATGTAACGGGCCATCTCGACATTGCCACTGATAATAGTGAGCAAATTATTAAAATCATGCGATATACCACTGGCCATCAAGGACATGGCATCCAGTTTACGGATGCGTTGCAACTCTTTTTCCAGTTGGCGCTGGCGCTGCTCCAGCATCTTCCGCCGGCTGACGTTCTGCAGAATGCCGATGATGAAAAAGGCCTCGCCTTCGGCTACCGGCACTAAATTGAAGGTTACCTGCCGCTCTCCCACCAGAATCGGCTCGTCGTAGGAGAACACCAGGGGGTCGAGGCTGGCGGAGACATCGAGTTGCCCCATCCAGGCCGAAATCTGTTCTCGGGCTGATTGCGGCAGCAGTTGGACAAGATGGCGCCCCAATACCTGGGCCTCGGGCTCGGCGAACAGTTCGACCGCAGCGTCATTGGCCATGACAATCCGGCCCTGGTGATTGAGTTCGACCACGCCCTCGGTCATCCTCCTAAGGATAACCTCCCGGTGCCTCTTGCTGACCAGGAGTTCACTCGTCACTTCACGCGGATAGAGCCCTTCCAAGCCCTGAATACTGCCGTTGCCGCCACGCTGGTTGGCGAGAAACTGATCAAGTGCCGCCTTGATGTGCACCTTCATCGCTGCCGCCGGGCCCTTGGCGATGCAGACATCGGCCCCGATCCGCACCGTGGCGTCGTTGTCCTCAAGGGCGACACCGGAGAGGACAACCAGAAAGATTTCCTTGAGCTCCGGACTATTCCGGATGATGTACCCGAGCTTTTCTCCGTCAATCTTTGGCATGATCAGATCGGTAAAAACAATATCAGGCCGCTGCTTGGCAATACAATCCAAGGCTTCCAAACCGTCTTCGGCGACTTGAACGCAGCATCCCTCGGCCTCAAGGACATAACTAAGAATCCTGCGAATGACCGGGCTATTGTCGACGACAAGCGCTTGGATTTCATTCATGGCTGAGCAGCTCCTTCACGGTTTCGGCGAGTTCGCGAACATCAAAGGGCTTGCTGAACACTTTGTCCGCCCCCAGTTCCTGGGCGGCTGGCAAATACGCCTCAGGACCAATACGGCCGCCACCGGAAATAGCAATAATCTTGATACCTGGGTACTCTTTCTTTAAAGAGGTAATGGTCTCCAACCCCTCCTGTTCAGGCATGATAAGATCGGTGATCACCAGATCGGCCGGCTGTTTGCGTTGCATCTGCATCCCCTCCCGGCCGTCGCCGGCCTCAATGACCTCGTAGCCGGCCCACTCCATCACCTGCCGCAGCAAGGTTCGCATCTGATCGTCATCGTCAATGACCAAGATTCTCATTGTATTCCCCCATCACGATTGGGCAGAATCTCCCGGATAGCAAGGGCCAGCAGACGCATGTCCACCGGCTTGGCCAAAAAGCGGCGAATTCCGGCCTGTTGGGATTCTTCCACGGTCACCGCCTCACTGTAGCCCGAACAGAGGATGATGGGCAGATCCGGATTGGTGGCGCTAATTTTGGCGGCCAATTGCAACCCGGTCATCCTCGGCATGGTATGGTCGGTAATCAGCAGATCGATCCGTTCTTCTCCCCTGGTAATATACTCCAAGGCCTGCTCCGGACTGGTAGCCGGCAGTACCCGGTATCCCAGGTGGGAAAGCATCCGGGTGCGCATCCCCACGATATCCTCCTCGTCGTCGACAAAAAGAATGGTTTCGCTGCCTTGGGGTATGGCCCGTTCCTGATCATCCTCGTTGCTTTCGGCATCGGGAACACGGGGAAAGAAAACGGTAAAGACCGACCCTTTGCCCGGTTCCGAGGTGACGTCGACCACGCCGTCATGGCCAACGATGATGCCGTGCAGGACAGCCAGACCCATGCCGGACCCCTTGCCCACCTCTCGGGTGGTATAGAAGGGATCGAAGATGCGTTCAAGCGTTTCCGGTGGCATGCCTTTGCCGGTGTCCTTGATGGTCAGAACGATATATCGTCCCGGCGCCAAGTCGTGATAGCGGAGCTGTTCCGCCTTGCCGGTTTCGATCTCCCGCAACGATATTTCGATCACCCCAATGTTGTTCGGCAAGGACTGGGCCGCGTTGGTGCACAAATGCATGACCACCTGCTGAATCTGCCCGGCATCGGCATGGATCATACCAATGCCCTCAGGCACCGCGACCTTGATCTCAATGGTTGTCGGCAGGGTGGCGCGCAGCAGGCGGCAGGACTCCTTGACCACCGGGGCGATTAACAGATCTCGCCGCTGGCTGGAGGACTGACGGCTAAAGGCGAGAATCTGGGCGACCAGATCCTTGGCCCTGGTGCCGGCCCGCTTAATCGCCTGAATATGCTCGGTAATCTCTTCAAACCGAACCGGAGGCCCCAGAGGCGCTTCCCCTTGCCCCTCTTTTGACGGCAGACGGTAGAGCAACAGATCGGCGTTTCCGAGAATGGCACCGAGAATATTATTAAAATCATGGGCGATGCCACCGGCAAGGGTGGCGATGGACTCCAGCTTGTGGGCATGCACCAGGCGCTTTTCCAGGCTGCGTTGATGACTGATATCCTTGGCGGAGTAGACAAAGCCGACAATCTGGCCGTCATCCAACAGGGGTGAGCAACTCACGGCAAAGGTGCGGCCAAGGTAGCGATGGGTGATCTCCTGGGCATGCGGTTTATTTTCAAGGCGGACTGTTTGCACCGGACAAAAGGGGCAAGGGGTGCTCGATCCGGCAAACAATTGATGACAGTATTTGCCCTCAATGGTCGCGCCGTCGGTGGCGAGAAGCTGAATGGCGGCCAGGTTGCCCTTGACGATTTGCATCTCGCTGTCAAGAATCAGCACGGGATCGATGATGGCGTCAAAAGTATACCGCCATTCATCCAAAGCCCGTTGCAGAACAGGGTTGGAGGTCTGGGCTCCCAGGGTGTTCTCTTGGGTGAGCGTTTCGCTCCCGGTGGTGGGCAACTCCGGTGCTGTTGCGGCGACGGCGGGCTCAGGGAGAAGCCGGGGCCGTATCCAGAGAAAAAAGAACAGGACCGAGAAGACGGCGTAACCAGCTAAAAAAAGACAGAAAATGATCAACACAGAAGTGTTCACTGCACCTTTCCGGAAAGTAAAGGGGAGCGTTGCCTGAATATCCGCTCCCGAAAAAAGCTGATCGTCTTGCGTCGCCGATCAACAATTCGCACCTGCTCGGGAATCAGATCCGAGATGCCGTTGCGCATGATGGACATTTTATATTCTATGTTAGCTGCAAACCTGTTGTCCAGATACCAGGCGTAAAATAGTCCAAAAAAGAGCCCGGGCGGTGTAAATCCCTCTCCAGGATTGATCACCCGGGTGTACGCCGAATCCTCCTGCTGTGAACGATACATCCGCGAAAGTCGCAGGTAGGCATCGATATCTTCGGGTTCAAGAAAACTGATCAACTGTTCCTTTCCCCGGACTTTCAGTTGATATGTCCGCCCCACCACCTCCTGACCGGAAACCAGATTCGTCATTCGCTTTTCCTGGGCATAATTGCCGAGCAGAGACTGTCCCAGGGCCACCAGAAACACCATCTCAAAGCGATTGAGGTTACCGACCTGGTCCTGGCGGATCTTGATCCGCTGATCAACGGGATCGTAAAAAGAAAAAATGTTGTCCCACTCCTGACAACGCTTCCACGATTCCGGTTCGACCAGGGTGATGCCGCGAATAAATTGCAGATGCTCCAAAGGAATGTCGGGATGAAGCCAGATAATTTCCACCACCCGGTCCAAAAGCCATTTGCGCTCCATTTCCGTCATCTTGACCATGGCAAGCGATCCGGCTGCAATCAGTTCGGTACTGAGATAGTGCAACTGCGACCGAATTTTCTCATACCGCAGACAGGGGGCTAGTTTAGCCTGATACTCGCTGAAGGAGAAAAAGTCGGCGACCGGCAGCTGTTCCGTGCAGGCGGGCTGTTTGAGGTAACCCGCCTGTTGCAGCGCCCATAATCCCTTGATGGCGCGTGCCAGGGCATCGGGGTCGTGCTGAATGACCCGCCGTTGCTGCAACTGGTCGTTGGCAAAGATTCTGGCCTCCACCGAACTGAAACCCAGTGCCCGCACCCGGTTCCGATCAATATAAATCGGTTCCTTGTCCTCGATCGCATAACGCTGGAGGATCGAGCCCGGAATATCGTTCATATCAAGGGCCACCACATGGGAAAAAAGGCCATGAACGCCGCCGGGAATATTGCGATGATAGGCCCGGATCAAGTCCGAGACATAAAACTTCCGGTCCGGCGCGTCACGGGCGGCGTCGGTCTCGCCCTTCTGCACCCAAATATTGGCGACCAGCACCTTCAGCGCCGTTGCATTCTTGCGAATGGCCTCGGCCAAACCGGGCACCTGGAGAATGGGAATAATCGAGGTGTACAAACTGCCAGGGGCAAAAAGGATGATATCCGCCTGCTGCACCAGTTGGACAACTTCGGGCTGGAGAAACGGATTGCGGCTGAACTCAATCATAACCCGGTCGATCGGATAACCACGCCGAGCCTTGCCTGACTTGTATTCGCTGGTGACCAGGACGCCGTTGCCGTACAGCATCTGCAACTGGGACAGGGTCGTGGTGCATGGCAGAACCGAATTCTGCCGTACCCCCAAACAGGCGGAGAGTTCGCCCAGCCCACGGATAGTGGCGGTCCGAACCACCTGGTGCGAAGCCAGCAGCTGGGTTGCGGTCAAGGCAGGGTCCAACTGTTTATAGATGGCGGCGGCCAGAAGGAGATTTCCCAAACACTGGGGCCGATAGAGCGTTGGACTCAGGCGCGGATCGGTGTAGAGCAGCATGGCCAGTTCGGTCAGGCAGGCAAGCAGCCCCTCAGGCAAATCGGCAAGGACTGCCCCGGTATCCTGGAGCACCTGCGCCGCCGAAATGGGAGGAGAGATAAAGCGGTAGTTAAAAATGGCATGCAGCGCCACGGCGCAACGCCGGGCCCCTGCTCGGTCCAGGTCGTAGGCCCTAACGAGATTATCCCGTCGGATCGATGAGATGAGGACATGACGGAGATCGCCGAGGGCGATGAGCGGCAGATCTTTTTGCAACTCTCCGGTCGAACCGCCGTCATCGGTGACGCAGACCACCGAATTGACTTGGGGAAAAACCTGCTTCAGACCGGTAAAGGGGTTACGGGCCCAGCCCAACCGACGGGAATCGCCACCGATGATATTGGAGAGCCCGGTGCCGCCCCCAAAGACCACCACCTTCGTGGTGTTGACATCCAGAGATTCGATTTGTTGCTGAAGTTTATTGAAGTGGGAAGAAAGAATCGGCGGGAAACCGCCGGGGGTACTGCCCAGAACAATGGAGATGACCTTTTCAGCCAGGGTCCCTTCCGGAAGGACGTCAAGGACGGAAAAGCCCTCCGAGGTTAACATGTGCAACTGGTTTTTGAGCTGTTGCTGCCCGGCCATACTGTCTCGCGACTGGTAAAAAGAAAAAGAGAAAAATGCGGCGACCGGCTAAAAGTGCCTACACCGATGCCGCTTTCAGCAGTTGTTCCACCCTGAGCAAGTCCTTGGGCGTATCAACCTCCACCGAATCGTGGCCGGTCAGCACCACCCGGATGGTGTATCCAAACTCCAGGGCCCGGAGTTGTTCCAGTTTTTCAAACCGCTCCCACTGACCTTCAGGTAAGCCGACAAAGGTGATGAGAAATCCCTTGCGGTAGGCATAAAATCCGAGGTGCTTGTAATAGGTTGGCTGCTCCTTTTCTCCCGGATCACGTTGGAAAGGTATCGGTGAACGGGAAAAATAGAGGGCATTCCCGTGGCAGTCGAACACGGTTTTGACGTGGTTGGGATCGGTGATCTCCTCCGGCCGGACAATCTTGTAGATCAGGGTGGACATGGGCAGGGAGGGATCGTCGATCAGCGGCCGGGCCACCTGTTCGACAATTTCCGCCGGAAACAGAGGTTGATCCCCCTGGATATTGACGATCACGTCCTGATCGGAGATGGCAAGCGACTGCGCGGCCTCGGCTAGCCGGTCGGTGCCGGTGGCGTGATCGGGTCGGGTCATGACCCAGGAACCGCCAAAGGCTGCCACCGCCCTGGCGATACGTTCATCGTCGGTGGCGACCACCACGTCGGAGAGCAAATCGACTCGCCGCGCCCGTTCAACCACATGCTGGATCATGGGTTTCCCTTGAATCAGGGCCAGCGGCTTACCTTCAAAACGGTTTGATTGATAACGAGCTGGAATAATGGCAACTATTTTCGGTGCAACTGTACTCATCGGCTGTCCTGAGGCTGCTCCCGGAGGAGGCAACATTGGTTTGCTTTTTTATCCTCTCTCATGATACAGTGCGGCCAATCAAAAGGCAATCACCAAAAAATCCATCAGGTTACCAAGGATCTTCCCCTTGTCCCTGCTCCTCCCTTCCCTGGCTGTTCTCGACGACCCGCACGGTACCCCGTCACCGTCGCACCTGCTGGCCCGCTCACTGGGTCTTCCCCTGGTGACTGATCCACTCACCGCCACCCTCCTGCTGCGCTATACCCAGGAACGGCTGGAACTGTGCAAACCCGGCGATCCCGAGTTACCGGGTGCCCTCTGGGTCGATTTTTCCGGGCCAACCGCCCGCCGGCGCTCGCGCCAGCCGCATCGGGAACTTCTGGTTCAGGCAGCCAAGGTGCGAAAAACTGCGCTCCCTTTGCTCATCGACGCCACTGCCGGCCTCGGACGCGACGGTTTTCTCCTTGCCGCTGCCGGCTTTCGGGTGCAGATGGTTGAATGCAACCCGGTTGTCGCTGCCCTTCTAAACGACGGCCTCGAACGGGCCCGCCGAATCGTCGAACTTGCCGGTCTGGTCGAGCGAATTCACCTCTTCGCGGGCGATGCGCTGGAATATTTCCCCGACCTGACTGAACAACCGGATGTCATCTACCTTGACCCCATGTTCCCGGAGCGGACCAAATCCGCCAAGGTGAAGCAGGAGTTGCGGCTGTTGCAACTCCTCGACCAAAAAACTGCCTCCCCGGAACAGCTCCTGCAGGCGGCCCTGGCCCTGCAGCCCAAAAAGGTGGTGGTCAAACGACCGCTCAAGGGGCCGCATCTGTTGGCGATGCTGCCCTCCTACGCGCTGAGGGGCAAGGCAGTCCGTTTCGATGTCTATGTGGGAGAGGGAAAGAAAGCGCCAAACCTCTGATTCGGGTCACCGGAATCGGCAACTCGAATCAGAGGTGGTGTGCGAGGATAAAACGGATCAGGCCTGCGCTGCCTTTTTCAGAGCAGCCGCAATTTTTGTTTTCTGTTCTTCCGGCAAGAGGATCGGCACCTGATAGGTCAAGGCCCGTTCGATAAGAGCGGCCGAGGCCGGCAAGCCCTTGGGATCATAAAGCACCCGGCGCTTGCCATGGGCGTTGAAGGGCCAGCCGCCGTGACAGTAGGTTTTGCCTTCGAGCAGGTGCTCCCAGTTGGGATAATAATGCCAGCCGTTTTCACTCCAGCGGACCGCGCCCACGCCCTGATCGCGCAGCACCTGATTGACCGCCGTGGTTCGTTCCTTGTCCGGCAGCATGAAGGTGAGGAAGGTGGCAGAATCGCCGTCGGCATCAAGGATCTCACGGAAACTGACGCCGGGCAGCACACTCACAGCGTCGCGGAAAAAAGTTTTGTTGTTTTTCTGCGCCGCGACAATCCCATCCAGTTTGGCCAACTGGGCCAGGCCGATGGCGCCCTGGATCTCCATCATCCGGTAGTTAAACCCAATGAAGGGGCGGCCCTCGCCGCCACGGCCACCCGGATTGGGCACATGGTCATGGCCGTGGTCCTGATATTCGGACATCCGTTGCCACAAGTTCGGGTCGCTGGTAATGCACATGCCGCCCTCGCCGGTGGTCATGGTTTTAACCGCGTCGAAAGAAAAGGTGCCGATGGCGCCAAAACTACCAAGATGACGTCCGTGCAACCGCCCGCCGGCCGCCTGAGCGGTATCTTCGATCACCGGGATATTGTGGCGATCGGCTATGGCCTTGATCTCCTCGATTCTCGCCTGGGCCCCCATCATGTGCACCGGGATGATGGCCTTGGTTTTCGGGGTGATCTTCTTTTCCAAATCGGCCGGGTCCATATTGAAGGTCAGGTCAACCTCGGTGAAGACCGGAACCGCACCGCAATCAAGAATGGCCTCCCAGGTGGCGACAAAGGTGAACCCCTGGGTGATGACCTCATCCCCGGCGCCGACGCCAAGCGCGACCAGGGCAACCTTGAGGGCTGCGGTCCCGGAGGTCACCGCTTGCGCATGGACTGCACCGGTGTAGGCGGCAAAAGCCCGCTCAAATTCGAGCACCTTCCACACCTCCTTGCGCTGGGCCGCAAACTCATAACGAAAGAGCACGCCGCTCTCCAGCACTTCCAGGACCTGCTGCTTTTCCTCTGCTCCAAAAATCTCAAAACCAGGCACACTCTACCTCTTCTATTGTTGTCTGAAAAAACCGGAAATCCCTTATAATCGTCACCGGACAATCAGTCCGCCTTCTGGGGCAGGACATAACCGTTGTCGATCAGCCGCACCTTGCCGTCGATGTGGACAGCCAGGGCCAAAACCGTGCGCTCGTTTACCTCGTCCACCGATTCCAGCGTCTCGCAGTCGACAAAACTGACGTAGTCGATGGCTGTACCGGCAAAGGAATGAATATGCTGCTCCAGCAGAGTGGCCAATGCGGCCACCGACCGCAACCCTTTGCCCGCTTGGGTCCGCGCCAATTGCAGGGTGGTCGACAGGCTGAGGGCCGCAGCCCTGTTGGCCGGGTCGAGATTGGCGTTACGCGAACTCATCGCCAGCCCGTCCGCTTCCCGGACAATCGGGTGACCGACGATCCTGACCGGGATGTTCATATCAGCCACCAGGCGGCGGATGATCGCCAATTGCTGGAAATCCTTTTGCCCGAACACCGCCACGTCGGGCTGCACCACATTGAACAGTTTGCTGACCACCGTGGCTACCCCGGCAAAATGGACCGGCCGGCTCTTGCCGCAAAGATAGTTGGCCAGATGCTTCACCCGGACCTCGGTCTGGAACCCTTGGGGATACATCAGCTCAGGGGTGGGCGCAAAGACCGCCGCCACCTTTTCCCGACGAACCAGATCCATATCGCGCTCAAAATCGCGGGGATATCTGTCGAGATCTTCATTGGGTCCGAACTGAGTGGGATTGACGAACAGGCTGACCACCACCCGGTCGCAGAGCGTCGCTGCCCGACGCATGAGATTGAGATGCCCCTCGTGAAAAAAACCCATGGTCGGCACCAGGCAGACGGTCGCCCCTGAGCGCGCCTGCTCCCTGGACCAACGGTTCATCGCTTCCGGATTCTGAATAATTTCCATTATTTTTTCAGTTGGTTAAGTCTCGATTGAACCATATCGCGAACCGGATCGGCCTTACTCTGCCCCGACTGTGCGCCGACGGATTCAAGGTATTTGCCGTACATGGCCGCGGCCTCGTCCTTCTTGCCCAATTGCTCGTTGACCCGCCCCATGGCCCTATAGGCCTCGGGCGCAAACCCTTCACTGGCAGCCAGCTCGGTGTAGAGGGCAAGGGCCTTGTCGAACTGCTGCTCATTCTCGTGCAATATCGCCAGGTTCGTTAACACCAATGGCTTCAGTGGCGACCTGGCCGAAAGTCCGGTATTGATCTCAGCCATCCGGGCGATCCCCTTAGGGCGCTGCCCTTCCTTGTCCTCGAGAAAGGCCAACTCGATCTGCGCCCAGAGACCAGAGGAGGTCGAGCCATATTCCAGTACCACCTTTTCCAGCACCTGCCGCTTGTCCTGCTTGGCAATGAGAGCAGCGTCAAGGGCGGCGGCGGCCTGGTCGGCACGGTAATCGCGATAAGTGGTGTACGCGGAGACGGCAACAGCAAGAACCACGCACGTCGACACAACCACCCAGATGGCCCGTTGATTCTTTCGGATATAGGCAATGGCCTTCGGCGGCAAGTTGAACTGCTCCAGCAACCCCATGGCTGGGCCCAAGGGCTGCAATTCGATTTTTTTCGGGTCAAAGGCGCTCTGTTCCGCCATGGTTGTCTGCTCCTGTGAAAACAAGGTTGGTGAGTGATCAGCGGGTTGCCGGCAATAACCGTTGCGCTTCGCCGTCTCGAACGGTAAATAAAAATGCTTACCGGTCGAGTTTCCCCAAAAAATTCGGCAAAAAGAATGGAACAAGGGCTGTGAGCGCCCTGACACCAGGGTTTTTGATTATAACCCGGCAGAAAAAAAAAGCATCAGGCAATCCATGACGGCAACGCAAAAAGGCTCCCAGCAAGCACGGCTCCCTGCCGCCTTGTTTGGTTACCGCCACTACTGTTTCGGAGAAAACCATGGATGATCGCCAAATTCTGACCGTCTCCGAGCTCAACGGCGCCATCCGCAGCCTGCTCGAAGGGCGATTTCCCTTTGTCAGCGTCACCGGTGAAATCTCCAATCTGCACAAACCCTATTCCGGCCATTTCTATTTCACCCTCAAGGATGCCGGTGCCCAGATCAAGGCGGTGCTGTTCAAAATGCAGCAGCGTTACCTGGCGCAGATTCCCAAGGACGGGACGCATGTGGTCTGCCGCGGCCGGATCTCCGTCTATGAACCGAGAGGCGACTACCAACTGATTGTCGACACCATTGATGTTCACGGCGCCGGCGCCCTGCAACAGGCCTTTGAGCAGTTGAAACGGCGACTCGCCAATGAAGGGCTGTTCGACGAGCATCTCAAACGCGGCCTGCCGCGCTTCCCTGCCCACATCACCCTGGTCACCTCACCCCAGGGAGCGGCGGTGCACGATTTCATTCGTATTGCCACCCGGCGCTGCCCGTCGATCCGGATTGCGGTCTACCCGGTGACCGTGCAGGGCGAGCAGGCAGCGGCCGACATGATCCGCGCCCTGGAGGAGATCAACGCCCGCGCGGCAACGGAGGTTATTGTCCTCTGCCGGGGGGGCGGCTCCGTCGAAGACCTCTGGGCCTTCAACGACGAGCACCTGGCCCGGGCCATCCGCCATTCCCCCCTGCCGGTGGTCAGCGCTGTCGGTCATGAAATCGATTTCACCATTGCCGATTTCGCCGCCGACCTGCGCGCCCCTACCCCCAGTGGCGCGGCGGAACTGCTGACGCCGGACAGCGAAACCCTGCTCGGCAGAATTGACCAGCAGCGCTTACGGATGCACCGCACCCTGCACAACAAGATCGATCGGCTCGAGCAGCGCCTGCTTCTCGCCAGGCATCGGCTGGAGACCATGCCTCACCCCCTCGACAGACGCATGCTGCAGCTGGATCATTTAGCCGCTCGCCTTGAACGTTTCCTCAAAACAACCCTCGGTGAACAGCAACGGCGGCTGGATCAGGCCGCCTTGAACCTGGAACGGTTGAACCCGTCCCACCGGATTGACCTGCACGAGCAGCGGCTGAAAGAACTCTGCAACCGGCTGATCCACGCGGCCCGGTCAGGGCTCCAGGCCAAAGACAAACAATTTGTCCGGGCAACCGCCATTCTCCATGCGGTGAGTCCTTTGGCGACCCTGGCGCGGGGATATGCGATTGTCCAAAAAACCGGGAGTAAAAAACGAATTGTGACAGAAGCGGGTCAGGTCAGGGCAGGGGAAACTGTGCAGGTCATCTTGCATCGAGGAGAACTAGTGTGCAGGGTGGAATGAAGTGAAGATAGGGGGAAGCTGGAAAGGTGAAAGTGAGAATCAGTTGAGAACGGCGTCGACTTTCTGATCGATGTAGGCGATGGCCTTGGCCAGCTGCTGCGGATTTTTCCGGGCGGTCTTGCGCAAAATATCGCCCCAATCCTGAAGCATGGAGGAATCAACCTTGCGGATCGCATTAGGCCGACACCATGCCATACCTATTTTATTGCCCAGATTTTCCAGAGCTGTTCTCTGAGACGGCCGCTGCTCCGGCGGGGTTTTTGCGAGAATCTCGGTGGAAATATCCTGCCAGCCATCGGACAAAAAATTCCCTTCCTGAAACACCTTGAACCAATGTTTTTCTTCGGCGTTCAACTGAGCCGGTATTTTATATTGGTACACAGGCATTCTGCCGGTCAGGGCTGCCTGAGCCTCACTGGCCGCAGACGGCGTGATCCTGAAAACCAGCATCACCAAAACAAACGCCATGCCCGAAAAAATGATTCTCACAGTCTCTCCACAGGAAACTTGGGATATGTTAGTCAGGGCTACAAACTAACATGCATGGACAGCAGTGTCAAGAACCAGTCCCACATAATACAATTTTTTGTACCCAGAAAAATTCCCCGCCAACCCCGAAACCAATCAGGCGGGTCCGGCAACCCCGGCCTCGACAAAAGTGGCCACTTCGGTGAGAACTGCAACTGCCGCGTCCACTAAATGCATAGAGAGAACAGCTCCGGTCCCCTCACCCAGCCGGAGGTTAAGATCGAGCAGCGGCCGGCGCTGCAATTTTTCCAACAGCGCACCGTGCCCAGGCTCAACGCTCCGGTGGGAGCAAATGATATAATCGCGAACAAAGGGTTCCAAACTAGAGGCGATCATTGCTCCGGCGGTGGCGATAAAGCCGTCGACAATCAACGGCTTGCGATGGGCCGCCGCCCCGATAATCAGACCGGCGATGGCCCCAATCTCAAAGCCGCCTACCTTGGCCAGCACGTCCAACCCATCCTTGGCATTGGGCTTATTGCGAGCCAGGGCCTTCTCAATCACCCCGATTTTGTGGCGCAACCGGGCATCGTCAATACCGGTTCCCCGCCCGGTCAGTTCCGCAACCTTCTTGCCGGTGAACACCGCGGCAATGGCAGTGCTGGGCGTGGTGTTGCCGATACCCATATCCCCGGTCCCGAAGACGTCGACCTCGGCAGCCAGCTGGTTGGCGACCTCGATGCCGGCCTCCACCGCCATCACCGCATGGGTCCTGGTCATGGCCGGGCCATAGACCATGTTGGCCGTACCCCGACCGATTTTTTTGGCGATGATCTTCCCGCCCCGCACCAGTTCGGTGAAATCGTCCTTCGCTCCGACATCAACCACACAGACCTCAGCCCCGGCCTGCCGCGCCAGGGCATTGATCCCGGCGCCACCGCGGACGAAGTTATGGACCATCTGGGTGGTGACTTCGGCCGGATAGTTGGAGACGACCTCGGCGGCCACCCCGTGATCGCCCACCATGACCACCACCTTTTTCCGGGCCACCGGCGGCTGCATCGACCGGGTTATCCCCGCCAGATCAATGGCCAGATCCATCAAATCGCCCAGGGCCCAATGCGGCATGGCCAATTGGTTGAGCCGATCCTCGGCCAATTGGCGATATTCGTGGTCCTGGGGGTAAATTGTGCGAAAGGTCGCATCAAGAAAACTGAGGGCTTTTTCGTTGGCCATGCTCACATCCTGCCGGGTTGAAGTTGGGGTACACTCTCGGGCCTGACAGCCCGCCTCATTCGCTGCCGGCAAGGGTGCGGTCGTAGAGCTTACCCACCCCGTATTCCTTGCGGCGCTGGAATTTTTCGTAGGGCGGACCCATCAACTGCATCTCCGGATACTGTTTTTGGATCTGCATGGCGATCTCCATCTCCTTGGTACAGCCGGTGGAGTAGGTGGCATCCTTGCCGGTCCACTCCGGCGGCACCTTCTTGCCCATCAATTCAAAGGATTTGACAATGTCGTCGACACTCTGAAAACGCCAGATATCGATCGTGCCGGAACGCTGGAAGATCTCCCACATATACATGATGTCGTCGGCGTCCATGCCCTCGACAAAATGCTCGCCCGGATTGATGATCACCACATCGTGCAGCGAAGAGCGGAGATGTTCAACAAAGACATTGAGGATTTCCTTCGCGGTTTTGAGCTGGCCGGGGATCGAACCGACGATGGCCGAGTAGAACATAATAGTTCTGCCCAGCGCCTTTTCCCGCTTAACCATATCGATCAGCGCCTCGGCCTTGTGCCGCAGCGCCGCCCGTGAGAAGCGGACCGCCCTGGGATGATGCGGTTTAAGCAGGATATCGACCTCGCCGTCGTTTCCGGGAACAATGGAAACGATGTCGCGGGTGAACTGGAAATGGTTGGAGATATTTTCGCGGCCACCAGGATTGCGGTAAACCACCAGATCGGCCTCCTTGAAGGCCCGGGCATAGGTGACCGAGGTCAGCAGCGGATTGAAGGGCTCGCGGGTGCCATCGGAGATAACCAGGAGCCGGTTGTCGCTGTCGAGGTGACGCAGCAGTTGATTTTTTGAAATCTTGGCGTCGCCGATAATGTCGGCATCCTCAAGCAGTTCATCCAGGGTCGGGTCTTCCAGAAGATCGACAAAAGAGACCCGGTGGTAGTAAAAATCCTGTTTCACCGCCAGGATCACCTTGATGCCGATCTTCATGAAAATGCGAAGAATGGCCAGATCAAAGACAATCTCGCCGGAACGGCCACCCACCCAAAGGATGCACGGCCGCCGCCGGCCGGCGATCACATCCCGCAGCCAGTTGCAGATCCAATCCCACTCCGGGGTGTCCAACGGGGTGTTCATCACCTGGCGGATGGTGTCAATGTCCGGGGGCTGATCCTGCCGCCAGATCGGCCGCATCGAACTGAGCAGGAGCAAACGGCGCAGGCGCAGCAGATGCAATTGCAGATCAATATCGGTGAGCGTGGTCTCCCCCGATATCTCTAGGCCTTCCGGTGAATTAAAAACCTGTTCAAAAGCCTCGGACTGGAGAAAGGCGGCCACCCGTTTGTTTTCCTGTTCCCGCTCGATGGCGAGCGGCCGATCGATCTCGCTGATGGTGGTGAAGATGCCGAGCAGCCGCTTTTCGATCCGCCCCGGCAACTGCACCTTGTGCATGGTTTCATGATTGTACTTGATGGTCAGCAAACTGAGCAGGTAGCGCTGCTTGAAGCTGTCGGTCACCACCTCGCGCACCAGTTTTTCCAGCCGGGTCCAGATGCCGATGTAGGTCGAAGTCAGCACTGTGTCGGCCCGTTTCTCGATGATGGCGGCAAACAACTCATCCGAGCAGGGATAATAGATCTGCTCATCCTCAAGATGGACAATGAACTTGAGCTGCTCCGGCGAGGCCACCACATCGGGAAAGGTCTCGTAGGCCAAATGATTTTCGGTGAAAAAATTGGTCAGCCAGGCGTCCCGGTCCGGGTCTTGGCCCTTAACGTAACGGATATTCTCACTCATGCTCCCTCTCTGTCGTCATTGCACTCTCCTTCATACAGGCACCGCCCATTTGTCTGCTCACAGCCCTTCCTGACCCAACAGCGCCTTGATTTCTGCTGCGATCTCCGATGTCTCCCGGCCCTCGACGTCGATCTCAATGTCCGCTGCAGCGCGGTACAACGGCAACCGGGCGCGATACAACTCCTTGGCCGTGGCCATGTCCTGCAAGAGCGGCCGTTTTTTGATCTTTCGCTCGGCGTCCGGATGCTGCTTGAGGGTGGAAAGGATGCCCTTGAGCGTTGAATGGATATAGACGATCCGGCCGAGACGGCGAAGGTTGTTCACCATGAAAAAACCGCCGCCGGAAGAGACGATGCTGCCGCTGACGTGGTGCTCCAGCCAGTCGGCCGTCTGCTGCTCGACCCGGCGGAAGGCGGGCTCACCCTGCTCGGCAAAAAAAGCTCGGATTTTGGTTTTGAGAAAGGATTCGATCAGGTCGTCGGTATCAAGCGCGAACCGGCCGGTCGCCGCCGCCAGTGCCCGGGCCGTCCTGCCTTTCCCCACTCCCATGAACCCGATCAGGATAATATTATCGGCCACGTAATCCGCCTTTTTTCTGTTTTGAAAGTCTCTTGCAAAATGATAAAATTAGACCGCACGTCCCACTCGTATCTTGGGAGACTGAGGCAATTCATGTTGTCACATAAAGGCCACAACCGGAAAAGCCTGTGTCTTGGATGGGAGAGATTGCTGCACAAGACTGAACTTTGTTCGCGGGCATGGCCCGCTCCTACCGGCTCGATATCCCTGGGGTAGGAGCGGGCCATGCCCGCGCTGTGAATCCTGAATTGTTGCATCTACTCGGCATGCCGCCCCCTCAGCTGAACCCGCAAGGCCGGCGTTGAGGGTCCGACTCGAGCAGTGTTCTTATATACAGTGTGGACAAAAAAATCTCGAGCCTTTGCAGGAGCCTCTGATTTTTTAGGGGATTCCGGTGGCCACCCACAGTCGCCGCATTCCTTGCTCAGAGCCAATGCGCGTGTAAAAAATAAAAAACACACAGTAAACGGACTGGTCTTTGCAGGTTATTTCGCATGCAAAACGATGTGATTTCACTTCAAAATGATCGGCCATCGCGGAAAGCACACCGGTTGGTAAAAGCAAACTGCCCCCATTGGGACAGTTCCAGCCACACCTGTCAGCTGATTGAGGTTGGCCTGTTTCTTCCGGTAGAACAGCATGTTGTTTCCTTTTGCCTTTCCAGCCATCATCCCAGTTGCCGTCACTATCAACTGCTGACCGCTCTTGACCATGCATCCGGGCGAGTCGATACGCCACCAGTTAACCGCCGTCGCTCCATCCGTATCCCCAGCCATCATGTTTTCCGTTTTTCCGAAATCACCGGCAGGGATCACCTTGCCGGCATACGGGAAGACGATGCCTGGACCATTGACCTCAGCGAGCACGGCATCCGCTTTGCCACCCGGCAGGTACTGACCGAGGACACAGCTCTCCGCTTTTCCCTGGAAGTCGACGAGACTGCCACCAAGATAGAAGGGGTTGGCCGGGTTATCTGGTCCGTGCCCCTTGCAAACACTCCCCTGTTTCACGCCGGCATCGTTTTTACCGAGCGACTGGTTTCTTCCCTGCCTCCCCGCCATCCCTAACCGAATCGCTCCCCAACCGGACGAAACCGCTGGCTGAATGTGCAGCGGCAATGTTCTTCGCCGTTGATTTTTTCCTTTCTCCCAGTCTAACCAGACAGCTGCACGACCACCACATTCCGGAATTTCGGAATTTATAAAACTAGCTAACAATATAAATTAAAAGAATAAATATTCTATTTTCCAGTTTTCCCCGATAGAAACAGGGGCAGATGGATACTTTTTCTCAACCATGCCTCGGTTCCTTTATGTAAAACATGGGTAAGCCGAAGACAAAGAGAAGAAATCGGTTTCCAGCCACAGCTGGAAAAAGCTGTAAAACCTTGTTTTTATGACATGAACCGGAATGACCACGCCTGCGACACACCAACACCATCGAACAGGCATGGTTCGTGAATAGAATAAGCAAAACAAAAAGTATTCACAAATTTCACATCAAATAACCTTAAGGAGGGTCAGATGAAAAAATTATTTTCGGTAGCGGTATGCGCAGCGGTGATCGGATGGGCTGGTGTGGCGAGTGCGTCTATGTATCAGTTTGAAGATATGATAGATGATTGGAACGTTCATGGAGTTGAAATGGGCGCTGTGCCTATTCTTCAGTACCATAGCAGTCCTTTCACTTATACACATGACATAAATGACAGTGTTAATTTTGGGGCTGGTGACAAGGTTGTGCAGGCTTTTCTTGAGCTGGATTTTACAAATGATTCATCGGATAAATATGGAAAATTTTTATTTATTCCGTATGATAACAGAGAATACGTGAAAGTCGTCTACGATGGAACTGAATGGATTATCGGGGAAGCAAACAATGGCCAATATAATGTTGCCTTGGATGTTTATTGGTTAAATGATGATGGCAAATTGGATGTGACTATTAAAGTAAGAAACGACTTAGGAACAGCAAGTGCTTGGCTAGACCATTCCCGCCTTTATGGAACAGCTGAATCAGCACCAGTACCAGAGCCCACCACCATGCTCCTCTTCGGAACTGGCCTAGCTGGTTTAGCTGCTGTTGGTCGCCGGAGAAAAGCCACTAAAGCCTAATCGCTTCACTTCGAAATTACGTATCCAAGCTCGACAGCTTCTGCTGTTGGGCTTTTTTTTATCCCCAGAATACAGAAGAATAGGAATAATAGGGGACAGACCACGTTTTTCAATAGCAAAGAAAATGTCTCTATGATATAGTTAGGTCATGCCAAGACGACCTCGCCTGATCATGCCAGGCACACCACTCCATATCATCCAAAGAGGCAACAATCGTCAGCCCTGCTTTTATGCTGACGATGATTTCTCCTTTTATCTTCAGTGAATAATAGGGGACAGACCACGTTTTTCAATACCAAAGAAAATGTCTCTATGATATAGCTAGGTCATGCCAAGACGACCTCGCCTGATCATGCCAGGCACACCACTCCATATCATCCAAAGAGGCAACAATCGTCAGCCCTGCTTTTATGCTGACGAAGATTTCTCTTTTTATCTTCAGTGGATGCAGGAATACAGCCGCACTACCGGTTGTTCCATCCACGCGTATGTATTGATGACCAACCATGTGCATCTTCTTTTGACGCCGACGGATACGGACAGCGCCGGAGCGCTCATGAAACGGTTGGGCCAACGTTACGTGCAGTACGTCAATCGCACATATCAGCGCAGTGGAACCCTTTGGGAAGGCCGCTTTCGCTCCTGCATGGCGCAGGAGGAAAACTACTTCCTGGTCTGTCAACGGTATATTGAACTGAATCCGGTTCGAGCAGGTATCGTGACCCACCCCGGAGAATATCGCTGGTCAAGTTACCGGGCCAATGGCCAGGGAGAAAGCGATTCGCTGCTGGCCCCTCACCCACTTTACCAAGCCTTGGGCAGCGATCCGATGGCTCGTCAGCTTGCCTACCGCGAACTCTGTCGATATGAATTGGAGCCAGGCATGATCGACAGTATACGACAGGCAACCAATGGCAATTTTGCTTTAGGAACGCACCGGTTCGCCGAGCAGGTTGCAGAAGTGTTAGGGAGACGTGCCGCACCGGGAAAGCCTGGACGACCGAGGAGCAGGAAATAGGGGACAGACCTCGTTTTCAGCGAGTTGCTTCGCCGAAAACGTGGTCTGTCCCCTATTTCCCCTTGCAATAACGACGCAATCTCCCCTACCCCTGCTTATCCGCAAAGACAAATTCCGCCTTGCCCTGTTTGCGGCGTACCCAGTTCAAGGCCCGCTGTATCTGCGAAATCCCTGCCAGCCGGTCAATCAGGCGGCGCTTGCCGGGGAAATCCATCAAGCAAATGCCGATGAGCATGGTCAGTAACCCCTGGCCCGGCAACACCAGCATGGCGATGCCGGCAACGAGCAGGCAAAAGCCGAAACCGTTGCGCAGGAGCACAATCACCAAGGCCAGGGCCGGATGGCGGCGATGCCGAGCCTCGACCTTCTGCCAGTGAGTGAGGAAATAATCCGGCTGCATCCGGCCGATCAGCCACGGCACCGCAATCAGGCTACCGACAAAGGTAACCAGGGAAAAAAGGCCAAGAAGCTGGAGCATATCGACGTGGCTCACGCAGCCACCGGCGGTTCAAGGAGAATCTCCGCCAGCGATCGCTTGGGCACATGGTGTCCGCCCTGCTGGTCGTGCCAGTAGCGGATGTCTCCATCGGAGCCGACCTCTTCCAGGACCACTGTCTCGGCCGTATAACCAAGAGCCAGCACTAACAGCACCTTGAAACGATCCTCCAATTGGAGCAACCGGTGCACCAGGCCTGGCGAAAAGGCGCCGATTCGGCAGCCGAAAAGCCCACATTCAGCCGCGCCAAGCAGCAGATTCTGGGTGGCAATGCCCAGATCGAAATGGGCTTCGGTTTCCGGACCCCGCAACAACTCCCTATCCAGCAGGCAGACAATATAGGCAGGAGGCCGTTCTCCCGGCCCCGGACCGGGCCAGTCGCGCAGGTATCCTGCCCAGCCGAGCAGGGGAAAGAGCTGCCGGCGCAAGGCGTCTTCGGTGACCACCATGTATTTCAGCACCTGGGCATTGCGTGCCGATCCACCCAGCCGGGCCAGATCGAGCAACTCCCGCAACTGGGCCGGATCAATCGTCTTCTCTTCCGCAAAACGACGAATTGTCCGCGTCCGGCTCACTAATTGGCTTATCATTTTTTCTTCTTTCCTCCCCACGCATTAACCATTGAGACTGGAGCATTTCAAGCTGTTTGCCTTGCAGCCCGGAGGCAGCGGCCTGGTCAATGATTGCCGTCCCCCTGCAGCCTCTCCACCTACGCCCCGACACCCCTAATTTCCCTGTTCAATCGGCAACCGACATGCTACATATCAGATACCTAATCAATATTAACCGACTTTCTCCCTGATCCGTGCATGCTTGACGTCATCCTTTCCATGCGACTGCTGGATATCGTCGATATTCTGCTCGTCTCGTTCATCATTTACCGGATCATGCTGCTCATCCGCGGCACCCGGGCCGTCCAGATGCTGGTCGGCATCGCCCTCATTATTATCATCTATTTCCTTTCGGGCAAGTTTGAACTGCAGACCCTGCACTGGCTGCTCAAGACCTTTCTCGGCTCGATCCTGGTGGTGATCGTCATCCTCTTCCAGACCGACATCCGCCGCGCCCTCACCCAGATGGGCAAAAGTCCCTTTCACAAGGCCGATGATATCATCGAAAAAGATCTGGAGGAGATTGTCCGAGCCGCCACCTACATGGCCAGACGCCGCATCGGCGCACTCATGGTCCTGGAACGCGACACCGGCCTGCGCGACCTGGTCGATACCGGTCACCGGCTCGACGCCCGCCTGCGCCATGAACTGCTGGTGGCCATCTTCCTGCCCGCATCGCCCATGCACGATGGCGGCGTCATCATCCACAAAGGCCGCATCCATTCCTCCGGCTGCCTGCTGCCGCTTTCGCAGAGTACGCGCATCGACAAACGGTTCGGTACCCGCCACCGCGCCGCCCTTGGCCTGTCCGAGGAGACCGACGCAATCGTTATCGTGGTCTCCGAAGAGACCCAGGAGATTTCCCTGGTGCAGCACGGGCAGATAACCACCTTTCACGACGAAAAAACCCTGAACGCCACCCTCAAGGAACTACTGGCGCCGCGCAAGACGGCCGCCCGCTGGAAATCCTGGTTGCCCCCGTTGCGACGCCATGAAAAGAAAGCCTGATTTTTCCCTGCTCTCCAACCACTGGCTGCTCAAACTGCTCTCCCTGATCATCGGAGTCAGCCTCTGGTTTTCCGTGGTTGGCGAGGACCGGGTGGACATGACCGTCACCATTCCCCTGGAATTGCGCAATCTTCCTTCGAATCTGGTCATTGCCAACCAGTACCGGGAAGATATCGAGGTGGTTGTCAGCGGCACCCGGCGGCTGATCCAGGAGATGCGGCAACAAAACATTTCCCGGCCGATTGATCTGGGCAAGGCGGAACCGGGGACGTTGGTCATCAAAAATGATGCCGAATCCATTTCCTTGCCGCACGGCATTACGGTCCAGCGGGTGCAGCCCGCCAACATCACCCTGCTGGTCGACCGGCTAACGCGCAAGGATTTCACCATCACCCCAGTCACCAAGGGCAAGCCGGCCACTGGTTTTACCCTGGAGAGCCTGACCTTCAAGCCGCCGCAGATCACGGTCACCGGACCCCAAACCATTCTTGAAAAAGAAAGCACTTTGAAAACCGCGGTGATCAATCTTGAGGGCGTCGACAGGTCCAGCACCTTCCAGGTGCATCTCGACCTCAATGAAGCCCTGTTGAAACTCATCGGCGAGACCGTGATTGAGGCCAATGTCACCCTCAAGGAAACCATGGTCCGGAAAACGGTGCGGGGCATTCCGATCAACAGCAAGGAGGGTGGGACAGCGGTGAAGTTTTCCCCGGCCACGGTCACCGTGGAAGCGGAAATCCCGGAACAGATCGTTCGCATGACCCCGGAACTGGCCACGCTGTTCCGGGCTTCGGTCAACGTCGCCACCGGCACGGCTGACCAGGAGGCCCAGGTTTTGGTCAACGGCGTTGACCTGCCGGGACACGCCCCCATCGTCATCCTCAAAATCACCCCGGACAAAGCACGCATCCTGCCCTGAGCGGGAGCCGTCGAATTACCCACGAATGTATTCATTCTTCAGACTCAACAACCACAGCAGGAACACCCCATGAAAAAACTCTTCGGAACCGACGGCGTACGCGGCGTAGCCAACATCTACCCCATGACCACGGAGATCGCCATGCAGATCGGCCGGGCCATTGCCTTTATTGTCAAAAACCAGGTCAAGGGCAATACCATTGTCATCGGCAAGGATACGCGACTTTCCGGCTATATGCTCGAGAATGCCCTGGCCGCCGGCATCTGCTCCATGGGGGTCAATGTCCAGCTGGTCGGCCCTCTGCCCACGCCGGGTATCGCTTTCATCACCACCTCGATGCGGGCCGACGCCGGCGTGGTCATCTCCGCCTCGCACAATCCCTTTCAGGACAACGGCATCAAGATCTTCTCCGCCGACGGGTATAAACTACCCGATGAGATGGAGGCTGACATCGAGGATCTGATCTTCTCGCAAAAGATGGCGGCTCTGCGGCCGGTGGCCGATGAGGTCGGCAAGGCCTCGCGCATCGAGGATTCCTGTGGTCGCTACATCGTCTACCTGAAAAACACCTTTCCCAAGGATTACGTGCTCGACGATTTCCACATCGTGCTCGACTGCGCCCACGGTGCGACCTACCGGGTGGCGCCCCATGTCTTCTCGGAACTGGGGGCCAAGGTGACCACCATCGGCGCCGAGCCCGACGGCAAGAACATCAACCATGAATGCGGCGCCCTGCATCCGGAGGTGATGGCCGCCAAGGTCAAGCAACTGGGGGCGGACATCGGCCTGGCACTCGACGGCGACGGCGACCGGTTGATTGTTTGCGACGAGCATGGCGCCATTGTTGACGGCGACCATATCATGGCCATCTGCGCCAGCGACCTGATGCACCGGCGCAAGCTGAAAAAGAAGACCCTGGTGGCCACGGTGATGAGCAACATGGGTTTGGAGCAGGCCATGACCGCCATGGGCGGCCAGATGATCCGCACCCAGGTGGGCGACCGCTACGTGGTTGAAGCCATGCGGGCCAAGGGGTACAACTTCGGCGGCGAGCAGTCCGGCCATCTGGTCTTCCTCGACCACAACACCACCGGTGACGGCATCCTGGCCGGGTTGCAGTTGCTGGCGATCATGATCAAGAAGAATAAACCGCTGTCCGAACTGGCCACCATCATGTCCACCTTTCCCCAGGTGCTGCAAAACGTGCGCATGGCTTCACGGATCGCCCCGGAGCTTATCCCCGGTTTTCCCGAGGCCCTTGAACAAGCGGAACAACAACTGGGCAACCGGGGCCGCATCCTGGTTCGAGCTTCTGGCACCGAACCGGTCATCCGGGTGATGACCGAAGGCGAGGATGAACAGGAGATTGCAACCATTGCCCATGAACTCTGCGATGTGATCCGCAAGGCTGACCGAGGCTGAAAAAGTACCCAATAAAAAAAGGGCCGTCTTCCCAGGAAGACGGCCCTTTTTTTATTCTTTTTGACTCTCGACTTTTTGGGGAAATTCTTATTTCGTTGCCTGGGCCATCGCCTTTTTGAACCCCTCGACTGATCGGGCGATCACCTTTTCATCAACGCAGAAGGCCAATCGGATGTGTCCAGGCAGGCCGAAACCCCGTCCGGGAACGGCAAGAATTTTTTGTTCCGCCAGGAGACGGCAGAACTCAACATCGTCAATCGGCGTCTGCGGGAAGAGGTAAAAAGCGCCCTTGGGCCGGACATAGGTCATGCCGGCCTCGTCCAGAACCTTGCAGAAGGCCTCAAGCCGCCGGGCATAGATCGAATTGTCCGCCGACACATCCTGCAACTGCACCACCGCCCGCTGCATCAAAGCCGGGGCATTGACAAAGCCGAGGATGCGGTTGGCAAGGGTCAGGGCGCCGATGACCGCCTCCTTGTCTGCCATCTCCGGATGCACGGCCATATAACCGATGCGCTCACCCGGCAGGGACAGCTCTTTGGAGTAAGAAGAGGCGAGAATGGCGTTGGTGGTGGTGTTCATCAGCGGCGGCACATCGTAGTTGTCAAAGACGATGTTGCGATACGGCTCGTCGGATACCAGGTAGATGGTGGTGTTGAACCGCGCACCGGCTGCATCCAGCAACTTACCGAGCTGCTGCAGGGATTCGGCCGAATAGATCTGACCGGTGGGGTTGTTGGGGCTGTTGATCAGCACGACCTTGGTCTTTTCACTCAGGGCCTGCTCAATTGCCCCCAGGTCGAGATTAAACTCCTTGTCCGTGGGCACTACCTTGGCCACGCCGCCGTGATTATCGATATAGAAATGATATTCGACGAAAAACGGCGAGAGGATAATGACCTCGTCACCGGGATCGAGCAGAGCCTTAAAGATGACATTGAGGCCGCCGGCAGCGCCGCAGGTCATGAGGATGTCGCCTGCCTGCAGATTGACACCCTGCTCAGCGCCGAGTCGTTTGGCCAAGGCCTCACGAACAAAAGGATAGCCGGCATTGGGCATGTAGCCGTGAATGCCAGGCTGCTCGTTTTGGGCCAGCTCGCGAAGTACGGTGTAAAATTTGGCTGGTGGCGGCACATCGGGGTTGCCGATACTGAAATCAAAGACCTTGTCAGCCCCAAACTCCGCCTTCATTCTCGCCCCTTCCTCGAACATCTTCCGAATCCAGGAGGAATTCTCCGCAAACGCCCGCATCTTCTTGGCAACACCACTCATTGTGCACCCCTCTCTCTTTTTTAGGTTTTCAGACTGAGCTGTTTCGTCTGCAGCTTAAAGCTGCCTCACGACGACAGACAAAACAACTATCGGCTGTTGGCAAATTTCTTTTCAAAGTAGCCGTAGGCCACGTTGATTTCCTTCATCTTTTCTTCAGCAATCTTCTTGAATTCCTCGCCCAGATGCCCGACCTTGTCGGGATGATACTGCATGGACAGTTTACGGTAGGCTTTCTTGATCTCAGCAAAATCAGCCCCCTTTTCCAGGCCGAGCACTGCATAATACTGCTCCTCCACCTGGCCGGAAGTTGCGGCCTCCTGCCGCTGGCGGTACATGTATTTCGCTTCGATGGTCCGCTGATCATACACGGAAATCTGCAGCAAACCGGCAATTTCCCGCGCCAGGAGCAATTCGTTTTGCGGCGGCGGCTGCTTGGTGTAGATGATTTGATAGATCAGCTCCAGCAGGATCAGGCGCGGCTCGTACGCAAAACCGGTGCGGAACTCTTCCAGCAACTGACGCAGATCGGTCGCGTTCTCTCGCGCCTCCTTGACCAGTTGTTTGACCCAATACATCTGGTCCTGGTTGTAGCGAAGTTGGTACTGGAAAAAATTGAGAATGGCGTTGAGTTCCGGCCGGGTAAAATGGCCGTCGGCCTGGGCGATCTTCACCAAAATATTGACCAGGAGGATAACAAAGCGATTGTGGCTTTCCGACTGCGTGGCCTCATAGGTGGAAACTCGCCGCCGGACATAATAGGTGAAGGCCCAGAACGCGCCAATCAACAGCAGGATCCCGGCCAAACCGGAGTAAAAGATAAAACCGAGGAGATTGAGCAGGGCCGGCGCACCACCGGTGACCAAGGCCAGCACGACGAGCAGCAGCAGACAGCCGCCGCAACCCGGTTGATTATGTTGTCGATATTCCATTCTGATCTACTATTTAAAAAATGGGGCAATCGGCTTTTCCGCCGTTGCAGCTGACACCGGCGGGGCGATCAGCCCTCCTGACCGGCAAAGAGGGCGTCAACAAACTCGCGGGCATCAAAATCGCGAAGATCATCAATTTGTTCGCCGATGCCGATGAAGCGGACCGGGATCTTGGTTTCCCGGCAGACATTGGCCACGATCCCACCCTTGGCAGTGCCGTCAAGTTTGGTCAGAGCCAAACCGCTCACGCCCACGGCCTCATGAAAAAGTTTGGCCTGGGAGATACCGTTCTGGCCGGTGGTGGCATCAAGAACCAGCATCACCTCGTGCGGCGCGCCCGGCATCTTCTTGCCGATGACCCGCTTGATCTTCTTGAGTTCCGCCATCAGGTTGACGCTGGTATGGAGGCGACCGGCGGTATCAATGAGAATGACGTCGTGATGATGAGCCACACCGTATTCAAGGCCGTCATAAACCACGGAGGAAGGATCGGAGCCGGGGTTCTGGGCAATAACCTCGACCCCAACCCGCTCACCCCAAATGCGCAACTGGTTGATGGCAGCAGCGCGGAAAGTGTCGCCGGCCACCATGAGCACCGATTGCCCGGAGCGAACAAACTTGGCAGCCATTTTGCCGATGGTGGTGGTCTTGCCGACGCCGTTGACGCCGACCACCATGATAACAAAAGGCCCTTCTTCAGGCATCACCAGCTCGGCCGGCTGCTCCGAGGCCTCGATATAGGCGAGAATCTGGTCACGGAGAATGGCCTTCAACGCCTGGGGATCGCTCAACTGGTCACGCTTGACCTTTTTCCGGGCCGCATCGAGCAGCTCCAAGGTGGTGGTCACGCCCAGATCGGCGGTAATCAAAATCTCCTCCAGTTGCTCAAAGAGATCCTGATCGATCTCCTTCTTCCCCAAAAAAAGCCGGTCAAGGCGGTACACCAGGGAGTCCTTGGTCTTCCCCAGTTTCTCCTGCAGCCGTTGAAACAGGGATTTGCTCGCCGGTTTTTCCTGGGTTACGGAAACGAGGGGCTCAGCCGGAACGATAGGCTCAGAGAGCGCCGGTTCAAGGGCGAGTTCTGCCTCAACTTCCCCGGCTGCCGGCTCATCTGTAATGGCCTCTACAAACTCATGAACGCCGGCAGACCCAGGAGCGCTGGCGGGAGGTTCTGCCGCCGGTTGTTGTACGGGGAGTTCCTCCGCCGGAAGATCAAAAGCCGGGACGGGGGGGTGTTCGGCAACAGGCTGCTCGAGCACGTCTGCCGGTTCCTCGGCAACCGTCTCATCGGCAACCTCGGCAGTATCGGCATCAAGGGTCGAGAGTTCGACCATAGGTACAGACACTTCGACATTGACCTGCTCGGCTGCAACCGCATCCACCGCGATGGGTGCCTCGGCATCGGCCACCGGTTCACCGGACTCGACTATCACTGGTTCGACAGGAGTTTCCGGAGGCGGCGGCTCGACCAGCGGCGCAGAAGAGAGGTCCTCTTCGACTGGTTCTTGACTTAGCTCCGGCTCAACCGCATCGGGAGCGGCCGTCTGTTTGCTGAATTTTTTCTTAAACCAACCCAGCATCAGCTCTTTGCCTCTGTTTTCTCAATGGCGATCGCCAGAACTTCGCGGATGGTATGGGGATAGTGAAAGATCACGCCCTGACGGATATCCTCGGGGATCTCCAAAACATCTTTTTCGTTGAGCACCGGCAGGATCAACTCCTTGATCCCGGCCCGGAGTGCGGCCAGGACCTTTTCGCCGATACCGCCCACCGGCAGGACATCACCACGCAGGGTGATTTCGCCGGTCATGGCCACATCCTGCCTAACCGGACAGCCAAGGATCACTGAAACCAGCGACGAGACCATGGCCACCCCGGCCGACGGTCCGTCTTTGGGAATGGCGCCCTCGGGCACATGGACATGCAGGTCGATACCCGCAAAAATATCCTCGTCGATCCCCAGATCCTTGGCATGGGATTTAATATAGGTCAGCGCTGCGGTGGCCGATTCCTTCATCACCTCGCCCAGTTTGCCGGTGAGGGTCAATCCGCCCCTGCCTTTCATGCTCGAGGTTTCGATAAAGAGAATCTGCCCTCCCACCGGGGTCCAAGCCAGTCCGGTTGCCAATCCCGGCCCCCAGCTTCGTGCCTTCATCTCGGGAAAGAAACGCTGCGGCCCCAGGAAATCGTACAATTTCTCCGGAGTCACAACCGTCTTCTCGATCCGGCCGCGGGCAATGGCGGCGGCCGTGCCCCGGCAGAGGGCGGCGATCTCACGCTCGAGATTGCGCACCCCGGCCTCGCGAGTATAGGAGGCTATCAGCGCCCCGATGGTTGCTTCCGGTATTTCCAGATCATCAGACGTCAGGGCATGGGCCTCCAGCTGCTTGGCCAACAGATGACGGGTGGCGATGGCCACTTTTTCCTGCTGGGTGTAACCGGAGAGTTCGACCACTTCCATCCGGTCGCGAAGCGGACCGGGGATGGTATCGAGCACATTGGCGGTGGCGATGAACATCACCTTGGACAAATCGAACTCAATGTCGAGGTAGTGATCGGTGAAGGTCGAGTTCTGTTCAGGATCAAGCACTTCGAGCAGTGCCGAGGAAGGATCGCCACGAAAATCATTGCCCAGTTTGTCAACCTCGTCGAGCAGAAACACCGGGTTGTTCGCCCCGGCCCGTTTGAGGCTTTCGATGATCCGGCCCGGCAGCGCACCGACATAGGTGCGCCGATGGCCGCGAATCTCGGCCTCATCACGAACGCCGCCGAGCGCGATACGCACAAACTTACGGTTCATGGTTCGAGCGATGGACTGGCCGAGCGAAGTCTTGCCCACGCCGGGAGGGCCTACAAAACAAAGGATCGGCCCATGAATGTCTTCCTTGAGCTTGCGAACCGCCAGAAATTCCAGAATCCGCTTCTTGATCTTCTTCAAACCATAGTGATCCTGATTGAGATCCTCCTCCGCCTGCACCAGGTCCAGGGAATCCTTGGTGGAATCAATCCAGGGCAGGTCGAGAATCCAGTCGATGTAGTTGCGCGACATCGAATACTCGGGTGAAGAGGGCGAAATCCGTTCCAGCCGGGTCATCTCCTTGTCGATCACGGTCCTCGCCTGGGGACTGAGCCCCTTCTCGGCGATCTTCTCCTTCAACTCCTTGACCTCGACCTTATCCTCATCCCCCTCTCCCAGTTCCTTGCGGATGGCCTGCAGCTGTTGCCGGAGGAAAAATTCCCGCTGCCGCTCGTCCATGTCCTTTTTCATCGAGGCCTGCAACTGGTTGCTCATCTCCACGGTTTCGAGCCGCTTGGCCAGTTCCTTGGCTACCCGATGGAGGAGATCGTGCAGGGGCGCGATCTCCAGGATTTCCTGTTCCATCTCGATTTTCAGGTTCAACTGACTGCTGACCAAGTAGGCGACATAAAAGGGGTTAGTCAGGCCGTTGATGGTGGCCACCAGTTCCTGGGGCAGTTCGGTGGCACTCACCAGTTTCTGGAACTGAGCCCGGATGTTGAACAACAGGGCCTCGATTTTCTTATCCTCGACAATCTCCATCGGGATTTCGACAACCTTGGCCCGCATATAGGAGGTGGAGTCGACAAATTCAGAAACGGCGATTTTCTTGGTGCCGCTCATCAGGACCTGGTAGTAGCCCTCCGGTGCCTTGTTCAGCTTGTGCAGGTAGCCAACCACACCCACCTGGTAAAGATCCTCGGGGCCAAGAATATCGTCGTCCGAAACCTGCTCGCGGCGACTCGGCACCAGCCCGATCAAACGGTCACCAAGGAGGACATCATCGATTAACTGCTTTGAGGTGTCGCTCGATACCTGAAGCGGAAATCCCATGCCGGGATAGAAAACAAACCCGTGCAACGGCAAAATGGGCAGGGTTTCGGGGATCTCCAGCTCGGCAGGATCCATTTTTTTGGGGGGCGTTTGTTGTTCGTTTTCCATTTTATTCTCCAGGTGTTATCCTGATCGTCACTCTGCCCTTTCTGGTCTGTTTCGGCAGGGTCACTGCGAGTATCCCATTGGTGTAGGCCGACTTGACCCCTTCAACCTCGACAGCGGAGGGCAGAGGCAAGGTCCGCTGAAATCCGCCCAGTTCGATCTCGAGCTGATGGATGCAGGCAATCGACTGGTGTGCCGGTAATTGGCGCACCCCGCTGATCCGCAATTGCTGACCGTCAACCGTCACCCTGAGGGTGTCGCTCACCACTCCGGCCAATTCGACATAGACATGAATGTGATTATCCGCCTCATAGATGTCCACCGCCGGCTGCCAGCCGTCCGACTCCATCGGCATCATCCGGGACAGTGACATGGAGCGCAGAATGCGTCCCGTATGCTGCTGCATCTGTTCCAGTTCCTCCAACAATTTTTTGCTGAATGGATCCATCAGGTCCCCCTTTAGGCCTCTCTCCGGAAAGCATTTGATTCATGCCCGCGAAATTTCCCGCGCAGGCGGCAAACAACTCGCAGCTGGTGGCGCCGGAATGGCAACCAGCGGTAAATGCCGCGAGTTTTTCCGGCCCGGCGATGCGATACAAATAAGCACTATTACTTTTCCGGCAAATATAAATCAAGAAAAACACAAGGCAAATGGCAGGTAGCCCCCCACGGCGACCGATTGCTTTTTTATTTGCTTTTCAACTCGCCAGCATTAATGTATAGGCCCAAATCACGATGAACTCGCCGACCCGCTGCATCTCCGGATATTAACACACCGGCAGGAAATGCGCGGGCTCATCTTTTCCGGTCATTCCGACAGCGCTCCGATTTTCAGGCGCTGCTCGAGGCAGGATTGGATTGTAACGCACCCACGGGTTCACCCCCTACTCAATCACCACTTTTTTTTACCGTTGGAGGAAAATATGAGCAGTTCTTGTGGCAGTTCCTGCGGGAGCGATCAGCAAAGCAGTTGCGGTTCAGGCGATGCCCGCTTGGCCCAGCAGGATATCGCCATCACCAAATCCCTTGGCAAAATCAAAAATAAAATTCTGGTAATGAGCGGCAAGGGCGGTGTCGGCAAGTCGACTGTTGCCGTCAACCTGGCCCTGTGCCTTGCAAAAAAAGGCCATCAAGTCGGCCTGATGGATGTCGACCTCCACGGCCCGGATGTCTGCCGGATGCTGAATCTCACCGGCAACCTGGAGGCCCCGGCCAACCCCGACGACCTCATCCCACCGCTGACCTACAGCGACAATCTCAAGGTTGTCAGCCTGGAGTACATGATGAAAAACCGGGACGATGCCATCATCTGGCGCGGACCGCTCAAGATCCAGGCCATTCGGCAGTTCATCGCTGACATGGACTGGGGCGCACTCGATTACCTGATCGTCGACGCCCCTCCCGGCACCGGTGATGAGCCGCTGTCTGTTGCCCAGACCATGCCCGGTGTCCACGCGGTGGTTGTCACCACCCCGCAGGCCGTGGCCCTGGCCGATGTTCGCAAGTCGATCAACTTCTGCAAGGCGGTCGAAATGCCCATCGTCGGCGTGGTCGAGAACATGTCCGGCTTTGTCTGCCCGCACTGCGGTGAGACGGTGGACATCTTCAGCACGGGCGGCGGCGAGCAGACCGCCCGCGACTTTGACCTGCCCTTCCTCGGCCGGGTGCCCATGGATCCGCGCGTGGTCATGGCCGGCGACACCGGCACGCCGTATCTCTCCGGAGACGAGGACAGCCCGGCCATCAAGGCCTTCAACGGTGTGGTCGCGGCAGTCGAACAGCGCCTGCCGCCTGGCCCGGTGATGGTGAACCCCTTCGCCAATACCGGCTGCGCCTGCAGTCCCAGCGGCTGCCTATCCGCCTCCAAATAACACTCTTCTTCAATCTTCCCGCAGTCGGCCTTGGCCGGCTGCGGGAAACAGCCTTAAGGGATCAGGTCTATGCTTGTCAAACAACTCACCGTTGGTATGATGGGGGTCTGCTGTTATATTGTCTCCTGCGAACAGACCAAACAAGCCGCCGTTATCGACCCCGGCGGCGATGAGGACCGCATCCTCGACTATTGCAGCACCAGCGGGCTCAAGGTCATCTATATCATCAACACCCATGGCCATCCAGACCATGTTTGCGGCAACGCCCGCATCCAGGAGGCCACCGGCGCCAAGATTGTCATGCATGCCGAAGATGCGGCCTTTTTCAATGAGCCGCGCAATAAAGACTTTTTTTCCTCTCTCGGCCTGCCCGAGTCACCGCCCGTTGACCTGATCGTCAACGACGGCGATGTCATCGCCGTCGGCGAAGAACAGCTCCAAGTCATTCACACCCCCGGCCATACCCCTGGCGGCATCTGTCTGTACAGCGCACCGCATTGCTTCACCGGCGACACCCTCTTTGTCGGCGCGGTCGGCCGCTCCGATTTTCCCGGCGGATCCATGCGCCAGATGATCGATGCCATCAAAACCCGGCTCCTGACCCTGCC
>JBBQCO010000011.1:0-46423 GCA_038318785.1 Desulfobulbales bacterium | reverse complement strand
AAATTTGTTCCGCCTGCCATCCTTTTTTTACCGGTAAGCAGAAACTGATCGATACTGCAGGACGTATTGAAAAGTTTAAGAAAAAATATGCCGGTTACCAGGGCGCCGACAAAAAATAAAGTTGTTCAGCACTTTTCTCTTCCCCCTCCTGATCACGGACGTCATAGCCTACCGTGTTCTTGGCCACCTATAAATCGGCGGACAAGGCACGGTATATGGTTCTGGTTCCTGTTGTCATGAGGGATTTTCTTTTTCTGCACACAAACGGGCATGTTTGAGAATCTGCGTGATATTGACGAGAAGCTGAGTGCGCTGGAAAGGCAGCTTTCGGACCCGCTGTTGGTGAGTGATCAGCAACGGTTCCGTGCGGTGGTTTGTGAGCATTCTTTTGTCGCCAAAGTAGCTGAACTTTATGCCGCGTACACCTCGATTTGCGATCAAATTCGGGACAGTCAGGAATTAATCCGCACCGAACAGGACGATCCCGATCTGGTCGAAATGGCAAAGGTGGAACTCGAAGAGCTTGCCCTGCAGCAATCGGAGCTGGAAAAGGCCATCCGCCTCCGGCTTCTTCCTAAAGATCCCAACGATGAAAAGAACATTTTTCTTGAAATCAGGGCGGGAACAGGGGGTGACGAGGCTGCTTTATTTGTGGCAGACCTCTTCCGCATGTACAGCCGTTATGCTGAAACGCAAGGATGGAAGATTGAGGTTATGAGTTCCAATCCCATCGGCATCGGCGGGTTCAAGGAAATCATTGCCCTCGTCAGCGGTCATCAGGTCTATTCCCAATTGAAATACGAGTCCGGGGTACATCGAGTGCAACGTGTCCCTGACACTGAAACCCAGGGGCGCATCCATACCTCGGCGGTGACGGTTGCTATCATTCCCGAAGCGGAAGAGGTGGATATGCACATCGAACCCAATGAACTCAAATTTGATGTCTATCGTTCTTCCGGTCCAGGCGGACAATCGGTTAACACCACCGATTCCGCCGTCCGGGTCACCCATCTCCCTACCGGACTGGTGGTCACCTGTCAGGACGAGAAATCCCAGCATAAAAATAAGGCCAAGGCCTTACAGGTTCTGCGTGCCCGGTTGCTTGACAAACTGGAGCAGGAACGGCACGACCGGATCTCTGAGGATAGAAAAAGTCAGGTCGGCTCAGGAGACCGGAGCGAACGCATCCGTACCTATAATTACCCCCAGGGACGGGTTACCGATCACCGCATCAATCTGACCATCTATCGTCTGGATCAGGTCATTGCCGGCATGCTCGACGATATTATTGTTCCGATCATCACCCACTATCAGACCGAAGCGCTGAAGACAACCAATTAGCTTTTTGCCGAGATGCCTTCAATGCGGATCGATGAATTACTGGCCGCTGCGACTCGGGACCTGGAGCAGGCCGGCATTGGCGAGGCTGCCCTTGACGCGCGCCTTTTGTTGCAGCACTTGACGGGGCTCAACAGGAGCCAACTGGTGCTGCGTGGAAATGCATCGCTGGATGAGCAGACTTTCGGGCGTTACCAGAGTCTCATTAAAGAGCGCAGCCATCGGATCCCGCTGCAGCACCTGACCGGTTCGCAGGAATTCTGGTCGATGGACTTTGTGGTGTCGCCCGCGGTACTCATCCCTCGCCCCGAAACCGAATTTCTCTTGGAGCAGGTATTGGCTACCTGTTCGGGAACAGTGAGTGCCCAGGCTCTTGACATGTGCACCGGTAGCGGCGTGATCGCGGTTGTGCTGGCCAGAGAGCTGGGGTGCCCTGTGGTGGCGGTCGATATCTCGGAGGCCGCTTTGCGGGTGGCGGCAAAGAATTTTTCCAGGCATCAGGCGGCGGACCGTATCCAGCCGGTGTGTAGCGATCTGTTCGCCGCACTCGCCAGCATTCGAAAATTCGATCTCATTGTCAGCAATCCCCCCTATATTGCCGAAGAACAAATTGACCGCCTGGAACCCGAGGTGTGCCGGTCCGAGCCTCGCCTCGCCCTCTCAGGCGGTGCTGGCGGGATGAAGATCATCGAGCAAATTGCCTTGGAGGCGCACCTATTTCTTCAGCCCGGCGGATGGCTTTTTCTGGAAATCGGCGCGGACCAAAAGAAAGCGGTGAGCACCCTGTTCCGGTTACTCGCCCACCGGTACCGTGAGGTCCGGATTCTTGATGATTGGGCCGGCCGGCCACGGGTTGTGCAGGCCCGGCATGTGCCGAAATGAACGATTGTTGAACAATACTTCCTCTTCTTTTAATAGCTGAGAATCTTTATGGATAAACTCATTGTCGAGGGCGGGCGCCCCTTGTACGGCTCAGTGGCCATCAGCGGCGCTAAAAATGCGGCCCTTCCTCTGTTGGCAGCCACCCTGTTGGCTCCTGGTGTGCACACCCTGCATAACGTCCCCGATCTCCGTGATACCAGGACGATGCTCAAACTTCTTGAAATCCTGGGTGTGCAATGGGAACGGACCGGGCAAACCGTACGGATCAATAGTGACCGTCTCACTGGTGTGGAGGCGCCTTATGATCTGGTGAAAACCATGCGGGCCTCGGTTCTCGTGCTCGGGCCACTGCTGGCACGATCAGGTTTTGCCCGTGTTTCTCTTCCAGGTGGCTGCGCCATTGGCGCCCGGCCAATTAACTATCACCTGAAGGGATTCGAAAAATTGGGGGTAACCACCAATCTGGAACATGGGTATGTCGAGGCAATTGTCGAGGGGAGGATGCGTGGTGGCACGGTCTATTTCGACATCCCTTCGGTGACGGGCACAGAGAACGTGCTTATGGCCTCGGTTGTTGCCCAGGGCGAAACAGTCATTAAGAATGCCGCCAAAGAGCCCGAGGTCGGCAATCTTATCGATATGCTCACAGCCATGGGCGCTGAGATCGAAGGCAAGGGAACGGATCGATTGGTTGTTCGCGGCGTCGACCGGCTGCATGCGACCGAGTCAACCATCATTCCCGACCGGATCGAGACCGGAACCTACATGATTGCGGTTGCCGCCACCGGAGGCTCGGTCACCATCACCGACTGCGACCCCGCCCATCTCCCGGCGCTTACCGAAAAACTGCTGCTCTGTGGCGTCAATATCGACACCGCGGCCGAGTCGATGACGGTTTCCTGTCCTGAGGTCGGTGGTAGGAGCCTGTGCCGCTTGCAGAGCGTCGATATCACCACCTTGCCTTATCCCGGCTTTCCCACCGATCTCCAGGCCCAATTTATGGCTCTGATGGCGCAGGGTGAGGGCACCTCCATTATCCATGAAACCATCTTCGAAAATCGGTTCATGCATGTGGCAGAGTTGATACGCATGGGAGCGGACATTACCATTGAAGGCTCCCGTGCCGTTATTCGAGGTGTCGGCCGCGACAAGCTCTGCGGCGCTCCGGTCATGGCCACGGACCTGCGGGCCTCTGCTTCCCTGGTTATCGCCGGTCTTTCCGCAAGCGGCACCACTCAAATATCACGGATTTATCATCTTGAGCGTGGCTATGAGAATATGGTGGAAAAACTGCAAGGACTGGGGGCAAAGGTCTGGAAGGTCAGGGAGTAGCCGTCTGAGGCACGGGGAGATGCAGGCGGATGATGCAGGTGTAAGAGGTGCTGTCGTCGATCTCAATCCTGCCGCCGTGATTTTCCACAATTTGGCGGACGATGGCCAGTCCTAACCCGGTGCCATCTGTGCGGTTGGAAAAGAAAGGAGCAAAGACTTTCTCGCGCAGTTCTATCGGTATCCCCGGCCCTTGGTCCCGAATTTCAATGCACAATTCTCCTTGATCGGCGACAGTGTGTTCGCTGGCGGCCACGACAACACTCCCCGGGCGAGCGGCTACGGCGTGGCAGGCGTTGTCAAGGAGATGGGTCATGACGGTCTGCATCTGCTGCCGGTCGCCCCAACAGTCAAGACGCTCGTCGATATCCTTGACGATCGCCGCCGCAACCATCGCATTACTTCCCGCCTGCAATCGGGCCGTCACCTCATCGATCAGACGGTTGAAATCAAACCATTCGGGTTGGATGGACGCTGGTCGGGCAAACTGGAGAAAATCGGTGATGGTCTTTGCCATCCGGCCGGACTCCCTGAGAATAATGGCCAGCAGAGTTTTCAAAGTGGTCGGATCAAGGCCGCCGATGTCGTTCTGTTCCATGGTTAAAATCTGGGCGGAACCGGAAATGGCCGCCAGGGGATTCCTGAAGTCATGGGCAATGGAGGCGCTCAGTTCGCCGATGGCCGCCATCTTCTCCGCCTCGCGCACCTGTTGTTCCATCCTTTCGATCTGACTGATATCCTGAAGGGTTATAACCTTCCACCGGGTTGACTGCTCCGTCATCTCCTCCGGTTCCGGCATGTTGAGAAAAGAAAAGGAATAGCCTATTCTAATGGAGGTTCCGTCGTTTTTTTGAAAATCACAAACGCTGCGACTTTGGTGTTTGTGAAGAAGAATATCGGGGAAGCAACGACTGAACGGTTGGCCGAGAACTTTTTCGCGAAAATATCCAGTGATCCGCTCTGCCGCCTGGTTGTAGGAGGTAATGAAGTCGCTATGGTCGGTGGTGATGATCCCGGTGGAGATATCATCAAAGATCTGTTTATAGAGAATCGACAGCCGGTCATACTCGAGTGCGGTTCTCTGCAGTTTTTCCTCGGTGACCCGCAGGCGTCGGGCCAGTTGTCCGCTCAACAAGGCTGCCAGAAAGAAGAGCAGCCCATAGATGGCAAACAGGTTGGTGGCGGTGAGGATGGAGGCGGGCGCTTTGTAGCTTGAGGCAAAAAAATACCGGGGAATCCACCCGAGTTGCTCGAAGGCAAGGACTCCGCCATAGAGCAGGGTGGTGGTGGCAGCAAGGAACAGGGCGCCCCGCCGGTAGAGTATGAGCCCGGCGGCAATCACCGGTAAGATAAGCAGGGAGGTGAAATCAGACCGGCTGCATCCAGTGGCGTACACCAACAGAGCAATGAAAACGGCGTCGAAAAACAGTTGGATCACGCCAAATCTGCGAATCGAGCGAGTGATTCGTTGGAGAAGAAGCGCTGAGCCGATGGAGAACCCGTACAGTCCCAGAAGGAAAACAGAGGTCGTCCAAGTGGAGGGGAAAAGGAGGTTGAGTCCTTTTTCACGAAAGAAGGCGGCAAGCCCGATGAGCAGGGTGAACAGAAAGACCCTGGTCGCTATCCACCAGAGGAGGTGTCTCCGGGTTTCCTGTTCACTATCGACGACCGGGGTAAAGGCCCTGCTGATAAAACGAAACATACTGGACGCTGTTTGGAGTGAGAGATGAAGGCGGCCTCGCCTGTTCAAACCGGTTTTAGTCGATGTTATGCTTTTTTGTTTTGTAGCGCAGGCTGCGGAAACTGAGTTTGAGCAGGTCAGCGGCGCGCATTTTCGAGTTGTCGGCCCTGGTCAGGGCGTGGAGGATCATCTCCTTCTCTACTCTTTGCAGCACCTCTTCCAATCCCTGGTCAAAGAGCTCGCTTTCATCGTGGGCCGCGACAAAAAGCGGCCCATTCTTTTTGTCTGGTTCCGGCTTGTTTTTTTCCTGGCGGTGGAGGGAGAGGATGAGACTTTCCGGCAGGATAATGTTGGAGGATTCAAGGGCAACACCCCGCTCAATGATATTTTCCAGCTCGCGGACATTGCCGGGAAAATCATATTGCATCAGCACTTCCATGCCATAGGAGCTGATGGTCTGCACCTCTTTACCGAGCAGCCGCGAATATTTCTTGAGAAAATGGTCGACCAAAAGGGGCACATCGCCGATGCGTTCGCGCAGAGGGGGGACGCGTATGGGCACAACCGCCAGCCGGTAATAAAGATCTTCCCGAAACTTTCCTGAAATTATTTCCTGCTCCAAAATTCTGTTGGTGGCGGCGATGATCCGTACATTGATCTGCCGGGTCTTGGTCGATCCCACCGCCATGAACTCCCGTTCCTGCAGCACCCGCAGGAGTTTGGTCTGGATAATCGGGGTCAGTTCGCCAATTTCGTCGAGAAAGGCCGTGCCGCTGTCAGCCTGCTGAAACAGCCCGGCTTTATCGGCAATGGCCCCGGTAAACGAGCCCTTAACGTGACCGAAGAGTTCACTTTCGAGTAAGCTTTCCGGGATAGCGCTGCAGGTAATGGGAACAAAGGGATTGGCCGCAACCCGGGAGCGGTTGTGGATGGCCTTGGCCACCAGCTCCTTGCCGGTTCCCGATTCACCGTAGATAAGAACATTGGCCGGCGTTGGCGCAATTTTGGTGATCAGGTCGAAAATTCGCATCATCTCCGGGCTTTGGCCGATGATTTCGGAAAATCCGCTCACCGGTTGGGGGTCACTCTTTTGTTTCTTTTTCAGCGCGGCCCGGACAACGCTTTTAATTTCGTCGACGTTGAAGGGTTTGGTGATGTAATCGAAGGCCCCGTTTTTCATTGCCGCCACCGCATCGTCGGGTGAGGCAAAGGCGGTAATCATGATCACGCCGATATCGGCTTTCAGTTGCTTGATTTGGGCCAGTAACTCCAGGCCGGTCATGCCGGGCATGCGGATATCGGAGATAACCAGGTCAAAGGGGTGTTGTCCGGCAAGCTCGAGGGCCAATTTGCCATCAGCCGCAGTGGCGATATGGTACCCGTCTTTTTCAAGAAGAATCTTGAGAAACTCGCGCATGCTCAGTTCATCGTCGACAACCAGGATGGAGGCCATGTGTATCCTTATAAAAATCCTTGTAAATCAGTCCATTGGCTCTGAGGATCAGTGTAGCCCCAAGTGGAAGTCGAAGTCAAACATTATCCATAACCGGTTTACTTTAGAACGGGGATAGGGTAGAAAGCCAAGGTGCGTATTCTCTCTAACCCCAGTTTCTCAGGGATGAACTCGTGGAAACCCAAGAACAATTCGATCAACAGAGCCTGACCGAACATCTGAAGGAGTTGCGCTCCTGTCTGTTAATCACCCTCGGTGCAGTGGCCACCGGTTTTACAGTTGCCTACAGTTTTGTCCAGCCGCTAGCCGATTGGTTTCTCCGGCCCCTGATTAAGGTGTTGCCAGCCGGCAAGTCGCTGATTTTCACTTCCTATCAAGAAGGGTTTTTTTTTATCTAAAGCTCGCCCTCGTCTGCGGCGTGGTTCTCGCAAGCCCAGTTATCTTTCTCCAAATCTGGCGGTTTATTGCCCCCGGCCTCTATCGTCATGAAAGGCAGATTTTAGCTCCTTTCACCATCATTTCCACACTCTGTTTTGTCGGTGGTACCGCTTTCGGCTATTTTGTGGTTTTCCCACCGGCGTTTCGCTTTTTATTAGGCTATTCCAGTGATTTCCTCGAGCCCATGCCGGCGGTGGATGAGTATTTTTCCCTGGCTCTTCGCCTGTTTCTTGCGTTTGGCGTTATTTTTGAGCTGCCGGTGTTCATGGTTTTTCTCGGTAAAATCGGGATGGTCAACAAGTCTTTTCTGGTGAAAAATCGGAAATACGCTCTGTTGATTGCTTTTATTGTCGCCGCCATCCTCACCCCCACTCCCGACGTGGTCAATCAGTTGCTGATGGCTGGGCCGTTGATCCTGCTCTACGAGGTGAGCATCGTGGCCGTGGCTCTCTTTGCCCGAAAAACCCTGGCCGGTTTCCCGCCAAAGGCCGATGCCGAGGAACCCGCATCTGAGCCCGGCAAACAAGAGTAAGGACTTTCGCCGGTCCACCTGAAGATCCCCGCGGTGTCACTGCTCACCCATCTTGACTTTATCCTTGCCGAGTCGTTAACAACTCGTTTATTCTAAAGTAGTTGGAGGTCAACCCTGAAGGTTGTGTCAACAAGAGATCGATTCTGCCGCCATCATTTGAATGTATTGTCAACAGGAGGAGAGAATGTCGTACATCGCTGATTTTGAGAAAGCCCTGGAAATTGGCCGACCGCCCAATATTAAAACCCTGTTTCCCCACTCTCGCGCTTTGATCGTCAGCGGCAAAGTGATTGATCGCGCCTTGCTGGCCAAGGGTGGGGCCATGACCATAGCTGCCAACGGCAGAAACCATCTGATCATCCGTGGCGCCCTGCAGGCGGCGCAACGGGCACATGCGGCCATCATTATTGAGATCGCCCGCTCCGAAGGCGGGGCTAATGCCTATTGTCCGGTCAATTACTGGAATATCGCCCGGCAGGTGGACGCCCTCTGCAACGAATTGGCCATTACCGTGCCGGTTGCCATTCATGCCGATCATTACGGTATCAAGAAACCTGAGGATGTCCCGGCGGCTGCTGTTGAGATTCCAACTATTTTTGAGGCGGGTATCACTTCGATTGCAATCGACGCCTCGCACATGCCCGATGCCGACAACCTGCTGGCCAGTATCGAATTGGCGAAGTATGTGCCTGCCTGGGCCGGTCTGGAAACAGAGGTGGGCGAGATCAAAGGCAAGCATGGTCTGTCCACCAGAGAAGAGGCCTTGTTCATCATCCAGGGATTGAACGCCCACGATATCTTCCCCGACTGGATTGCCCTCAACAACGGGACGACCCACGGCATCGAGGCCTCGGCCCAGGGGATCCAGGTGGAATTGACCACCGAGATCCATAAAGCCCTGGCCGGATATGCCGTTTCCGGCGCCCAACACGGCACTTCGGGCAACAATTCCGACCGACTGCGGGCCATTGTCGCCCAGACCTATACCACCAAGGCCAATGTGGCCACGGCTTTACAGATGGTTTCCTGGGGTTTGGAGGTCAATGATTACGGCAATGCCGCCCTGGACGCCAACGGCGATTTTATCAAGGTTATTGACGAGGGCGTCACCGAGGAGCTCTGGCAGGCGATGCGGACCTTTGCCGAGAGCAAGGGCTGGAAAAAAGGCGATTACAAGAATATTAATCTGCCCTTTGAAAACAAAATCATGGGCCAGCCGCAAAGGGTGCGCGAGCGGATGGCTCGGCGGGTCGAGAACTTCATCTACACCATGCTGGTCGAGGTCTTCAACGCCGCCGATACCGCCCGCTTCGGGGTGGAGGCAGTCCTTGAGGCAGGTTCCTATGACATCGGACCCAAAACCGGCCGGATCGAGTCCCTGGAGAATTGGACCGAAGTCAAAATTCGGGAGCGGGCAGCGCATCTGGCCACCGATAAGGGGCCACAGGGCAATTTTGACGATTGAGCGGCGACCAACTGCTGGTGTCCTGGCGAGTGTGCAATATCGCCACTAACAAGGAAAAGCTGATTGGTAGAGGAACGATCACAAGGCGTGAGAGCCTTCGGTCGTCGGCGGAGGAGGGGAGGTCGGAAAGGGGGCCACGAAGCCGAAAGGTTTTGTGGCCCTCTTTTTATTTACGGAGCAATTCCTGCACGCTGCGAACTATGCCGTCGGCGTCGATGCCCGCATTGTTCCAGAGGGTGGCTTGCGGGCCGTGCTCGACGAAGCTGTCAGCATAGCCGAGAATCTTGACCGGTAGATGCAGGCCGCGTTTGTTAAGCAACTGCAAGACCCCGCTGCCAAATCCGCTCAAGGCGCTGTTGTCCTCAATCGTGATCACGTGACCCGTCTGTGCGGCCCAGGAGGTGATCAGTTCGGAGTCGAGCGGTTTAAGGAAACGGGGATTGATGACGGCCGCATTGACCCCTTGCGCCGCCAGCCGAGCTGCCGCCGCCAAGGCCGGGTAGACCCGGTTGCCCACCGGCAGGAGCAGCACGTCTCCGCCCTCCCTGAGCAGTTCCCCTTTGCCGATCTCCAGATGCTGAAATGTGGCCTCCAGGGCGACGCCTTCACCGCTGCCCCTGGGATAGCGGAGGACCACCGGGCCGTTATGATGCAGCGCGGTAAAGAGCATCTGTTGCAGTTCGTTTTCGTCCTTGGGTGCCATCACCGTCAGATTGGGAATGAAGCTGAGAAAGGAGAGGTCAAAGACACCGTGATGGGTCGGGCCGTCAGCCCCCACCACCCCGCTGCGGTCCAGGGCAATGGTCACCGGCAGATTGGGGAGGCAGACATCGTGGATCAGCTGATCCACGGCCCGTTGCATGAAGGAGGAGTAGACTGCAAAAAAGGGTCGGAGTCCTTCCAGGGCCAGGCCTGCGGCAAAAGTGACCGCATGTTGCTCGGCGATGCCGACATCAAAAAAACGGTCGGGAAACTCTGTGCTGAAAGGCAGCAAGCCCGTGCCGCCGGGCATGGCAGCGGTGATCGCCACCACCCGTTTGTCCTGCCGGGCCAGCCTGCAGAGGGTCTCGCCAAAAACCTTGGTGTAGGAAACGGCGCCGGGTTTTGATTTTTTTGGGGCGCCCGTGATGACGTCAAAAGGGCCGATGCCATGGTAGTCACCGGGGTGGGTCTCAGCCGGCTTGTAGCCCTTGCCCTTGGTGGTGATCACATGCACCAGCACCGGACCGTGGTTGTGGTCACGGACATTTTCCAGGGTGGCAATCAGATCTTCAAGTTCATGTCCGGGGATCGGGCCGATATATTTGAATTTCAAGGCTTCGAACAGCATGCCGGGAGTAAAAAAGCCCTTGAGGCTCTCCTCGCTTTTGCGCAGGACCGTGAGGATGTTTTCACCCACCGAGGAAAGGGCCATTAATCGTTCTTCGATGTGATCGCGCAGGCGGCGGATAGTTTTGCCGGTCATTTTTCGGCTGAGGAAACTCGACAGGGCGCCGACGTTCCTCGAGATCGACATCTCGTTGTCGTTAAGGATAACCACCAGATTGCGGCCCAGATCTCCGGCGTGGTTGAGTCCTTCAAAGGCCATGCCCGCGGTCATCGAGCCGTCGCCGATAATGGCCACTACCTTGCCCGGGTCTGCCTGGATTGCCTTGGCCGCTGCAATGCCGAGACCATAGGAGATTGAAGTGGAGCTGTGGCCGGCCTCGACCGTATCGTATTCGCTCTCTCCCCGCTTGGGAAAGCCGCTCAAGCCCTTGTACTGGCGCAAGGTGGTAAAGCGATCCCGACGACCGGTGAGGAGTTTATGGGCATAGGCCTGGTGGCCCACATCCCAAACCAGACGGTCGCGGGGCGTGTCGAACACATAATGCAGGGCCATGGTCAGTTCGACTACACCGAGGCTGGGCGCAAGATGGCCGCCGGTTTCGGCCACGGTAGCAATGATGGTCTCTCGCAGTTCCTGGGCTAGCAATTCCATTTGTGGCAGACTGAGCTGACGCAGATCACGGGGAGAATCGATGGTGTCCAGCAGGGAACTGGTCTGGTCTGTCAGGGAATCCACAATCAGCATAGCTATTTTTTACGGTTGACGATGTAATTGGCGAGAGCTCTCAGGGGCTCGGCCTGATGGTCAAAGGCGGCCAGGGCGGCAATGGCTTCCTGCACCGCCTCCCTGGCCATGGTTCGGGATGTTTCGCGGCCGAAAAGTGAGGGATAGGTGACTTTGTCGGACTTGATGTCGCTGCCTGCCGGTTTACCCAATTGTTCGGTGGTGGCTTCGACATCAAGCAGGTCGTCGACAATCTGGAAAGCAAGACCGATGTGGTCGCCGTAGGTCTTCAGTGCCTCCTCTTGCTCGTCGCTGGCGCCGGCGACAAGAGCACCGCAGGTCACCGAAGCGGTAATCAGGGCGCCGGTCTTGCTGCGGTGGATGCTGCGCAGTGCCTCGTACCCGACCTGTTTGCCCGCGGAGATCATGTCCAGGGATTGACCGCCGACCATGCCCAGGGAACCGGCTGCCCGGGCAACAGTCTGGATGATGCGGAGGCGCACCGGGTCAGCAAGAGCTGCTGAAACCGGGCTGCTCATCAGGTCAAAGGCAAAGGTCAGCAGGCCATCACCGGCAAGAATGGCGGCTGCCTCGCCGAAGATCGTATGATTGGTCGGCTTGCCCCGGCGCAGGTCGTCGTCGTCCATGGCCGGCAGGTCATCGTGGATGAGGGAGTAGGTGTGGATGCACTCCAAGGCGCAGGCAACGGGCAGGGCGCGCTGGCGGGTTTGCTCGTTGTTATTCACGGCCTCGGCCGCAGCCAGGCACAGGATGGGACGGATCCGTTTGCCGCCGACAAAGAGGCTGTAGCGCATGGATTCGATGTGCTGAGCAAAGGAACCGACGGGTTCGAGCATGAGGGCCGCAAGACGATCTTCGACCCGTTGCCGCTGTTCATTCAGATAGGTTGTGATCTCCACCGTCTTCCTCTGCAAAGGGCACGCTCACCAGATGGCCATCCTTTTTCAACAGCAGCTCAACCTGACTTTTGGCCTCATCGAGCTTACCATTGCAGAATTGGACCAGTGTCATGCCTTCGTTGAATTTCTCCAAACTTTTTTCCAGGCCGAGATCGCCGCTTTCCAGTTCGTCGGTGATCTGTTCCAGCCTGGCCAGCGCATTTTCGAAGTTTTTTTTTGCCATAAAGCGGCCTCGCCCGCCTGAACTGAGAACGATTTTATTTGCCGAATACATTGAGCAAGGGTAATCGTCTATACTAAACACTCTCCCCGTGGGTTTCAACATCTCTTTGGCAATGACTGCTCATATAAAACGTTTCGTGGCTTGGCTTTTGGTGGAAAAGGGATATTCGCCCCATACCGCCGACAGCTATCAGCGCGATATCCTCGAATTTCAACGCTTTTGCGGCAGCGATGTTGCACCGGGATTGATCACCGCTGTTACGGTGCAGTCCTTTGTCGGCTCGCTCTATGCCAGCAACGCCAGCGCTTCTGTGGCACGCAAACTCTCATCTCTGCGGACTTTTTTTCGCTTTCTTCAACGGGAGAAGGTGCTGGCCACTGACCCGATTGCCGGCGTTGTGGGCCCGAAACTCGGCCAGCATATTCCTTCCTTTCTCAACGTGGATGAAGTATTCGCCCTGCTTGAGGCCCCGGTGGCTGCAGACCGCTATTGCCGTCGCGACCGCGCCCTGCTGGAGATGCTCTATTCGACTGGCATGCGGGTCTCCGAGCTGGTGGGTTGTAATCGGGAAGATTTTGATTGTGCCGCCGGGATGGTCCGGGTTCGGGGCAAGGGCAACAAGGAACGGCTAATCCCCTTTGGCCGCGCTGCCGGGGAAGCGATGGAGCAGTACCTGCCCGAGCGCGAGGCCCTGAGTATTGCCCGCATTCAGCGGGGACATGAGGCTGAAGGCAAGGCTCTCTTTCTCAACGGTCAGGGGACCCGGATCAGCGCCCGCAGTGTTGAGCGGTCCATCCAGATGTACGGGCTGCGGGCCGGCATTGGGGTGACCGTCACCCCGCACGCCCTGCGCCATTCCTTTGCCACCCATCTGCTCGAGATGGGAGCCGATCTGCGCACGGTCCAGGAGCTGCTGGGGCATGTCAGCCTGTCAACCACCCAAAAATATACCCACATCAACATCGATCATCTGTCCAAGGTCTACGATCAAGCCCATCCCCAGGCCAAAGCGCGGGGTCGATGAAGAGCGTGCTGGGGATTGACTCTCTTTTTCATCATGGTTACACATCCCCCTCAACCTTCCCTTGAATCAACCACCCTCGAACGAACCCTATGCAAACACAAAAAATTCGCTCCACCACCATTATCGCCATCCGGCACAAAGGTCAGGTCGTCGTTGCCGGTGACGGCCAGGTTTCGCTCGGGGCAACCATCCTCAAACATCAGGCGCGCAAGGTGCGGCGGTTGTATCACGACCAGGTGATTACCGGATTTGCCGGCTCCACCGCCGATGCTTTTACCCTCTATGATCGGCTGGAGCAGAAACTTGAGCAGTACAACGGAAATCTGTTGCGAGCCGCGGTCGAGTTGGCCAAGGACTGGCGTATGGACAAGATGCTGCGCCGCTTGGAAGCCATGCTGATCGCCGTTGACACCAAGCATTCCTTGCTGCTCTCGGGCACCGGCGATGTCATCGAGGCCGACGACGCCATCCTGGCCATCGGTTCCGGCGGGCCCTATGCCCAGGCCGCCGCCAAGGCCCTGGTTGCTCATTCCGATCTTGATGCTGAGGCCATTGCCCGCACCGCCCTGGAAATAGCCGGATCGATCTGCGTTTATACCAACACCAACATTGTCGTTGAAAAAATATGAAGGGAATCAACTCGCTCACCCCCAAGGAAACCGTTGCCGAGCTGGATCGGTATATTATCGGTCAGAACGATGCCAAACGCTCGGTGGCCATTGCCCTGCGTAATCGGTGGCGGCGGCAGCAGGTCGAACCACCGCTGCGGGAGGAAATCGCTCCGAAAAATATTATCATGATCGGGCCGACCGGCGTGGGGAAAACAGAAATCGCCCGTCGGCTGGCGCATCTTGCCCAGAGTCCCTTTCTTAAGGTTGAGGCCTCTAAGTTCACCGAGGTCGGGTATGTCGGCCGCGACGTCGAATCTATGATCCGGGATCTCACTCAACTGGCGGTCAATATGGTGACCAAAGAGGCGGAGGAGGGGGTGCAGGACAAGGCTGCGGCCATGGCCGAGGAGCGCCTTCTTGATCTGCTTCTGCCACGCTCCCCTGGACGGAGTACGGGTATGCCCGATTCTCCGGGGGCAAATGTAATCTCGCTCGGTTACGATGTCGGGGTCGACAAGCAGGAGGCGTCGCGCAGTCAGACCACCAGGGAGCGGTTCCGCGAGATGCTGCACCGGGGGGAACTGGACGACCGGATGGTTGAACTGGCGGTGTCCACGGCTGGTGGGACTCCGGTGGTCGAGGTTTTTTCCGCTTCCGGCATGGAGGATATGCAGAGTTCGCTCCAGGATGCCTTTTCCAAATTTTTTCCCAAAAAGAAACAACCCAAGAAGATGAAGGTACCTGAGGCCTTGGAATTCCTCAAACGGGAAGAGGCCGACCGGCTGGTGGATACCGAGAGTGTCGCCGAGAAGGCCATTCGCCGCACCGAGCAATCGGGGATTATCTTTTTGGATGAGATCGATAAAATTGCCTCGCGTGGCGGCAGTAGTTCCGGCTCTCCCGAGGTCTCGCGCGAGGGTGTGCAGCGCGATTTGCTGCCTATTGTCGAGGGGACGACTGTCACCACCAAATACGGGCCGGTAAAAACCGATCACATCCTCTTCATTGCCAGTGGTGCTTTCCATGTGTGCAAGCCCTCGGATTTGGTGCCCGAATTGCAAGGCCGTTTTCCCATTCGGGTGAATCTCCATGCCTTGGGTGAGGAAGAATTTTTTCGCATTCTCACAGAACCGAGGAGCGCCCTGATCAAACAGTATACGGCGCTGTTGGCGACCGAGGATATTCAGCTGGTGTTCGAGGATTCGGCCATTCGGGAGATGGCGCGGATTGCGGTGCAGGTCAATCAAAAGACCGAAGATATTGGTGCCCGCCGTCTCCACACGGTGATTGAGCGGGTACTGGACGAGGTGTCCTTTGATGCCTCGGACCGTGAAGACCTGATGTTCACGGTCACCGCTGAGTATGTTCGCCGCCAGTTGACGGAAATCTCCGAAAACGAGGATCTCAGTCGCTATATCCTCTGATGCGCCTTGTGTCTGCTATGAACCAAAACGTCGATCCCGATCTCAACTATTGCCCTCACTGCAACGACGAGTACCGCGCTGAAATTTCAATCTGCGCCGCCTGCGGCATTAACCTGCTTAGCGGCGAGCAGGTGCTGGCCCTGCATGCGGACCGGATTAGCCCACAGACGATCTCCCGCCCCTTGGAAATTCACCCCGAGGAATCGCTACTCACGGTCCGCAAAGGGCCGGTGCTGCAGATCAAGGAGTTGCAGGCTTACCTCCTGCGTGGCGGTATTCTTTCCCTCGCCCTCAAAGAGAATGGGGCCGCCTGTGGTTGCCGGGGCGGCGAGCTGCTTCTCCAGGTGCGGGAGAGCGACTTGCCTGCGGTGATGGCTGCGCTTGAGCAGGAATACCGGCACAGCACAAGGCTGTCGGGCCACGACACTCGGTTTGCCGGCGCGGTGTATAATGCTGAAGCGGCCGAGGCGACCTGTCCGGCCTGCGGCTGCCGGTTTTCCACCAGTTTGACTGCCTGTCCCGACTGTGGCCTCTGTTTTGCCTGAGTCATGGCGGCAGGTTGAGAGTTTCTGCATGGGGTAGCCGGACTTTCTTGACGGCGGAAGAGCTTTTGCTCTACAATGCACCAAAAGTCACAGGTGTTGCCTGCTGTTTTTCCGGGTCAGACCTACAAATTGAGCTGTTTGACGCTGGGGGAAAGTTATTCTAAAAGCGCGGATACCTTTCTCTCCGACCCATGTTGTGGAAATTTTCCTGACCTGTCTTTATGGATAATAATTCAGCCATTTTTTCTTTGACCACTGATTTTGGCCTACAGGATCCTTATGTGGGCCAGTTCAAGGGGGCCTTGCTCAAAGGCTGTCCGTCCGCCACCATCGTCGACCTTACCCATGCCATCCCTGCTTGGGACGTGGTCACCGCCGCCGTCACCATTCGCACCAGCTATACCTTTTTTCCGCCTGCAACAATTCATCTGATCGTTGTTGATCCTGGGGTCGGCAGCCAGCGGGCCCTCCTGGCAGCTGCCGGGGATGGCCATTTTTTTATCGCTCCCGATAACGGCATTCTGTCCCTTTTGGTCGCCGATCACAAAATTGAGTCGATCCATCGAGTGGAGCAACCTGCATTTTTCCCGGCAACGGTCAGCCCGACTTTTCATGGCCGCGATGTCATGGCCCCGGTGGCCACGGCTTTGGTCAAGTCACGCGCCTTGGACGATTTGGGCCCCTCTGTATCCTTGGGAAGCATACGGATGGCCATTGTCCCTTCGGCAGTCCATGAGCCAGGTTCCCTTCATGGCCAGGTGCAGCGTATCGATCATTTTGGCAATATCCGCACGAACATCCGCGTCGGCGGCGGACGTTTCGATCCTGCCACCTTTAGCTTTCTCGAGATTAGCAACCAGCGGATAATCCAGTTTTTTCAAACCTATCATCAGGCAAAAGCCGGTTCTTTACTCGTCTTGGTCGACAGTTCCGGTTATCTCGAAATCGCGGCTAACCGGGCGAATGCCGCCGAATTGCTCGGCTGCCTGCCCTGTGACCCGATAATTGTACATCTTGTGCAAAAATAACCAGTAAAAACAATAATTCATTACGGGAGGGTTGTATGAAGAAGTATCTTTTGGGGATTGCTCTAATGGCGTGTGTTTTGCCTGCCTGCAGCCAGGTGACGATGGGAAGTGCAGGCGCCAAAACCGAGGCCACCGGGAGCGCCGGCGGCGCTACCGCCACCAATGCCAATGCTGGCCTGGAGCGGTGCGGTTCCCCTTTTGGCACTCTTGCCGTCAATGAGGACCACGCCGCCAACTGGTATTCCTATCTTGGGCGGTACGGTATCCAATCAACCATACCTGTGCTGCGGCTCCTGGCTCAGCAAAGTAACTGTTTTGTCGTGGTTGAGCGCGGCGCCGGTATGGACAGCATGATGCGCGAGCGGGATTTGGCGCAATCAGGCGAGCTGCGCAAGCAATCCAACTTCGGTAAGGGGCAGATGGTGGCCGCCGATTACACTGTAACTCCCACCCTGATCTTCCAGGACAACAACATGGGCGGAGTCGGCGGCGCGGTCGGCGGCCTGTTCGGTAGCGTCGGCGCGGCAGTTGGCGGTGCGATGCAGTCCAAAGGCGCTCAGAGTATGTTGACCCTAGTGGACAACCGCTCCGGCGTGCAGGTCGCGGCGGCCGAGGGGAGTGGCAGCGCCATGGATGTTGGCGGTGTTTTTGGTATGCTCGGAGGCGGGGCCGGCGGTGCGTTGTCGGCCTATCAAAAAACCCCTGAAGGTAAGGTCATTGTTGCGGCCATGACCGATGCCTTTAACAACCTGGTTAGGGCCACAAAAAATTATCGTCCTCAGGATGCCGCTGGACCCCAAGGGCATGGTACCGGGGGCAAGCTGAAAGTGTATTAATTACCCCTTTGCGGTTGCACTGTTGTCCGTTTGTGCGAAAGTGTAAGCAGACAGCGGGTACACCATCGTCACATCTCTCAGGTGTGTAAACCATTTTTTTCGAGTCATGCGGACACAATTTTTTGCTTCTGGGTCCGGATATGTTTATACTAAAGACGTAACACGCTGTTCGTTGTCTGGTTGTTCATGTACGTCCGATTAACCTACATCAACACGAGGAGGAACACATGGCGGTCAAGGTTCTGATTAAGAGGAAAGTCATGGCTAAGCTGGCTCCGGAACTAGAAGCCCTACTCAGGAAAATGAGGGCATTGACCCTTAATCAAAAGGGCTATATTTCGGGGGAAACCTTTACCCGGGTTGACGAAGCAGGCGTCAGTATGGTTATCAGCACTTGGCAGTCCATTGATGACTGGCGGGCGTGGACCCTAACCAAAGAGCGTATCGAGTTGCAGGAACAAATTGATAAATTGCTCGGTGAACCAACAAAGTACGAAATTTTTGAAAATGCCTGATTAAAAGCGGTTGGCGCTGGGTTTGTAAACCAGCACCGACCAACAATGTTTCAAAAGCGGCCCTTCAGCAGTGATGGACCGCTTTTTTATTTGCAGTCATCCTCAGTGGCCGTTGCGGCCGTTACCGTTGCCATTGCGCCGCTGTTGTACCTCGGGTTTTCGCATCAGCACCGCCAGAGAGCGGGGCCCGCAGAGCCGGGTGATCTTATGAAAGAGTTCGGTGGAAGGGCGGATACTCATGTCCTTGAGCACCTGAATGTCCACCTCGCCTCGATTATCGAAATGCAGGGTGAGGAGCACGGGGGCGGCCCCATGGTGCTGGTAGAGCAGTTCCTTGAGTTCCAGCATGTGCTTGCGTGAGGTCGACGCCGCCCGCAAAGTAATCACCGCCCGTTCGGTATACTGCTCCAGGGTCTCGGTTAACCCTTTGATTTCCTGGGCCACCACCTTGGCGCCCCGTTCCCCCTGCTGGACGGTGCCCAGCACAATCAGCGGCTGATCACTGGTCAGCAGATGCGAACATTCGGCAAAGGTCGAGGGGAAGACGATCACCTCGATGCTGGAAGTCATATCCTCCAGCACGGTAAAGGCCATGCGCTCGCCCTTCTTCGACTTGTGCTCTTTGTACCCGGCGAGCAGTCCGCCGATTCTCGCCACCTGTCCATCGCGCAGCTTTTCCGCCCCAGCGATGTCGGTATCGACCACCCGCCGCAGATCCTCCATGATCCCTTCGAGCGGATGCCCGGTGAGGAAAAATCCCACAGTCTCCTTCTCAAAGGCCAGTCGCTCCAGCTCCGGCCAATCCTCGATCTCAGGCAGTTCGACCTCTGCAGTTCCGGTCGGCTTGGTTGCCGGTTGACCGATGGCAAAGAGATTCATCTGGCCGCTCATCCGGTCACGTTGCACGGCCTTGGCCCGTTCGATGCACAGATCAAGGAGCTCAATGTACTGCCGCCTGTTTTTGTTGAGCGAATCAAAGGCCCCGGCCTTGATCAGGCTCTCGATCACTTTGCGGTTGACCTTGGAGGAGTCGATCCGGCCGCAGAAATCGTTGAGCGACTGGTAGGAGCCGCCGGCCTCACGTTCGGCGAGGATTGAGTCAAGCGCCGCGCCGCCGACATTCTTCACCGCCGCCATGCCGAAACGGATGCGGTCGTTGATGACCGTGAAATCGCTGAAGGATTCGTTGATATCCGGTGGCAGAACCTCGATCTTCTCCTGGCGGCATTCGTTGATGTACTTGACCACCTTGTCGGTGTTCTCGACGTCGCAGGAGAGCAGCGCCGCCAGGAACTGGGCCGGGTAATGGGCCTTGAGGTAGGCGGTTTGGTAGGCGATCAGCGCGTAGGCCGCCGAATGCGACTTGTTGAAGCCGTAGCCGGCAAATTTGGCCATGAGATCAAAGATGTACTTGGCCTTCTCCTCCGGGACGTTGTTGACTTTGGCCCCGGCCATGAATTTGCCGCGCTCCTTTTCCATGACCTCCGGGATCTTCTTGCCCATGGCCCGGCGAAGGATGTCGGCATCACCCAGGCTGTACCCTGCCAGGATGTTGGAGATCTTCATGACCTGCTCCTGGTAGACAATGACCCCGTAGGTCTCCTGGAGCACGGATTTGATCTGCGGCAGCGGGTAATCGGCGGGCTTGCGGCCGTGCTTGGTCTCGACAAAGGTGTCGACCATGCCCGAATCGAGGGGGCCCGGCCGATAGAGGGCCACCAGGGCGATGAGGTCGGAGAACTGCTCAGGCTGCATCTTGATCAGCAACTCGCGCATACCGTCACTTTCCAGTTGAAAAACCCCCAGGCTGTTGCCCCGGCAGAGCAGGGCAAAGGTCTTGGGGTCATTCATCGGAATCTTGCGGAGGTCGACCTCGGTGCCGAGGTCAAAGGCCACCAGCTTCAAGGCCCGGTCAATCACGGTCAGGGTCTTGAGCCCGAGAAAGTCGAACTTGATCAGCCCGGTCTTCTCGGTGTACTTCATGTCATACTGGGTCAGGATCTCCTTGTTTGGACCAACGCAGACCGGTAGGTACTCGACCATCGGTTTGGGTGAGATGACCACGCCGGCGGCATGGGTCGATTTGTGCCGGGCCAGGCCCTCCAGGGTCTGCGAGATGGTCAGCAGTTCACGGACCTCGGGCTCTTTCATCGCTTCGCGCAGCCGGGGTTCCTTTTCGATCGCCTTCTTCAGGGTGATCTTCAACTCCTCGGGTACCAGCTTGGCGATCCGGTCAACCACGGGCAAGGGGATGTCCAGTACCCGGCCGACATCGCGCAGCACCGCCCGGGCCTTCATCGATCCGTAGGCTACGATCTGGGCGACATGGGCATCGCCGCCGTACCGCTGGCGGACATATTGCAGCACCTCGTCGCGTCGTTCCTTGCAAAAATCGATGTCAAAGTCGGGCATGGAGACCCGCTCGATGTTGAGAAAACGCTCAAAGAGCAGGCCGTAGGGTATGGGGTCGATATCGGTGATGGCCATGCAGTAGGCCGCCAGACTGCCTGCGCCGGATCCGCGCCCTGGTCCGACCGGAATTTTCTGCTGCTTGGCCCAGTTGATGAAGTCGGCGACGATGAGAAAATAGCCGGAAAAGCCCATTTTTTGGATGACGTCGATTTCGTAGGTCAGCCGGTCCCGGTAGGTGGATTCGGTTTCCGGAGAAACCGGCTCCATCTCGCGCATATGATCAAGCCGCACTTTGAATCCGTCCCAGCAGGCCTTGGCAAAGACGGCGTCCAGGGTCTCGCCTTCGTTGAGCGGAAAGATGGGGAAATGATTATCCCCAAATTCAAGTTGCAGATCGCATCGTCCGGCCACTTCCAAGGTGTTGCTCAGGGCCTGGGGGCAGTAGGCAAACTGGGCCGCCATCTCATCGCCGGATTTGAAATACAACTGGTCGGTGTTGAAGCGGAAGCGGTTGGGATCGTTGATGGTCTTGCCGGTCTGGATGGAGAGCAGGACCTCATGGGCGTAGGATTCTTCCTTGCCGAGGTAGTGGCAGTCGTTGGTGGCCACCAGCTTAATGTCGAGTTCGTCGGCCAGAGCCATCAGTCCCTGGTTGGCAGTGGTCTGCTCGGGGATGCCGTTCTCCTGGATTTCCAGATACAACCGGTCGCCGAAGACCTTTTGCAGTTCAAGGGCACGGGCACGGGCGCCGGCCGGGTCGTTGTGGGTCAAGCGCCAGGGGATTTCGCCCTTGAGGCAGGCGGTGAGCACGATCAGCCCTTCCTGGTGTTCATAAAGGGTGTGCCGGTCGATTCGCGGTCGGTAATAAAACCCTTGGGTCTGGGCCAGGGAAGCCAGTTTCATCAGATTGGCGTAGCCGGTGGCATTCATGGCCAAGGCCACCAGGTGGAAGTTGTGGCCGGCGCTCCGTTCGTGCAGGTGCATGCCGTTCTCCGCCATGTAGAATTCGCAGCCGACCAGCGGCTTGATTCCAGCTTTCTTGGCTTTTTCGTAAAATTCGAGCGCCCCGTACATTGCGCCGTGGTCGGTCATCGCCACGGCCTCCATGCCAAAATCCTTGGCGGTTTGAATCAGGTCGGAGACGCGGATGGCTCCGTCGAGCATGGAATATTGGGTGTGGACGTGGAGATGGACAAAGGGAGTGGGCATGGAATTTCGATATGGGTGAACTGGTTGTATGGATTGAGCGGGTAGCCCCGGTGCAGCTTAAGGGTGATCCGGAAAAAGGAGCTCGTCGAATATCAAAGGGACAAGGGGCATTTCCTGCCCCGTTTAAATTTAGCGGTTGGCCGAGATGCGAACCTCCTTGGACGAACGCGGTTATTCCCAAACTCGTTTTATTACGTGGCCTTAACGGGAGTTTGGGGTTGCCTCTGATGCTTCATTTATAAAGGCCCAGAGTTCGTCGGCGTTTCGTTTGAGGTCTGTGTTTGCACATTCATTTTTGGCAGAGAGAGTGCCGAGCAATTTATTGACCAGGACGTTTCGCTTCTTCACTTCCTGTTTCATGAAAGCGAGTTCAGATTCCACTTCCAGCCGGCCTTTGGGATGAGCGAATCTTTCGATATTCTTGGTTACCGAGTCGTGCACGATTTCGTTGCGAATTGTAAGACCGGACTCGAGATAGTCACTCAGGTCCGCTGGAATGTCGATTTGCTTGCGAAGGTTGTTGATCGACTGACCCAACGTCTCGTTCGAATAATAGTCGAATGAGGAGCCAAAGGTACCTTCTTCTTCATCGGCGCCGTCTTGCGACAACTGGGCATTGAGAAAACGCAAACTCACTTCGAGAGATTGGCAGATGAACACTGCTTTGCCCAGCTCAAGGAAGATCGGCGCCATTTCACTTTCAACTTTGTTTTCGGTGCTCATACTCAGCTGTACGGTCTAGCCCTGGGAGCGGCGACCTGTCAATGCAACACGCGGATTGTTGTCGGGAAGAGCGCCCTCTGGGGAAGCACGACATTTTCACTTGATGCGTTTTTTGTTTAATCTTTCCAGTAAATTTCCGGATTCCGTTGTGCTCCATGCGGGCGACAGCCTGCAACCTGCCGAACATACACTTTGAAAAATTTCAACCTAAACAACTACTTAAGCCCTTTCGTCCCTTCCTTCAGCACCTCGGTGAGGTCGGCTCCTTCGAGTTTGGCTCCGGTGAGATCGGCCTTAATCAGATTGGCCCCCTTGAGCGAGGCTCCGCGCAGGTCGGCTCCCCGGAGGTCGGCACCAGGCAGATTGGCGTAGGTCAGGACAGTCTTCTGGAGATTGGCCTTTTGCAGGTCGGCCCGGCGGAGGTTGGCCATGCTCAGGTTGGCGCCGTGCAGATCAGCCCCGGCCAACTTGGCCTCGATCAATTCCGCCTTGCCCAGGTCAACCCCCGCCAGATTGCAGCCCGGACAGTCCTTGGCCATGTACTCGATCGTGGCACCTGTGTCTTTCCCCGCATGGTCACCGGACGGTCGTTCCTCGGTCAGCACCGGTGCCCGCTTTTCTTCCCGGGTTGTTTCGATCGCCATCTTCGATTCTTGGCCGCTCTCCTGTTTGCTGATCGAGCGGCGCAGGCTTTTTCTCTTCTGGTCGCTGTCGCTGTAGAGGCCCTTGCTGTCGCCTTCTGCCTGTTCCGCGGAATACTGCAGCACGCCGCTACTGTTGGCCAACCGGACCTTGTCCTTGTCGCCAATGTGATAGACCGTGAAGCAACGCAGATCACCGTACCACCATTTCTCCATGCGGATACAGAGTTCGCTGCCCTCACTGACATCCCATCTTCCCTTGTCCTTGTCGGTGGAGATACCCTTGGCAAAGAGTTTACCCGAGGGATCGAAATAGAGCAGTGCGTCCTCATTAAAAGAATGGAGAGAGAGGGTGTTGCCCTTGACCAGGCTCAGCACGTCACGGGCGGCCATCTGCCGGGCACCCTGTTCTTTGACCAGAGAATTAACAGTGGTCGGGCCGCAGCCGCAGAGCAAGAGGCAACAGAACAGGGCTGGGAGAGCAGAGTGTCGCATTGAGAACCTCTTCTGTTCTTTTGTGAGGGAAAACAACAGGTTGATGAGCTGTATTCGTCAGGACAGTCAGTACGTAGGGTGCCCCGTATATTACACGGTCAGCGACTAATTGCACCCTTGTTTTTCGGGAATGGTTCCCGGCGGGAAAGGAACTAAAACACAGCTGGTCCCGGTCGATCCAGGTGGTCGTCTTGATTCTCATCGACCCGAATGTGAAAGCGTTCCTGAATCAGGGATAGGGGCACCAGGTCGGCCTTGCGGTCCGAGGGGGTGAGGAAGGAGAGGAGTTTGGTCCGGAGCACGGTGGGGTTCAGTTCGCATTTAATGGAGATGATACCTTCCATAATGATCTTTTGCAGGAGCAATTCGTGGTTGGTGCGTTCACGCAGGTTGGCGGCAAAAGGAATAAAAAAGAAATTGGCAAAAATAAGGCCGTAAAGAATCGAGGTTAGGGCCAGTGGCACGGTCTTGAGAATGATGCCGGTGTCGTCGATGCCAGCCAGCATCGGAATCAGGCCTGCCACGGAACCGACAATGCCGAAGGCAGGGCAGAAATCGGCAATGGTGCGCAGCACCCGCTCGCTGTCCTCCCGTCGCAGCTTGAAAAAGTACATCTCGGTGTTGAGGATGTCGCGAATTTGCTGCGGCTCATAGTTGTCGACCAGACAGCCCAGTCCACGACGGAGAAAAAGCACGGAAGTCTCATTCTCGTCCTTCTGCAAGGAGAGGATGCCCTCCATCCTTGATTTGATCGACAGGTCGATGAGGATGTCGACAATCTCGGCCTCTGATTTCAGGCGGTTACGGTAGGATGCCCGGACAACGCGTCGGACGATGCGCAGGCGCTCAAGCTGGAAACTGAGCAGGGCGGCGGTGGCGCTGCCACCGGCCACGATCATCAGGCTGGCGATATTAAAGTAGAAGGTGAGTTGACCCTTGATGAGAAAGCCGCCGAAAAAGATGAGGCCGCAGAGCAAGAGGCCAATCAGGTTTTGTCGTTTCATTGTTCAACAATTCCGTTATTGAAGATTTGCAGGTGCGGCCGCTTCCACCTGCGGCAACTCCTTGGAAAGAACGATTTCCACCCGGCGGTTGGTCTTGCGGTTTTCGTCGCTGGTGTTGGGTTGCACCGGCCGAAAGGAACTGTAGCCGGAGACGCTGAACTGGGTGGCCGGCAGCTGGGTGTCCTCAATGAGGAAACGGGCGACCCGCCCGGCCCGCGCCAGTGACAGTTCCCAGTTGGAGGGAAAGCGGGAGGTCTTGACCGGCCGGTCGTCGGTGTGGCCGATAACATTGATCATGTAGGGCGTTTTCTTGATGACGCCGGAGAGCTTTTTGAGCGAATCCATCGCATTGGGAGTCAACTCCGCCTGGCCGGAGGCAAAGAGCAGATCGCCGGTGAGGATGATGCGCATGGTTTTGTCCGGCACCAATTCCACCGAGGCAAAACGCTCCAGCTTTTCGTTGGCCAGGGTGAGCTTGGAAAGATCGTAGATTTTGGTGATCACCTCCTCCTGCGGCTTTTCCTGGGGAGGAGAAGCGGTTTCGGGCGGGGATGGTGCAACTTCGGCAGGGATCTGGGCCTCTGGTGGGGGGTGTTCCTCGGCTATCTCCGGGATGGGAGTCAGGGGTTCAGCCTTCGGTTTTTCTTCCACCGCCTGGTGACGGATGAGCACGTCTGTTCCCGATTGTTCCTGCTTGGGCGGTGCGGTCTCTTGCAGGTTGTCCGCTGTTTTGAGCGAGATATCCTGGGAGATCGGATGAAAAATCAACGATGGCTTGGCATCGTCCGACTGAACGGGAATGGTCTCATCCGCGATCTTGTTGGGCTTGCCGTGGGCGAGGATCTCCTGGTGGGTGCGGAGATGGGCAAAAAGGGTGAGGAAGAGGATGAACATGGTCATCATCAGGTCTGACCAGGCGATGGACCAGTGGACCGGCCGGGGCGGGGTCCGCGAGCGGTAAAAGGAATCCTCGACCACAAAAACCGGCTGGGTGGTGTGCTGCCAGTTTGCGGAAAGGGCAGGCGGCTTCGGTTCCGGTTGCACCGGAGCGGTTGCTGCTGGTTGTTCCTCTTCGGCGGGGGAGGTGTGTTCGATGGGTTCGTTGTCCATAACCTTTCTTCGGCCGGTTGGGCCTGGAACAAAAGCGGATTGTCCAAGAGATTGCAAAACAATGACTTATTCTAGCAGGATTGTGTCCAAAAGTCATACCTTGAAACGTCTTGTTTCCCCTGGCAGAGGGCAATACAGTCCAAAAAAAATCCCCTGACGCTCAAGCGAGCGACAGGGGATGTGTAACTGTCTGAACTCTTAATGAAATATTACTTTTTTTCGTCCTGCAGAGATTTGACCAAGAGACCGCCGGCCAGGCCGAGGAGACCGAGATCCTTGATCTGGTTCTTGGCGGTAAGCGACATCTTCGAGAGCAGGCTGCGGCGCAGCGAAACCTTCGGCATCTCCTGAGGAGCAGCCTTCATCAACAGTTCCATGTCACCCTTTTTGCTGCCGAAATACATGCCGTTGGGGCCGATCTGCACGGCCTTGGAAGTCAGGCCGACAGCGCCCTTCTTCACGTACTGCGCCACTGCCGATTGGGGATCGTCGAGATCGCCAAAGATGCGGGCGCGGGCCAGGCAGGTCTGGACACAGGCGGGTTCTAGCCCTTCGGCGACACGCGGCATGCAGTAGGTACATTTGTCAACCTTGCCCAGGCTGTTGTCGTCCTTGAGGGCCTCGTCGACATACCGGGCGTTGTAGGGACAGGCGTCGCGGCAAGCGCCGCAACCGATGCAGCGTTCGCGGTCGACCTGAACGGTGCCGTTGAACGGGTCCTTCCAGGTGGCGGCCACTTCCATGGTGACGGTCTTGCCGCTCTTGACGTCCTTGAAGGTCATGCTGACCGGGTCTGCCGGGCAGACGGGGACACAGGGCGGGTTTTTGCAGTGGTTGCAAAGACCGGGATAGTAGGTGGCGGCCATGCCGGTTGCGGTGATGCTCGGCCCCAGGCGGTGGACCCAGTTGCGGTCGAATTGAGCGGGAACCTCCCACTCGGCTTTGCAGGCGATGACGCAGGCATGGCAGCCCACGCACCTGTCGACATCGATAATCATGCCATATTGCATAGGTACTCTCCTTCAGATGTGGTCTTGGCTGACGGTTGCGGGATGTTGCGGCCCACGATCAGCTGACTTTCACGAGTTTGACAAAGTTGTTGCGCATGCCGTGGGCGCCGGTTTCCGGATCAACCGCGATCTTGGTGATAAGGCTGCAATCGTCGATACCCTTGCCCACGCCCAGAGTCAGTTCCGGGTTCATCGAGCCGAAACCGTGGTACATGTAGACGCTATCCTGGCGAATGCCGGGGGTGACCTTGACCGTGGTGGTGGTGCGCGATTTGACGCCGTCCTGGTTGATCAGGGCTACGGTGTCGCCTTCCTTGAGCGCCAGCTTGGCCGCCAGTTTGTCGTTGACCCAGACGGGGTTGCTGTCGTTTTCCGCCATCAGCCAGGCGTTGTTCTGGCTGCGGTTGAAGGTGTGGACCGGCGAGCGGCCGTAGAGCAGGCGCATATAGCCCTCGGGGGCCCGTTCCACCGGGATATAGGTGGGGATGGGCGGATAGCCGTTCTCCTCCAATTCCGGGTTGTGGAACAGCACTGTCAGTTCCATCTCGCCATACGGGTCCTTGCCGGGCTGGATATGGATACCGTCCTCGGCCTTGATCTTGTCGATGGACAATTCAACCCCGGCCAACATCTTATTGATGGCTTCTTCCTGGGACTGCACCGGGATTTTGTCACCGTAGCCCATACGTTTGGCGATCTCGTTGGTGATCCAGATGCTTTCTTTGCGCTCGAAACCGGGGGCCACCAGCGGCATGCGGGGGGCAATGTACTGCTTGTGCTCCTCGGCAAAATCCCACTGGGTACCAGTCTTGATCATGTCATACCGTTCAAGATAGGAGGTGTCGGGCAGGAGGATGTCGGCGTACATAGTGATGTCGGTGGGCATGACGTCAACGCACATAACAAAGTCCATCTGCTCAAGCATCTTGATGGTCTTTTCCTGGCTAGGGATGGTCTGGATCGGGTTCTGTCCCCAGATGACACAACCCTTGATTGGGTAAGGCTTACCGGTGATGGCGGTGTCGCGGATCAGGTCGGTCGGGGTGCCAGGCGGGGAGTAGTGATGGACGCCCTTCATCTCCCGAAGACTCTTCTCGTGCGATTCACCTTTTGGCCAGCCGACTTTGCCTAAGCCTTTGGGGCCCTTGGGCTGAACAAAGCCGCCCTTGACGCCAAAAGCGCCGAGGACGCCGGTGAGGCAGGCCAAAGCCCGTTGACGTTGGAAGTCGTTGCCGTTCCAGGAGACGTGGCGGCCAGGGTGAATAGAAACATTGGGCATGTTGGCGGCCAGCAGTTCGGCCACTTCCTTGATCTGGGCAGCGGGGACATCGCATTCCTGGGCCGCTTTCTCAAGGGTCCATCCCTTGATGCCCTCGGCCATTTTCTCAAAGCCCTCGCCATGAGCTTCGATGTATTCAGCGTTATATTTCTTGTTCTGGATCAGGTAATTCATGATCGCCAACATGAAGGCGGTGTCGGTGCCGGGCCGGATCTGCACCCAGATGTCCGACTTGGCCGCCGAGGCCGAATAGCGGGGGTCGACCACTACCAGCTTGGCACCGTTCTCCAGCCCTTTGAGGTAGCGTTTGAGGTGGGAGACATGAACATTCTCGCCCAGGTGATTCCCGATGAAAAACATGACCTTGGTGTTGGCCATGTCCACGTCTTCATTCGGGGGCAGACCGATAGTGGCCATATAGGCGGTGTCACGGATGCCGCGGCACTGGAAGAACGAGGCCTCGGAAACGTTATGGGTACCTACGGTATTCTCGAGAAAGCTCATGGGGTAGGTAGCAGTGGAGCCGTGGGGAAACATGGCAATCCCTTTGGCGCCATGTTTATCAGCGATCTCTTTTAATTTGCTGCCGCAGGTGTCGAGCGCCTCTTCCCAGGAGATGCGTTGCCATTTGGGAGCGCCGCGCTTGCCGACATTTTTCAGAGGGTATTTGAGCCGGTCCGGGTCATAGAGCAATTTGACCCCGGCATTGCCGCGGGCGCAGAGAGAGACGCCGTTGTCGATGGATTTAGGATTGCCCTCCAGCTTGATCAGGCGGCCGTCACGGATTTTTCCGACCATCTGGCAGCGCCAAAAGCACATCTCGCAGACGCCGCCGACCGCCGTCTGGGTATCCTTGAAAGTCCCTGGAGCGGCCAGAGGAGCTTTGACAACTCCTGATTCTGCTTTTGCCGCCATCCTGGACAGCGGCACGGACGCAGCGGCAATCGAGGCGGCTTTGAGGAAATTCCGCCTGGTAAGGTTCATTGCCATTTACTGTTCCTCCTTGGTAAAAAAATCAATTAACTGTATCGACACTTTGTAAAAAGGATGTCGAGCTTCTTTCATACTTTTTTCTTGAAATCGTTCAAACCACGGCCGAAAAAGGGTTTGGAGAAAAAGTTCTTCGTCGTCAAACTTGGCTTCACCGGCCAGTGCAGCCAAAAAATCGAGTTCAAAACGGATGTGATCGGCGGGTTCGGTCTCGTCGGCCAGATCATAACCTCGTTCGCGATAGAAATCTCTGGTTCGTTCGGTGGTCCGGCCATACAAGGAGCCGTCACCGTCAAGATAGACCGAGGCGTAGGGCGGTATGGTTGCCCGCGGCTCGGCGGTGATGAACAGCCCGGTATATTCGGTCCGCAGGTCGTCAAGATGATTGGGTGTTTGGGCGCGCCACCGGCGAAATTCGGTGAGTTCTTCCCGCCAGTCGAGTGATTCGAGGAGCGATTCGGTGGTGTCGAACAACTGATCGTTACAGAAGGCAGGATCGGGGTAGCGCATAGTCAGCGCTAAAAATGAGTAGAGGGAGCTGAGGGTGGCAGCTTGGGGCGCTGAGGCGTCTTCCTGGTCGAGAGTTGGACTGTGAGCTGGCATGGTTTTTTTCTGGGAATCAGTGACGGAAAATCAGCGTGACCTTTTCGGGTAATTTAGGAAGGCCGTTGGCAGGCATTTGCGCGGATTATGAATGATACCGAAACATTGTGGTTTTTTCATCGGCAGGATTGCCGCCTGCGTTTCTCCAAAAATTGACACACTGTAGCATAGAATCTCTGATTCCACAAGATACCTGTACTTCCTGCTAAAGGTTTCATTCACCCCAACCGATCAGACGATAAGGCAGAGATGTTTGTTCACGGATGAAACAGCGCCTCCGCAGACTCACCCCATAATGATAACCAGGGAAGGGACATCATGAAAATCGCAGAATCCACCATCCAACTCGCCAGTTCCCGCACCGCCGTCGAATATCACGAACGCCAGGAATTGCTCGCCGTGTGGCGGCAGGGCAAGGAGCCGGTCCGCACCGAACGAAAAAATACCAAGGACGAGGCGCTCAGGCACCAAGCCGACAAACTTGCCAAGGAGGCGGCCAAGGTCTCCCTATCCGAGGCAGCCAAGCCGCGGGTGGCTGATGTCCCGGAAGCAGCCGAGGCCGATGCTTCGGGAGAAGAGGAGGTGATGACGGATCTCAATATGCGCATTCTCAAGGCCTTGTTCGAAAAACTCACCGGCAGGAAGTTTAAAATGTACACCCCTCCTACGGCCCAGCAGGCCGCGTCATCGACGTCGGTTCCGGCCGAGGGAGCACCGGCGCCGGCCGCTCAGAGCGTTCAGGGCTGGGGGGTGCTCTACGAGCGCCATGAAACCTACCATGAAGCTGAAGCCACGCAGTTCAGCGCCCAGGGGGTAGTGGTCACCACCGATGGCCAGCAGATAGAAATCGGGGTGGAGTTGAATATGAGTCGCAGTTTCACCAGCACCCAGGACGAGACCCTGCTGCTCGGTGACGCGGCCCTCAAGGATCCGTTGGTGATCAACTTTAACGGGACTGCAGCGCAACTGACTCAAAACACGTTCAGTTTTGACATCGACGCCGACGGCAGCAAGGACCAGATTGCCTTTGTCGGCCCCGGTTCAGGATTTCTTGCCCTGGATGCTAATAACGACGGCACGGTCAACGATGGCAGCGAGTTGTTCGGTACCCAAAGTGGCGACGGCTTTGCCGATTTGGCCGCCTATGACGGCGACAACAATGGCTGGATCGATGAGAACGACGAAGTATATTCCCGCCTGCGGATCTGGATGAAAACCGCTTCCGGCGAGGATCAGCTCCTGGCGTTGGGAGAAAAGGGCGTCGGCGCCCTCTATCTTGGCAGGATTGATACCCCCTTCAGCGTCAAGGACAATAGCAACATCTTGCAGGGACAGGTCCGAGCCACCGGCCTTTTTCTCTTAGAAGAGGGTGGTGTGGGCACTCTGCAGCAGCTTGATCTGGTCGCCTGAGATTGGCCCCGGAGGTTTTTTTGTGAAATTTTTTGTCTCTTGACGGACCGGTTTTCTGTTGTTATTAGCTCAAATTCACGAACATTTTCAGGTTTTTCAGCTCGCGGTCGCCAGGGCCGTGACAGGAAGGCCAATCACAATGCAGTTACCGGAGCGGAAGGGAGAAAAACGGACATGGAAATACAGATCCCCTCGGGAGTCAAAGGCAAGGAAGAGTTGGTGGTTGCATTTGAAGATACCGCCGCCCGCTACGGCAGCGGTTTGGTCGAGGTGTATGCAACCCCGGCAATGGTTGCCCTTATGGAAAAGACCTGTCTTACCTCAGTGCTGCCCTATCTGCCCGAAGGCTATGGCACAGTGGGTGTTAAAGTGGATATTACCCACAGCAAGGCAACCCCGGTCGGTATGAAGGTGACCTGCGAATCGACCCTGGTTGAGGTTGATCGCCGCCGTTTGGTGTTCGAGTTGCTGGCCTCCGACGAGAAAGGTGAAATCGGTCGTGGCCGGCACGAGCGGTTCGTCATCGATACCCGCAAATTTATGGAAAAACTGTAAGGAACGTCCTGCTCTTCCGGTCAGAGCCGGATATTTACTCCGGCGGGGTGTTATAACGGCTCAGTACACCGCAAATCATGTCGGGCAGGTCGTTTTTTTGCCGGGAACTGCGCTGAATCTGCTTGAGGCATTTTTCAAAGGTGAGGGGTTCGCCGAGAAAAATGTGCCTGAGGATGAGCGAGATCAGGCGGGTGATGGTAGTCAGGTTGGAAATGCGTGACTGCAGTTCGTGATCGCGGTCAAAGGCGGTCGAGGCGAAGATCTCCACGGGTTTGCCGTTGACCTCGCTTACTGAGAGATACCATTTGTTGCGGTCGCGGTCGATGGTCCGGTAGCGCTTGCCGTCGAGCACCTCGGGCAGTTCCGCCTCGCTTTCGATTGATTGGTGAACCGCTTCCGGCAGGATCGGTTCGTTCTGGTAGCGCAACCACAACTGTTTGACCACCTCCGGCTGTTCTTGTACGGCCCGAGCAAGAACCTCACAGTAGTGACAGAGTTGATCCGTTTGCTGGGGTTGGTTGTGCTGGCGGTCGCAGATCGGACAGAGGGGAAGGGTTTGCTCGGATTTCACGATGCGGCTCCACAGAGATTGAGGGTCGATTGCTGGGACGATCATGCCCCTTGTCGCCTGTCAAAATACAACGACGGCAAAAAAAGACAAGCAGTGATGTCGCGGCACTCCAATTGCCCCCTTGGGATTATTCCCCGCCAGGTTGTCGACTCCCCTCCCGCCTCTATCCGCTGTCTCGCCCGATCTTCATGGCGGGCCGGAGCCGGTCTTTCCGCCTTTTCCCTTGCACATTCAAACGGGCTTGGTAAAATCTGTAATTTCGCGTACAGCCCAGCCAGTTTAATTTCTATTTTCACAGATCGAGAAGAACGATGGATTACAGGGAATCACTGAACCTGCCGCAGACCAAGTTTAAGATGAAGGCTAATCTGACCCAGCGGGAGCCGATGGTGCTCAAGCGCTGGGAGAAGGAAAACCTCTACGAGAAGCTGCAGCAGTCGGCCGCCGATCGGCCGCTGTTTGTCCTCCATGACGGCCCTCCTTATGCCAACGGCAACATCCACCTTGGCACCGCCTTCAACAAGGTGCTCAAGGATATCATTCTTCGCTCCAAGCGGATGGCCGGTTTTAAGGCCCCCTATATCCCCGGCTGGGACTGCCACGGCCTGCCCATCGAGCATAATGTCGATCTGGAGCTGGGCGCGAAAAAACAGACCATCTCCATCCTGGGCAAGCGCAATGCTTGCCGCAGCTATGCCGAGAAATGGATCAAAACCCAGCGTGAGCAGTTCAAGCGGCTGGGCGTGCTGGGTGATTGGGGCAACCCCTACTTAACCATGAGTTTTCCCTATGAGGCGGTCATTGCCCGGGAATTCAACAAATTTCTTCTTTCCGGCGCGGTCGTTCGTTCGAAGAAACCGGTCTACTGGTGCGCCACCTGCGGCACTGCTTTGGCCGAGGCCGAGGTCGACTACGCCGATCACACTTCGCCCTCAGTCTATGTCAAATTTCCGGTGATCGATGATCTCGGGGCTGTGGCCCCGGAATTGGCGGGCCGCAAGGTCTCGGTGCTCATCTGGACCACCACGCCCTGGACTTTGCCGGCCAATATGGCGGTCGCCTTTCACCCTGATTTTGAATATGCCGCCGTTGCGGTGGGTGATGAGGTCTGGATTCTAGCCAAGGAGCTGGTTACGTCGTGCATGCAGCTCTTCGCTATCGATGCATATACCACCCTCGCCACCTTCTCCGCCACCGGACTGGAGGGAAAACACTGCCGTCACCCCTTCATGGAGCGCGACTCGCTGATGGTCCTGGCTGATTACGTCACCGCCGATTCGGGGACCGGTTGCGTCCATACCGCTCCCGGTCACGGCGCCGACGACTATCTCACCGGCCTGCGCTACGGCCTGGAGGTGATGTCGCCGGTGAATGACGAGGGACGGTTCACTGCGGATGCAGGCAGGTACGAGGGCCAGCAGGTTCCGCAGGTCAATCGGCAGATTATCGCCGACATGGCCGCCGAGGGTTCGTTGGTCAAGGACCTGGCGATCAGGCACAGCTACCCGCATTGCTGGCGTTGCAAGGAGCCGGTAATGTACCGGGCCACGGCCCAGTGGTTTATTTCCATGGACAATCTGCAACTGCGCGACAAGGCCCTGCAGGCGATCAAAGAGGTAAGCTGGACCCCGTACTGGGGGCAACAACGAATCTACGGCATGGTCGAATCCCGGCCCGACTGGTGTCTGTCCCGGCAACGGACTTGGGGCGTGCCGGTGACGGTGTTGAGTTGTGCTGACTGCGGCGAGATTCTAAAAAACGAGGCGGTCTGCGCTCGGATCGATGCACTTTTTGGCAAAGAAGGGGCCGACGCCTGGTTTAAATACGAGGCCGGTGATTTCGTTCCCGAGGGCGTTGTTTGCTCCTGTGGCAGCCGTGCATTCAAGAAGGAATCCGATATTCTCGATGTCTGGTTCGATTCCGGCACCAGCCATGCTGCGGTCCTGGAAGAGCGACCGGAACTGCGCTCACCGGCGGATCTCTATCTGGAGGGCAGCGACCAGCACCGCGGCTGGTTTCAATCCTCCCTGCTCACCTCGGTGGGCACCAGGGGGTGCGCTCCTTATAAGAGTGTGCTCACCCACGGTTATGTCGTCGATGGCCAAGGCAAAAAGATGTCCAAATCCGTGGGCAATGTCGTGGCGCCACAGGAGGTGATCGACCAGTACGGGGCCGAGGTGCTGCGTCTCTGGGTGGCCAGCGAAAATTACCAGGACGACGTCAAGGTATCCGACGAAATCCTCAAGCATGTGTCCGACGCCTACCGGAAGATGCGCAACACTTTGCGTTTTTTGCTGAGCAACCTCTATGATTTTGACCCGGCCAAGGACTCGGTGGCCCCGTCGGCCCTTCAGGAGATCGATCGCTGGGCTCTGACCAAGTTTGCCGAGTTGAACAAGCGCATCACTCTGGCCTACGAGCGCTATGAATTTCATGCGGTCTATCACGGGCTGCACAATTTCTGCGGCACCACGATCTCCAGTCTTTATATGGATGTGCTCAAGGATCGGCTCTACTGTTCGACACCGGACGGCTCGGAGCGGCGAGCGGCGCAGACGGTGATCTACCGGATCCTCGATGGACTCTTGCGTTTGATGTCGCCGATCCTCTGTTTCACCACAGCCGAGGCCTGGGAACATCTCCATGATCTGGCCCCAGAGGCTCCACTGGAGCGTTCGATTTTCTTTGCTGATTTCGCCCGGGTTGATGATATCGAAAAAAATGAAGCCTTTGACGAGCGTTGGGATAAGTTGCTGACTTTACGGGGCGCCATTACTCGGGTGTTGGAAGGGGCGCGGCGGGACAAGGTGATCGGTCTTTCCCTGGATGCGGAGGTGGTGCTGGAAGTGAGCGGCGAATGGGCCGGTTTTCTTGCAGACAGCTTGGGTCAGTTGCGTGAACTCTGCATTGTTTCCAGTTTGCGTCTGGCCGAGGAGGCTGGAGACAATGGTGGGCTGACTTTTGTTGCGGCGGAGGCCCTGCCCGGTATCCGGATAGCAGTTGGGCCGGCACCCGGAGTCAAGTGTGAGCGTTGCTGGACCATCGCCACCACGGTTGGCGAAGATCAAGAGCATCCCGCCCTCTGCGCCCGCTGTGCCACGGTGGTTCGACAGTTGGCCGGATGAATCACCGTACACGGATGCGCTCCTTTTTTATTATCATCGCGGCGGTTATCGGTATCGATCAGGCGACCAAGATTTGGATTATGGATCATTTTACCCTCTTTGAGAGCAATATGATCCTGCCCGATCTCTTCAACCTGACCTACCTGACCAATAACGGCGCTGCCTTCAGTATCCTGGCTGGGCAACCAGCTCTCTGGCGTCAACTCTTTTTTGTCGGCGCTGCCTGCGCGGCCCTGGGTTTTATCTGGATTGCCCAGCGGAGTTACGGCCGCCGCAGCCGCGCGTACTCCGTGGCCCTGGCCCTGATTGCCGGTGGGGCCATCGGCAATCTCATTGATCGGATCCGCCTCGGTTTTGTGGTCGATTTCCTCGATTTCTATATCGGTCGTCATCATTGGCCAGCCTTTAATATCGCCGATTCTGCGATTACCATCGGTGTCACCCTTTTTATTCTTAAAAATCTCCTGTTCGATCGGCAACCGCCAGACCAGGTATCGTAACCTTATTGTCATCAACACATGAAGAAAACAGCTATTCTCTTTCCGGGACAAGGGTCCCAGTTTATTGGTATGGGGCAGGCATTCGTCAACCAGGATCCGGAAGCCTCGGACTTGATGGACCTAGCAGAAAGAATTTCCGGTTTCCCGATTCGCACCCTCTGTTTTGATGGGCCGCTGGAAGACCTGACCAGGGTTCTCTACCTGCAACCGGCCCTGACGGTGATGAATCTGATCTGCTGGCAACAGTTGCTCACCTTGCTGCCGGGCTTTCGGCCGGCCTTTTTCGCCGGGCATAGCCTGGGCGAGTATTCCGCCCTCCATGGTGCGGGGGTGTTGACCCTGGAAGACACCCTGGCTTTGGTCACCAAGCGTGGCGAACTGATGGAGCGGGAGGGTTCGCTGCATCCCGGCGGAATGCGGGCGGTGGTTGGACTGGGTATCGAAGAGGTCGAGGGCATCTTAGCCGACTTTTCCGGTCCCGGTGTCGCGGTGGTGGCCAACCATAATACCTCCTCCCAGATCGTGCTTTCCGGCGACATGGCGGGGCTTGACGCCGTTGGCGAACAATGCGTGTCTCATGGGGCCAAGATGATTCCGCTCAAAGTGAGTGTTGCCAATCACAGCCCCCTGGTTGCCGGCGCGGTCGAGGACTTTGCCGCTTATATGCAGGGTGTCACCTTCAACCGACCTGAGGTTCCGGTGCTGTTCAACGTCACCGGAGGGAACGAAACAGATCCTGCCGAAATCAAGGCCATCATGGCCCGGCAAATAGCCTCCAGGGTTCGCTGGTTGCCGATCATTGAGCGGATGATAGCTGAAGGCGTCGAGGTGATGGTCGAGTTAGGCCCGAAAAACGTCCTGACGGGAATGATGAAGAAAATTTTACCGAAAAATTCGGCTGTAACCTGCCTGCAGGCCGACACACCGGAGAGCTTGGCCAAAGTGGCTGAAGTGCTGGCTGGGTGATAAACACTTGGACCACCATGGTTTTCTTCTCGCTTGACAAGAGCTGGCATGTCGGGTATTAATCGCCTTTTTCTCGTAGGCAGAATAGAGGTGGGGCGTGTTTCAACTTTTTGTCTGAAGTCATTGCGTATCGAACACACTAGAGAAACATGTTTGAGAATTTAACCGACCGTCTTGAAAGCGCGTTTAAGAAGCTACGCGGCCACGGCAGGCTGACTGAAGAGAATATTCAGGAGGCGATGGGTGAGGTCCGCACGGCTTTGCTCGAGGCGGATGTCAACTTCGGTGTCGTTAAGGAATTCATCGCCGCGGTCACCGAAAAGGCCATCGGCCGGGAAGTGCTGACCAGCCTGTCCCCAGGCCAGCAGGTGGTCAAGATAGTCCACGACGAGTTGGTCGAACTGCTCGGGAGCCAAGCGCAACCCCTTAAGCTTGACGGTCGCCAGCCGGTGGTTATTATGCTGGCTGGTCTCCAGGGTTCGGGAAAGACCACCACCGCTGCCAAGCTGGCCAGGCAGCTCAAGGAAAAAGGACGTTCGCCGCTCCTGGTTCCGGCAGACGTCTACCGGCCAGCGGCCATCGAGCAACTGCAGGTGCTTGGCCAACAGGTTGGGGTTCCTGTTTTTGCCTCAACCACCGAACAGAAACCGGTGGACATTGCCCGTCTGGCACTGGCTGAGGCCAGCGCTAAGCAGTACGACACCGTCATCATCGATACGGCTGGTCGGCTTCATGTCGACCAAGCGCTGATGGCAGAGTTGCAGGAGATCAGTCGGACGGTTGCCCTCACCGAGGTGTTGTTTGTCGCCGACGCGATGACCGGGCAGGACGCGGTCACCGTTGCCGACAAGTTCAACACCGATCTCGAGATTACCGGTGTCATCCTCACCAAGATGGAGGGCGATGCCCGAGGCGGGGCGGCCCTGTCGGTGAAAAAGGTGACCGGCAAACCGATCAAGTTTGTCGGTGTCGGCGAATCGGTCGAAGCTCTGGAAGTCTTTCATCCCGATCGTGCTGCTTCCCGTATTCTCGGCATGGGCGATGTCCTGTCGCTTATCGAAAAGGCCGAGGCGGTCGTCGATCAGAAGAACGCCGAGCAACTGGCCAGAAAGATCCAGAGGAACGCCTTCACCCTGGAGGATTTTCTCGATCAGATTCAACAGATCAAGAAAATGGGCAGCTTGGAACAGATCATGGGGATGATCCCCGGAATCAACAAGCTCAAGCAGATTAAGGATGCGCCCAAGCCTGACCAGAAGGAATTGGTTAAGACAGAGGCCATCATCCGCTCCATGACCCTGAAGGAGCGCCGCAACCATAGAATTATCGATGCCAGCCGGCGGGTGCGAATTGCCAAAGGGTCGGGGACCTCGGTCGCCGAGGTGAACCGGGTTCTGAAAAGTTATGCCATGATGCTGAAAATGATGAAGAACATGAAAGGCAAAGGCATTATGACCGGCGGCAAACACCGCAAACGCCCCAAGGGGCTTACTCGATAAATTCGATTGTAGTTACTCAACAACGTCCGGCAGTCTGTGCTGCCTGGGGCGATATCCACCGGAGGATAGAGAACAATGGCAGTTCGTATTCGTTTGACCAGAAAAGGTAGAAAAAAACAACCGTTTTACCGTATTATCGTAGCCGACAGCCAAGCGCCCCGTGACGGCAAATTTCTTGATATCGTCGGTACCTATGACCCGATGCAGAATCCGGCGGTTGTCAAAATCGACAACGAGAAACTTGACAGCTGGATGAAAAAGGGCGCCAGGCCAACGGAAACCGTTGAGAGCCTGATCCGGAAATATGTTCCCGGAGTGGTTGTTGCTGCATAAATGAAAGAGCTGATAGAGTTTGTTGCCGGCAAACTGGTTGATCATCCTGACCGGATTGAAGTGAACCTGCATGAAGAAGACGAGAATGTCACCATCGAATTGCGGGTCGCCCAGGAAGACTTGGGTAAAGTGATCGGTAAACAGGGGCGGACCGCCAGAGCGATGCGGGCGGTACTGGCCGCTTCACTGGCCGGGGACGGTAAGCGCACCCGGCTTGAAATCATCGAATAGTGACTTCGAGCGTTCCTGGGCAGGAAAAAACCTTTATTCTGCTCGGCACTGTGAGCAAACCGCATGGCATTCGCGGTGAACTGAAGGTTCGACCGGTTACAGACAACCCAAGCAATCTTTGCCGGTATCGACGGTTATTTTTTGCCGCCGAAGACGGGCAGGCTAAGGTTGAATGCACCAATGTTCATGCACGGGTCAACGGCAAAACCGTCATTCTCAGGCTGAATGAGTGCACTGACCGGAATAGGGCGGAACAGTTCGTTGGCATGCAGGTTTTGCTGGCAAGCTGCGATTTGCCACCTGTCGAGGCGGATGAATTTTATCTGCACACCCTGGAAGGCAAGCGGGCAAGAACCACTGCTGGTCAGATGCTCGGTACGGTTAGTGGTCTGCTTAACAGTGTGCAGGATGTGTTTGTCATCCGGGATGGCGAACTCGAATATTTGATTCCGGCCGTACGGGAATTCATTGCTGCTATCGACGAGACCGAAATTGTGTTTGATCTCCCCCCGGGTTTACTCGAGATCAACAAGTAAGAGCAGATAGCCGATTGATGATTTTTTCCGTCCTGACGATTTTTCCTGATTTTTTCGTTTCCCCCCTGCAGGAGGGGATCGTCCGACGGGCCTTGAACGAAGGGAAAATTCAGGTCGGTATCCATAATATTCGGGACTATGCCCTGGATAGGCATCATATGACCGATGATCGGCCCTTTGGCGGCGGAGAAGGCATGGTGATGAAGCCTGAACCTCTGGCAGCCTGCCTGAAAGCTGTGAGTCGCGAAGAATGCTCATCTCGGGTGATCCTGTTGTCGCCCAAAGGAGCACGCTTCAGCCAGCAACAGGCCCAGCGGTTGACCAAGTATGATCATCTTGCTTTTATTTGTGGCCGCTATGAAGGGGTCGACGAGCGTTTCCGCGACAAGTATGTCGATGAGGAGCTGTCGATCGGCGACTATGTTCTGACCGGCGGTGAACTGGCCGCCCTGGTTGTCGTGGATGCGGTCTGCCGCCTTCTTCCTGGTGTCCTCGGGTGCGAGGCTTCGGCGCTTAATGACAGTTTTAGCTGCGGTTTGTTGAAACACGGGCAATACACCCGGCCGCGGGTTTTTGAAGGGGCTGCGGTCCCGGACGTTTTACTCTCCGGTGATCATGCAGCCATTGACCGCTTCCGGTTGGTCGAATCAGTGCGACTGACTCTGGAGCGTCGCCCGGAACTTTTGGTGGAAACACATTTCACGCCGGCCGAAGAAAAAATTTTAAAGCGGGAAGGGCTGTACAGCCGGGTTCAAACCATTGTTAAGGAACACAGGGAGTCCCGGAGTTCAGGTTGATGTCGCCCTGGTTCATTATCCGGTCAACAATCGCAATGGTGAAACCATCGGCTCCGCCGTGACCAACCTGGACCTGCATGATATTGCCAGGGCCGGGAAAACCTACGGGGTAGGGACGTATTGGGTCATCACGCCCTTTAAGGAACAGCAGGAGCTGGCCGGGCAAATTGTTGGCCACTGGACTCACGGGTACGGTGCCGGCGTTAACCCGGACCGAAGCAGTGCCCTGTCGATTATTACAATCTGCGCAAGTTATGCAGAAGCCTTGTCCGGGGCAACGGAAAAGTTCGGCGAGAAACCATTGGTACTCGCCACCTGCGCCAAGGTGCAGGACAATACCTTGGAATATGCCAAGATTCGTGAAAGAATTTGGTATGGGGATCCCGTGCTGTTACTCTTCGGCACAGCCTGGGGTTTGAGTTCCGAGATACTGGCAACAGTGGATGGCGTGTTGCCGCCACTTTGCGGATCCACCGGGTTCAATCATCTGTCAGTACGGTCGGCGGCATCGATCATCCTGGACAGACTTCTCGGGGTGCGCGACAGTGTGGAAAGTTGAGGAGATAGACAATCACCCCCCAACCGGTGTGGTTGAAACGATATAAATGGAGCAAGCAGTTTTATCTGGATGATTTGGAGGCATCCTTCGGCGGGTAAACCGTGACCGGTGACCAGCCGTAAATGAGCGAATATGGCAATGAATCTATTGGACAAGATCGATATGGAACAAATGCGCTTTGATCTACCCGAGTTCCGTCCCGGCGACACCGTTAAGGTGCACATCCGGATCATGGAGGGGAACAAGGAGCGGGTGCAGGTGTTTCACGGCGTGGTCATTAAGCGGAAACGCGGCAAAATGAATGCCACCTTTACGGTGCGTAAAATTTCCCACGGAGTCGGTGTGGAAAAAACCTTTGCCCTGCATTCGCCGCGGATTGAGAAAATCGAGGTGGTCACTCTTGGTCGTGTCCGTCGGTCTCGTCTGTTCTATCTGCGCGAGCGTCGTGGTAAAGCCGCACGTATCCGCGAGCGCGGCATTATTTAAGGCAGTTTTCCGTCCCTGTCCTCGCTTTATGTTATGGGGACGGACTAATAGTTTTCCAGGCAGCGCCTGGCGATAATCAGCACGGTTATCGCCAGGTGACTCCGGGTACCCCACAGCGGTCTTTTTTTCCTCTCTGTCCGTTGTCTTTTTGGAGGCGTGGGCTAGCGCTATGATCCCATGCGTTTCTTCGCTTTTCACCCCTGTATCCTCTTCTCCGTCTGATACTTTTTCTTTCGAACGCGAATTATACCGTCAAGGATTGGGTCTTGTCGCCGGTGTTGATGAGGCTGGCCGGGGACCGCTTGCCGGTCCGGTGGTGGCGGCTTGCGTCATTCTGCCCCAAAATTGCGTCTATCAGGTCTTCCAAGATTCCAAAAAATTGACCGGTCGGCAACGTGATCAGCTCTTTGCGGTCCTCCAGCACAACGGTGCGCAGATCGGTATCGGTCAAGCCGGACCTCGGGAAATTGAAGAGCTCAATATTCTGCAAGCATCACTCCTGGCGATGAAAAGGGCCTTGACCGAGTGCACCGCCGCCAATAATGGCTGCCCACCGAAATACCTCTTGGTGGACGGAACTTTTACGATCCCGGCAGCTATCAATCAATTGCCCCTGGTCAAAGGGGAGTCCAAAAGTGCCTCCATTGCCGCAGCCTCGATCATCGCCAAGGTGACCCGGGATAGACTCATGGCAGAGGCGCATCGCCACTACCCGCAGTATGGTTTCAATCGCCATCAGGGCTACCCCACCAAGGAACATCGGCAGGCGATCAGTTGCCACGGCCCTTGTCCTCTCCATCGCCGAACCTTTCGGGGTGTTGCTGAATTTTTCACTGCTGAGATGTCAGTCCCTGCACCAACCCAGCATGGATTGTGGTAAATGACTCGCAGGTACCGTCTTTTGAAGAATTGAATTGGCCGGGAGGCAACGCCGTGTTGTTGAAGAAAAAAAATGAGACAGCCACTACCGGCCGCCTCGGCGAATCTCTTGCTCTTCAGTTTTTGGTCGGCAAACGCTATGCAATTGTTGAAAAAAATTATCGAAAACAATACGGTGAGGTTGATATTATTGCCCGGGATGGGACTACGCTGGTGTTTATCGAGGTCAAGACCCGCCACTCCACAGTTTTCGGTACCCCTTTTGAAGCGGTTGATGCCCGCAAGCAGCGGCAACTCTCGAGAATTGCCCAGGAATATCTCCAAACCCACCAATTAGGCGAAGCGTCCGCCAGGTTTGATGTGATTGCGGTCCTGCTGGATCGGGGCAATCGGCCGGCTGTGATCGATCACATGAAAAATGCTTTTGATTTTGTTCTGTAAGGAAGAGTGATGACGAGCCCGGCAAGGAAGATTTTGGCCCCGGTGGCCGTGACCATGGGATGTCCGGCGGGCATCGGGCCGGAGATTATCTGTCGGCTTTTTTGCCGGGACTCCAGAGCCGGAGCAGCCCGGAATATCGTGGTTGGTGACGGCAATGTCCTGCGGCAGGCTGCCGAACGCCTCGGTTGTTCCATGGATATTGTCTCTTGGCAACCTGGTCAACCTATTGTTAAGGGGACGCTGCCGGTCTTTCAGGTGGGAGAACCCTGGCCTGAGCCAGTGCGTTGGGGCCAACCTGATACGGCGACCGGTCGGGCCATGGGCCGGTACATCGAGGAAGCGGTCAGGCTTATCCAATCCGGTCACTGCAGCGCCTTGACCACCTGTCCGATTAGCAAAAAGAGTCTGCAGCAGGCCGGCTATCCATATCCGGGCCATACCGAAATGCTGGCAGCCCTTACCCAGACCGCCAGGGTGCGGATGATGATGGCCGGTCCGCGCCTCAAGGTCGTGCTGGTCACCATTCATGTAGCCGTGCGCCAGGTAAGCGATCTTCTGACGAAAGAGGAGGTTATGGATTGTATTGCCATGACCAGAGCCGCCTTGCAGCGTGATTTTGCCATTGCCGCCCCCCGGATAGCAGTGGCCGGTTTCAACCCCCATGGTGGTGAAGAGGGCCTCTTTGGCGATGAGGAGGCCCGCATCATCGCCCCTGCCATAACCGCATCCTCCGGTTTGGGAGAAGTCAGTGGCCCCTGGCCGCCGGATACGATTTTTCATAAAGCGGCGACCGGGCAATACGACGCGGTCATCGCCATGTATCACGACCAGGGACTCATTCCCTTTAAGCTCCTTCATTTTCAGGACGGCGTCAATGTCACCCTTGGGCTGCCTCTGGTTCGCACCTCTGTTGATCATGGCACGGCCTATGATATCGCCGGACAAAACCTGGCCGACCCTTCAAGCCTGGCTGCCGCCCTGGCCATGGCGCAAACCATAGTTGCCAATCGAGAGCATTGGAGTACTCAATGAAGACAGGGTTGTTGATTGCCTTTGAAGGTATCGACGGCACCGGGAAATCAACGCAGCTGCCTTTGCTGGCAGCCTATTTGCGTCGTCAGGGATGCGTTGTGGTCGAAACCAGGGAGCCGACCACCGGCCCTTATGGTCAGCAGATCCGCGCCCTCTATCAGAACCGGAATCAGGTCTCACCGGATCAGGAGTTGGAGCTGTTTCTGCTGGACCGCCGGCAGAATGTCGAGGAGTGTATCCTCCCGGCCCTTGCTCAAGGGTCGATAGTCCTCACCGACCGCTACTACTTTTCCACCGCAGCCTACCAGGGGGCTGCCGGCTGTGACCCTGCAACCATCTTTGGCCGGCACGATTTTGCTCCGGAACCGGATTTGGTGCTGCTGCTTACGCAAACCCCGGTGGAGAGCGTGGCCCGGATTCGGGACTTGCGTGGCGAGAAGCTCAATGATTTTGAGCAGCAGGAGCAATTGGAAAAAGTGGCCGCCCTCTTTGCATCCTTTCCTCACCGCTGTATAGTACGCATTCATGCCGCTCGACCGGTAGCGGAGGTCCACACCTCCATCCGTGAGGCGATTTTGCAACTGCTTGTGACCAAAGGTGTTCGATGTTCTGGATGAATTTCTATTGCCGTCAATGGCTGCTCGTTGCTTTGGGGTGTTTTGCCCTCGTTCTCTACGGGTGCCAACCGAAAATCGATACATCCGTGACTGACCAGATCCGGAAGAAGTCCGCATCCCCCTCTTCAGAGAGCGAGGCCGATTACAGCTGTTCCTATTTTTATTTTCTCTGGGGCCGGCACGCTGAGTTGCTGCTCCGTTTTGAAGAAGCGCTTGAGTTTTATCAGAAGGCCTTGGTCTGTGATGAAAAAGCCGAAACAATCAGCGAGAAGGTGCCGATTCTGCTGCTGCGGTTGGAACGGACCGACGAAGCCTCTATTTGGCTGCACAATTATCTGGCTGTCCACCCTGAGAAGACCGGAATGCGAATGTTGTATGCCAAGGTACTCCTCCGTCAGAATAAGAACACAGAGGCGATGAACCAGTACCAATTGATGAGTGACCAGCATCCGGACGACCCGGCTATTTTGTTGCTGCTCGCCGAGATGTATCTGGCCGCTGATCAGCCGGACAAAGCCGGACCGCTCCTGGAGCGGGTCCTCTCCCGGGACCCATCTTCCTACCCCGGACATATTCTCATGGCCCGACTCTGCCAGGTGCAGGAGCGGGCCGATGAGGCTGTGGAGCATTACCAGAAGGCCTTGGAGCGCAACTGGTCGAGTGAACTGCAAATGGAATTGGGTGAGTTATATATAAAAGTCGGGCGCTATGACGAGGCGGCTGCCCTTTATGGCGCACTCATCGAGCGTGATGAGCAGAATGAGAGCGCCCGGGTTGCCTTGATTCACGTGTACCTGCTGCAGAAGAAAGACGCCCAGGCCCTGTCAGAGCTTAACAACCTCAAGTCCTTTGCCGATCAGCCCCGGCGGGTTGATTTGACCATTGCCCGACTGTACGCCAAGCAGAAACATTACGACAAGGCCATTGCCATTACCGAAAAAATCTTGGAAAAGGAAAACCTGCCCGAGGCCAGGTATTTTCTTGCGGTGCTCCTTGTCCAACAGGAAAAGTACAACCGGGCGTTGAAACAGGTGCGGCAGATCGATCGTAAGGCTCCCGAATATCCGGACGCGCTTTTCCTGCAAGTCCGCATTCTTCGTGAGCAGAACAAGTTGGAGGAGGCAAAGCTGTTGCTGGAAAAGCATATCGGTGCAGGTGAGAGCAGCAATGCCGAGATGTACATCGTGCTTGCCGCCCTGCACCAATTCGAGGGAAGAGATGACCTGAGCAAGAAGGTGCTGCTCCAGGGGCTTGAATTTTTTCCCGATGATGAAGATATGCTCTATGAATACGGCCTGATCCTCGAAAACGGCGGCGAGCACGGCGCCGCTCTGGCTATCATGGAGAAGATTATCGAACTCAAACCCGACAATGCCGCGGCGTTGAATTTTGTCGGTTTCAGTTGGGCCGAAAAAAAGATCAACCTCGATCAGGCCTTGGACTACATTCAACGGGCGATCGAGCTCAAACCCGACAACGGCTATATCCGCGACAGTCTGGGCTGGATCTATTTCCGCCTCGGTAAGATCGAACAGGCCATTAAAGAGCTGGAAACGGCCGCGAGACTTTCTCCCAACGATGCCGCCATCCTCGAGCATCTGGGTGATATTTACCTGGAAAGTGGCCGGGTGCGGGAAGCCCTGCAGGCGTATAAAAAAGCCGTCAATTTCTCCAGTGAGGATGAGCAGGAAAAGAAAAGGATCTTGGAGAAAATTCGGATACTGGACAAGCAGGGGACCCATTGATGCGGACGATAATCATCGCCCGTCTCTGGCTCCCGGCGCTCTGCTGCCTGCTGATTCTCTCCGGCTGTGCCGGTAAACAACCGAAAACCGTGCTCCTCGGCCCGGTCGAGGAGCAGGAGGCTGGAGCCCTGTGGTCTGGTTTCCTTGCAAGCAAACGACCGCTAGCTCTCGATGCCGACATCCGGCTTGGTTGGGACGTGCTGGGCAGCAAAGGGGGAGTGAGTGCAACTGTGCAGCTGCAGCGGCCCGCTCTGCTACGCTTTGCCGCTAACGACCCTTTGGGGCGCTCCCTCATTTTAGCCGTTGCCGACACAATGTCCTTCACCATGGTTGACAACCGGATCGGTCACGTCTACCGGGGCAGGACT
>JBBQCO010000010.1:0-49927 GCA_038318785.1 Desulfobulbales bacterium | reverse complement strand
GCTGGTTCCACCGGGAACTCCGGTCAAACGGGGCGACATCGTTGCCCTGGTCGAGACCCAGAAAGGGTTGTTTGAGGTTGAGATCTTCGAGGACGGGATCATGGGCGAGCCGCTGGTCCCGGCCGGCCAGGAGGTGGCGGTGGGCACGGTGCTGGCTCTTATTCATAGCGAGGGCGCAGCGGTGGCGGACACGGCCACTCCGCCGGCGACAGCAAGCACGGTGGAACCGCCAACCCAGCAGCAACCAAAGCCGGAGGTCCCTGTTGCACCGCCTCAGTCGATGGATGGACCGGAACGGAGAGCGGCTTCGCCTTCGGCCCGCCGACTGGCGGCGGAACTCGGGGTGGACTTGGCAACCGTCCAAGGCACCGGTCCGCATGGGGTCATCCAGCGCGGCGATGTCGAGCAGGCGGCGCAGAAACCGGGGGACGCGGCCCAACCAGTTGCGCCAGTCCAGATCGAACCGGTAGCCGGGGGGATGCATGCCGGAATGCGGCAGGCGATTGCCGCGGCCATGAGCCGTTCCAACCGGGAGATCCCGCATTATTACCTGGAGATTGAGATCGACCTGAGCCGTCCCCTGCAATGGCTGGAGGCGGAGAATCTGAAACGGCCCATCCGCGAGCGCATCCTGCCGGCGGTCCTGCTGCTCAAGGCGGTGGCCAAGGCGCTGCGCGAGGTGCCGGAATTAAACGGCTACTGGCTGGACGACCGCTTGCAGGTCCAAACGGAAATCCATATCGGCTTTGCCGTGGCCCTGCGCCAAGGCGGCTTGCTCAGCCCCGCCCTGCACAATGTCGATACCCTGAGCCTTGGCCAACTGATGCAGGCCATGGGCGACCTGACCGAGCGGACCCGTGCCGGCCGCCTGCGGAGCTCGGAGATGACCGACGCCACCGTTTCGGTCACCAACCTCGGTGATCGCGGCGTGAAAACGGTGTATGGCATCATCTACCCGCCGCAGGTTGCCTTGGTTGCCTTTGGCCGCATCATGGAGCGACCCTGGGCTGAAGGGGGCATGATTGGAGCGCGCCGGTGCGTTACCGCGACCTTGGCGGCTGACCACCGGGCCACCGACGGGCATCAGGGCGCCCTCTTTCTTGAAGCCCTCAATCGTCATCTGCAGTCGCCGGAGGGACTATGACCGAACAGGAATTGAGAGCCATCATTTTCCAGGAGTTACACAAGGTCGCACCGGAGAGCAATCCCGCCGAACTTGGCCCGGACGAGAACATTCGTGAGTCGCTCGATATCGACTCCTTTAGTTTTCTCCGGGTCTTGGTGGGGCTGAGTGAGCGGACCGGCATCGACATCCCGGAAGCCGACTATGGCAAGGTGCCGACTCTGGCGACGATGACGGCTTACCTTATTGTACACCTTCATTGAAGTGACCGGGCATGTGTCCAAGGTGAGGTGGAGAGCATGCGGATCATCGATTGCGGCCTGATGGAGTATCGCCAGTCTCTTGCCATGCAGGAACGACTCGTTGCCGCCATTGGGGTCGGCAATGAAGAGGAAACACTCCTGCTGTTGCAGCACCCGCCGGTGTACACCATCGGCCGCGGCGGCAATCCCGCCAATATCCTTGATCCGGCGGTCAGGGTGGAACGGGTCAATCGTGGTGGTGATGTCACCTGGCACGGTCCCGGCCAGGTCGTTGGCTATCCCCTGGTCAACCTGGGGAGGCGTGGCCGTGACCTGCACCGCTGGCTGCGTTTCCTGGAGGAGGTGCTGGTGCACACCCTGGCCGTTTTCGGCATTAAGGGGCACCGGTGCCCGGGGAGCGCCGGAGTCTGGACCGCGCAGGGGAAAATCGCCTTTATCGGCGTCGGCGTCCGCCATTGGGTCACCATGCACGGGTTCAGCCTCAATGTATTTCCCGATCTTGCCGTCTTCAGCCGGATCATCCCCTGTGGCATTCGCGGCTGCCCGGTAACGTCCATGGCGATGGAGGGGAAACCCCCTCTTTCAGAGCAACAGGTTGTGCTGCAGTTGAAAAGTGACTTTGTCCCTCTCCTGAACAGGTCGCTGCCGTTATTTTGATTATTAACGCATGGAAATATCAGCCCGCAGAGCCGGCATCAGCAATTATTCCAATCGGAAGGAAAGAGAAAATGGATGGCAAATCAATTCTGCTTGTCGATGATGAACAGCTTATCCTGGAAAGTATCTGCAGGGAATTGACCTGTGAACCTCTCGACTTTGATGTGGGTCTGGCAACAAGCGGGGAGGAGGCTATCGACAAAATAAACAGCAGGCATTGGGATCTTGTGGTCACCGATCTGCTGATGCCGGGTCTCGACGGTTTCCAGGTACTCAAAGCGGCGAAGCGCAAAGACCCCCATATTATGGTGATTATTTTGACCGGCTATGCGGACATGCAGTCCGCCATTGATGCCTTGCGGCTCGGTGCGGATGATTTTTTGCAAAAACCCTGTGATGCTGATGAGTTGCTCTACAGAATGAACAATTGTTTCAGCAAGCAGAACCTGCAGCGGACCATTGGAATGTATGAAAAAATCCTGCCGGTGTGCAGCTACTGCAAGAGAATACGGGATGATCGGCCGGGAGAGCCCGGCAAAGGTCAGTGGTACAGCCTGGAAGAATTCTTCGTGAAAGTGAAAGGCGTGAACTGTTCGCATGGCTGCTGTCCTGATTGTTTTGCTAAACTGATGCCGGGTATCGCTCTGGGAATGGATAATTCCTCGTAATTGCATTAGAAAATCCTGTCCCTGACAGGAAGCCTTTGGTGGAATGAATAATTGATATATCCATTTTCTCTATATTTAAGCTTCCTTATCAAATTGCTTGCCACGTTCTATTTTCTTTGCACAACAATCTGGCTGCACGTCTTTTTTGTCTGCGAAAAACAGACGTACGGGGCAGTGCAGGTCATCAGTCGCAGGATTGGGGGCTATCATTGAAAACTTTCAAAGGAGGAGCACATGCAGAACATTAAAGAGATTATTGTGCCGGTTGATTTCCATCAGCATACCGATGATCTCGCTGCCTTCGCCATCGGTATTGCCAACAAGTTGGAGGCCAAACTCACCTTCCTCAATGTGTCGAGAATAATGGCGGAAGGCGCCAGTTATTCCGATGTGGTCCCCACCTCTTTTGCGGCTGTCGATGAAGAGCTCTTTGGCTATGCCCAAAAAAAGATGACCAATCTGGTGGAGAAAAGCAAAACAACCTGCCCCGGTTGCACGGGTGTGGTGCTCAGGGGGGAAGTAGCCGATGCTCTTGTTGCTTATGTCAGTGATAAGAACAGTGACATGATCATCATGGCGACTCACGGCGCTCAGGGGATTGAAAAGATCCTGTTGGGCAGCGTAGCGGAAAGAGTGCTGAAGAGGGCGTCCTGTCCGATCTTAATTTTCAACCCGTATAAGGGGGAGAGAGGCTATCAGATCAGCTCTCCGATCAATGAAATTTTGCAGCCGGTGTAGCACGCTGACTGCATCGGGTACGGCCATGCTGCCGGGCGTCCGGGGGCATCGAATCGCGACACTGCCCCCGGCCATTTTTGAACACGCCAGGCGTTGAGAAAAAACAAGAACTGGCTTGCAGAGAGGGAGGACATTTATGGACATCTTGATGCGGACCATGAACACCAATAAAGCCGGAAGGACAGGGGCGAGGATTCTCCACAGAAGACGAATACCTCTCTATGGAAAAATATTTTTTATACTTTGTGTCCTGCTCTACATCGCCGACATTGCCATCACTAAACAGCCGCTTTTTTTCACGGGGATACTGCTCTTGCTACTGGGCTGCCTCGTCTTGCTCGCTGACAACACACCGTAAAAAGGAGAGAACACGCATGCACATGAATACAATCCGCGCCATAGCAAAAAAGATGAACATCGCACCAGGATCCAAGGACAAGAAAGAGTTGATTCGATTTATCCAGGAGCAGGAGGGGAATATCCCCTGCTTCAAAACCGAGCAGCCTTCCTGTGATCAGTACGACTGCTGCAGGCGTGATGACTGCAAACCGGGCGAGACCATTGCCATGTCGTGAACAATCTGGTTACCTGCTGTACAGCGCCAGCCGTTACCTGCCATCTTTAATACGGAGGGACCCTTCATGAACGACAAATAAAATGAAGAAAAGAAACAGGAGGTGCAGAAAGTGCAACCCCGAGGTCTTTCCTCTCCCTTTGAACGGTTTGATCTCCTCTCTGATTCCGGGTTTTTCAAGGAAATGGACCGGTTCTTTGAGGACTACCTGCCCCGCCGGTGGCGGCATGCAAATTTTGGAGGGTTGGGAAGATTGGCCGGCCACGGGATGCTGCCGTTCGAGGGTAAATCTCCCCGTGTTGATATCCAGGACCGGGAAAATGATTTTCTGATCAAGTCAGAGATGCCGGGAGTAGAGAAAAAGGACATCATTATCACCATCAGCAACAATACGCTTACGCTCTAGGCCAACATGAGCAAAGAAGAGAAGGAGGAAAAAGCCGAGTATTTCCGGCAGGAAATTTGCCGTGGCTCTTACCGGCGGGTTATCGATTTGCCGGCAGCGGTCAAGGAAAACGAGGCCAAGGCCACCTTCAAGAACGGTATTTTGGAGCTGACAATCCCCAAAATGGAAAAGGCCAAACGGTCGACTATCAAAGTCGATTGACGGAATCACCATTTAAACAGGCCGAAGGGCGAAAAATATGGATTGTCAACCCCCTAAAAGATGGAAGTTCCTCGATGATCGATACCGATAAGCCGACAAAATCGGCAGCTCCATTACGCCGGCTCGCTGAGGAGGCTGTGCAAAAGAGGACGAGCAGGTCGCCGGATGTTCTTGATGCCCAGACCCCGGAAGAGACACGCTTGATCTTCCACGAACTCTCCGTGCATCAGAATGAACTCGAGATGCAAAACGAGGAACTTCGCCGCCTTCAGAGGGAACTGGATAGCGAACGTGCCCGCTATTTTGATCTCTATGATCTCGCCCCTGTCGGCTATTGCACGCTCTCCGAAACCGGGGAGATCCTGGAGGCGAACCGCACTATCGCCAATATGCTGGGCATATCGCAGGGAGATTTGATCAATCAGCCGTTTTTCCTCTTCATTGACGGCAATGACCAGGACGTTTTTTGCCGTCATAACGGCCAGAACGACGTTTTTGATCCACTGGTCTGTGAATTGCGGATGATCAAACAAAACGGAACAAAGTTTTGGACGCATCTGGCCTCCACCGCGGTTCGGACGGTGAGCGGCCAACTCGAATGTCGACTGATGATCAGTGATATCACCGACCGTAAGCAGGCCGAAGAGGCTGTCCATGAAAGCGAGGCGCAATATCGCCGGATTGTGGAGACCGCGCAAGAGGGCATCTGGGCGGTCGATGCAAGCGGGAAAACAATCTATGTGAACCCCCAGATGGCCAAGTTGCTGGGATGTGAGCCCATGGAGATGACGGGAAGGCCTTTTGCTGATTTTATCTCTCCACAAGAGACCAGCGATTATCTCTCGCGCATACAACAGCGAAAGCAGGGCCGGAACGAGACCTATGAGTGCCGGTTCCGTCACAAGGAGGGGCACGAAATCTGGGCGCTGGTCTCTGCGACAGCGCAAAGGGATGGTCATGGTCGGTTTCTCGGTTCCTTCGCCATGCTGACCGATATTACCAAGCGAAAACGAGCGGAGGAAGCGCTCAAGCAGAGCGAACAGCGGGCGAATGAGGCGAAAAATCTGTTGAAGCTGGTGCTGGATACCATCCCGGTGCGTCTTTTCTGGAAAGACCTGACCTCAACCTTCATGGGATGCAATCGGCTCTTTGCCGAGGATGCCGGATTTCAGGTGCCAGAGGAATTGATCGGATTAGACGATTACCGCATGGGTTGGAGAGAGCAAGCGGAGAGATATCGGCAGGACGATCTTGAAGTCATGGCCTCCGGCAAACCTAAGGTGCAGTATGAAGAAATACAGACCACGCCCGAGGGCAAACAGATTTGGCTCTCCACTTCCAAGGTGCCGCTGCGGAATACACAGGATGAAATAATAGGAGTTTTGGGGTCGTACGAGGATGTCACCCGGCGTAAATGGGCCGAGGAGGAACTGCTCAAGGCCGAGAAGATTGAATCCCTCGGCCTGCTCGCCAGTGGTATTGCCCATGACTTCAACAATATTCTTATGGTGATCATGGGCAATATTTCTTTGGCAAAAACGGGTCTCTTGCCAAACGACAAGACCTATGAACGCCTGACAACAGCTGAAATAGCAGCATTGAAGGCTCAAAAAATAGCCCAGCAATTTCTTACCTTCGCCAGGGGGGGCGCTCCTGTTAAGCATTCGGTTTCCGTGGCGAATCTGATCCAGATGTATGGCCGTTTAACCTTGAGCGGTACGCTCTCAACGTGTGAATATGAAATTCCCGATGATCTCTGGCGAATTGACGCTGACGAGGGGCAGATCGGCCAGGTGGTAACTAACATCCTGATCAATGCTGACCAGGCGATGCAGGATGGTGGGGTCTTCAAGGTTCGCTGCGAAAACGTGGTGATTTCCGACGACGACCACCTGCCGATAAAAAGTGGCCGGTATGTGAAAATATCGATCACCGACCCGGGGAAAGGAATACCGGAAGAACATCTTTCCCGGGTTTTTGATCCCTATTTCACCACCAAGGAAAAGGGCAACGGCCTCGGGCTGACCTCTGCCTACTCGATCGTCAAAAAACATGAAGGCTATCTCACCGTCGAATCGACCGCAGGGGCGGGAGCCACCTTTACATTTTTTCTCCCCGCCTCGTTCGCTCTGGTTGCAACACCAGGGATAAAAGAACCTCAGGTGGAAGAAGAGAGGCGGAAAATACTTGTCATGGACGATGACGCCATGGTGCGCGATATCCTCGGGGCCATGCTGGAAAGACTTGGGCACCAAGCAGAGTTCGCAAATGATGGGGCGCAGGCCGTGGAAAAGTACGTCCAAGCCCGGCAATCCGGTGCGCCTTTTGATGTGGTCATTATGGACTTAATCGTTCCCGACGGCATGGGGGGCCGGGAAGCGATGGAGCGGCTGCAATCAATCGACCCGCACGTCAAGGTGATCGTCTCCAGCGGCTACAGCAGCAATTCGGTTATGGCTGATTTTTCGAGCTATGGTTTCAGCGGCATTATGGCCAAACCGTATCGGTTTTCCGATTTACGGAAAAAGCTGCAAGAGGTCCTCCACAGTAAACAAAGCATCTCTTTGCGTTGATGGTACCTGAGTGTAACCGGCACGGGGGATGAGGGCGACGTCGAGGCTGAATCGCCAAGAGCAGATCACGGAATTTTTTGGGTGACCAGCAACTGAGCGTTGATAGCCCATGGAATTTTTCCGGCGTTAAACAAGAGGGGCAAGAAGGTAGTCATCCGCTCGCGGATCCGAAGATGGGGGGAGACGGTGCTGCAGACCATGGTTCCCTCTGACTATGCCTTGCTCTCACAAAACAGGATCGTCAATCTGCGCAAGCTCTTTCCTTATATACCCGAAAAATTCAACAATATTCTGCTGCATTTCTCTCTCGGCACCGAGGTGTTTTATGAGACAGTGGATGAGCTCCAGCAAGATCTCTGTGACGCCCTGCAATAATTGGGAGGTTGAAGAGGACGAACCCTTGGCCCGGCAGGGAACCTTTTGGCCGAAAGCCTTCCGGCTCAAGTTGGCCGTCACCGTGGAATGCGCACCCTGCTTCAGGCAACGGCTGGTAGGCCGATAATCGAGCCGTTTCTTCCCGTTATTCCCCTGGTTGTTTTGGTTGCCCGACGATAGGAAAAAAACTGCGGATTGCAGCAGGTGCAGAGAGCGGCCACGTCAATATGCGCGGGCAGCACACCGGCATCGAGCAACTGCCGGCGGCTGATGGCCCAGAAATCAAAGTAATGCGGCCGGGTCTGATACGCATGCATCCAAGTGGGCAGCTCCTTGCGGTAATGGATGAACTCAGCGCAGCACGGCCCCAGGGATGGGCTGATTGCCGCCAACAGACTCTCTGGGGTCACGTTGTATTTTTCTTGCAGGCACCGGATGGTCTTGCCGATAATACCGGCCACGCTGCCCCGCCAGCCGCAATGGATGGCGGCGATAATTCCTGACTGTGGCGCCGACAGCAGCACCGCCTGACAGTCGGCCTGTTGAATGAGCAGGCCAGTACCCGGCAGGGTCGAAATCAGGGCGTCATAGCCTTGCAGCTCAACCCTCGCATGCTCCTCCTCCACCAAAAGAATCTGATCGGAATGAACCTGATTGACTGAAACTAAGTGGCGCAGCCCCAGGGATGCCAGGGCGCGGTTCCTGTTCGTCTGCACCCGCTCGGGTTGATCGCCCACATGATAACTGAGGTTCAGCGAGGCGAACAGCTCGCTGCTCACGCCGCCCGCATTGGAGAACATACCATGGGGGACGGGCAACAGTTGACGGGTGAAATGGGGAGGAGATGTTTGCTGAAGTTGCATGGCTGGCGTGGAATGAAAAAAGGGAAAGCCAATGAGGCTTTCCCTTGATTGAAGTGATGGTGTGCTAGGACAGCTTAGAAATAGGCTTCAAAGGTCAGATAGACTTGATTGGCACTTTCAACCGGATTTTGCCCCAGTGCTTGCAATTGATTTTTCTCGTCATCCAGATCATACGGCTTCATATTCCAATCGAACCCGCCGGAATAGTTGTAATCATAGAACTGCCAGCCCAGGCGGAGAAAGGTTTTGGCATATTTCGAGATCGCCTCCCCTGTGGGCAGGTCATAAATCATGTACAGTTCATAGGCATTGCCCCGGGTGGCCAGTTTCGACATGTACAGGTCGTCATGCCCTGGAGTAAAAGCGATCCAGTACTGCGAACCGTAATTGTATTCGGCGCCGAGTTTGAGGCCCAGTCTGTCAATGTCATAGCGCACACCGGCATAGACCGAGTAGCCGTTTTCGGAATCAGTATTGTAAGGTGAGGTGCGACTCGTGTAGTCATTAAACATACCGTTCTCATTGGGGTCAGTCCGACTCCAACCACCGGCGATAAAGTAGTTCAGGTTTTTGAATTTGTCCATGTAGACACCGCTGGTGTGATAGACGTTGCCTAGATTGACTTGGGGACCGTATGCGAGTGGTGCCATTTCGCGGTATAGGTCGCTGGAAAAAGCTGGATAGTTAAAGAGATTGAAGGCCTCAAAGGTTTGGACGTTAAGAAAACGTGGGCCCTTCTTGAAGACATCCCAGCTGAATCCGGCAAAATCGGTGTCGTCAATTCTTGGGCCTAAATCGTCTTCCAGTCCATTTTCAAATCCGCGGCCATAGCAGAAGCGGATGCGCCCGTCTCCCAATGCGTCGTTGCCCCAGTTATAGGCATAGCCAAGGGAAAGTCCGTCAAAGGGGTAATCCATATAGGCCGGCGGTGTGGCCATCCGGGTGTCGGTGCCCATGCGGAGGTCCGCGGGCGGGCCGTCGGTGGTGGGGCGCCGGCCAATGGAGAACCACACCGGTGCTCCGCCAATGTTATTCCAGTTGACAAAGGCGCGGTCGACATACAGGGAGCTGTCATCAGGGGTCCGGGTGGTGTTGCCGTCAAAAATAGGCATTCCGTCAGCTAATCCGTCTGGTGTCGACTGCATGCCCCATGCCTTGTACATGGCCAACCGTCCCTTGAATTCCATATCCTCGGTCGCCTTGACCCGCATGTTGAGGCGGAGGCGGTTGGTCATGATGGTATCGTTCCCCTCGTCACCGCCTGCTTGTGCACCCCATATTGGATTACCGCCGCCATCCATTCCCACCATTCTTATAGGAGTACCCGCTGCAAATACATTACTCCCTTGATAATAATCGCCTCGAGCCCGAAAATCGCCGTCAAACTGGAAGCGGGAAGCCAGGTCCCATTTCTCGGATTTTTCTTCGAGCATGGTGTCCATGTCATCGACTTTGCTGCTGTACTCGGTCACGGTCTCGTTCTGTCGGGCCATCTGGGCCTTGAGTTCATCAAGTTGGCGCGACAGCTCGTCGATTTTGCGCTCCAGGTCCGCCGGGTTTTTACCGCCGCCGGCGATCGCAAACGCAGGCAGTGCACAGAGTCCGGCAAAGGCCAGTATGGAAATTTTTTTTACCATTCTTCTCCCTCCCTCTCGGTTGATTCCCCAGCTTTGTCACAGCGTGATATTGCTGGTTGGGGGTCCGGCATTGCAAGTCCGGGCCGACGACAATAGGTAAGATTCTTGATTGCCAACAAACACTATCTTGCTTATTGCCTGATGTCAATTGAACAGAACGGTAAAGTAAAAAAAATGATACCGGCGGAGAGAAAAGAAGAAGGAACAGCCGGGCAACTTGATGCTGCCCAGCTGTTTTTTGAGGGGGGACTTAAACGTAGGAGAAGGAGGTTTGGTTGTTTTTCCTGCTGATCTCCACCTTGCCGCCTTTGGCCAGGCTACCGAACAGGATCTCCTCGGTGAGCACATCACCGATCTCCTTCATGATCAGCCGGCGTAGAGGCCGAGCGCCGAAGGCTGGTTCGTAGCCTTCCCTGGCCAGCCAGGAGCGGGCCGAAGGGCTGAGGGTGATGGTCACTTTTTTGCTGGCCAGTTGTTGCTGCAGTTCCTGCACCATCTTGTCGACCACCTTCTCCACGGTTGGGATTTCCAGCGCCGAAAAGGTGATGGTGGCGTCCAGCCGGTTACGAAATTCCGGTGAAAAGAGGTTTTTAATGGCCTTCTGTTCTTTGCCTTTGGAATCACCCAGGAAACCGATGGCCCGCTCACTCATTTCGCGGGCGCCGGCATTGGTGGTCATAATCAGGATGACATTGCGGAAATCGGCCCGGCGTCCGGCATTGTCGGTCAGGGTGGAATGATCCATAACCTGGAGGAGTATGGAAAAAACATCCGGGTGCGCTTTCTCTATTTCATCCAAGAGGAGCACGGTATACGGGTGTTTGCGGATGGCGTCGGTCAGCAGGCCGCCCTGGTCAAAGCCGATATAACCAGGAGGGGCGCCAATCAGTCGGGCCACCGCATGTTTTTCCATGTACTCGCTCATGTCAAAACGCTCGAAGTGGACCGAGAGGGAGGCAGCCAATTGCCGGGCCACTTCCGTTTTACCCACGCCGGTAGGGCCGGCAAAGAGGAAGGAACCGGTTGGCGCCTGCGGATTGCCCAGCCCCGCGCGCGAACGTTTGACCGCTTTGACCAAGGCATTGATGGCCTCGTCCTGGCCGAAGATCACGGTTTTTAGCTTGTCTTCCAGGTGCAGGAGTTCCCCGGTGTCACTGCCTGTCGCCTTGCTGTTGACCGGCACTCGGGCGATTTTAGAGACGATCTGCTCGACATCACGCACCCCGACCGTGCGTCCGGTCTTGCCGCTTAAGCGGAAGAAGGCGCCGACTTCATCCATCACATCGATGGCTTTGTCCGGCAGGAACCGGTCGTTTATAAAGCGATGCGCCAATTCAGCCGTGGCTTCAATCGCGGTCTTGGCATAACGGATCTGGTGATGCTCTTCATAGCGTGATTGCAGCCCCTGGAGGATTTTGCAGGTATCCTCCACCGAGGGTTCATCGATGTCAATCTTCTGAAAGCGGCGGGACAGGGCCCGGTCTTTCTCGATATGATTTTTGTATTCCTCGTAGGTGGTGGAACCGATGCAGCGGATGGTGCCGGCCTGCAGTGCAGGTTTGAGCAAATTAGAGGCGTCCATGGAACCGCCGCTGGTGGCCCCGGCGCCGATGATGGTGTGCATCTCATCGATAAACAGGATGGCCTTGTCCTTCTTCTCGATGGCGGCCACAACCTCCTTCAGGCGTTTCTCGAAATCGCCCCGGTATTTTGTGCCGGCCACCAGGGTGCCGAGATCGAGCATGTAAATTTCTGCATCTTGGAGCAAGTCGGGGATCAGCTTTTTCGGATCTGGGTAGAGTTCCCGCCGGGCAATGCTGTCCTCATGAATTCTCAGCGCCAGTCCTTCGGCCATGGCTGTCTTGCCGACCCCCGGTTCTCCGACCAGCAGCGGGTTGTTTTTCTTCCGCCGGCAGAGGACCTGCATCATCCGGTACAGTTCGCGATCCCGTCCGATCAAGGGATCGATTGTGCCCTCGGCGGCCCGTTTGGCAAAATTAACCGTGAATTCGTCCAGGGCATCGGTGGGTTTGTCCTGTTTCTTTTTCGATTGCTGCTGCCCGGGCGGTGGCTGCCGAAGCGGTTCGCTTTGCAGGTATTCCGGCAGGCTGTGGGAGATGTACTCCACCACCTCCAGGCGGCCGACCCCTTCACTGCCAAGGAAGTAAACGGCATGCGAATCAGGCTCGGTGAAAATGGAGACCAGGACGTCACCGGTGTCGACCTGTTTTTTACCGCAACTCTGGACATGGCTGACCGCCCGTTGCAAGACCCGATTAAAGGCAACGGTCTGTGCCGGTTCGCCGTCCTCCGTTTTTAAGACCGGCATACCTGTTTCAAAGAAACGCTCGAGGCGTTCCTTGAGGGTACTGTTATTGCCGCCGCATTTGTCGATGATATGGCGGGCAAGATCATCGTGCAGCAAACCGTAGAGCATGTGTTCAACCGTTACATACTCATGACGGTGACTTTTTGCTTCCTTGATCGCCTTAATCAGGGCGAGTTCCAACTCTTTACTCAACATAATCTCTTTCCTTTGGAGGAAGACATCTCTCCGCTTCTTCGGATTGTCCGATGTCTAAAACATTGGGTCATGTTCAACTGTCTTTTTCCAGCGAGCACCGCAGTGGAAACTGATTTCTTCTTGCCATCCGGTGGACAATGGCCACTTTGGTTTCACCGATTTCACGGGTGTACATACCCGCTATGCCCACTCCCTGATGATGCACATTGAGCATGATCCGGGTGGCTTCGTCCGTATCCTTGTGGAAAACCGTTTGCAAAACCAAGACGACAAAATCCATGGTGGTGTAATCGTCATTATGCAGTAGCACCTTGTAGAGAGGTGGTTCCTGCACGGATTCCCGATCGGTGGTTTCAGTTTTTTCTTGAATAAATGTTTCTTCTTTCGCCATGCCTCTACTCAAACGGGGTAGACGGTCTGCGCCGTAACCCCTCGTCATTTCCCAGGTGTCCGTCACCCCTTGATAGGGGACAAGATCAACCGGGCCATGGTTATCGTCGGATGCCGACTTGAAACGATAATCCATGTCATTATTTTAATGCCCGCTTTTGTTTTTGCAAGGCCGGTTAAGCGGGGGGACTCTTTCTTTTGCAGGTTATCGGGAAAGCAGGGACAGAATCAGGTGCTGCAGAATGGTGGACGCTGCAATCGGTGATCCCTTGAGCCGCAATTCGGCACGGAGAAGGAGTTGCAGCCATGAGGAGAGCACCGGCAGCGGAAAGAGGGATGCGGTTTTGAATTGCATGTAAAGGGCATAGGGATGGCCCCCCAGCTCTTTTTTCCACTGTTCCCGTTCCTTAAGCAGGGGCAGGCAGGTCTGTTGGAATGCGGCGGCAGTCATGGCCGGTTCATAGTGCATCATAGGTTGCTCCAAGAGAGCGCGGCAGAGGAGGAGCCCCCGGGCAAAATTCCGCAGGGTGGCAACCACGGCCAGGGGGTGAATGCCGTTTTCCTGGAGCCGATCGGCAATGACGAGGGCTTGTTCCAAATCTCGTCGGGAGAGGGCGGTGGTCAGTTCGAAGAGGGCTTCCTGACGGGTGCGGCCGACGAGGAGATCAAGATCGTCGCGGGTAATCTGCCGGCGTTCGCCGATGTACGCCATCACCTTGCGCAGTTCCATGACCACGGCCAAGGGGTGGAAGCCGACCCGTTCGAAGAGGAGGTCGGGCAATCCCGATGCCATGGTCTTGTTCTGCTCGGCCAGGGTTTGCCGGACCAGTTCCTGAAGTACGGTTTTTTGCTCCTTCTGCGCCTTTGCACCCGATCCGCCTTCGACGCTCAGGTCGACCACGGTCTGTTCATCCTTAAGCAGTTTAAACAGTTTTTTCCGTTTGTCGACCTCCTCGGTCAGCAGGATGAGGGTGTTGTTCTGCGGAATACCCGTGGCGAGGATGGCCGCCAGCATCTCTCCCGGATCCGATGGTGTGGTCGAAGAGCCCTTGGGCGCGGTTGCCCGGTCGGCGGACAGCGAGTTCCGGGTCCAGCTCAGGTCGCCATCGGGCCGGGCGAAGCCGAAGCATTGCTGCCACTCGGCTGCTGCCATGGTCTCCAAGTCGTTATTCGGGTCTTGCCCAAGACCGCCGCTTTCCAGCAGGGCACGAAGCGCGCGCCCTGCCTGCTCCGGCTTGCCGTCGGCGTGGGCCTTGCATGCCCTGTCCCAGATGCTTTTCGCGACCTGTTTGGAGAGAAACAGCCGGGTGTCGGTGACTCTGTAGACCTGGCGACCCGGCAAGAGACTGAAACTGCGGAGTTTGGCAAGGGTGGCGGTGCCGTCCTCCTGGTCGCCGTCAATAGGATGAACGGTGCCGCCCGATCCTTGCAACAGCACCTGTTCCAGTTGTTCCAGTGCATTTTGGCAGAGATAACGCTCGCCGAACAGCAAAAACACCCGTGAGGGAGCAACGGCCGCCTGGCTGAGCAGTGCGGGCAGCGTATCACGGGTGTAGAGGGGCATAACCGGTTTCAGCCCTGGGGGCGCTCGAACCGGTTCCTCGTTGCCGTGCCGGAGGCCTGCTGGGTTTCATCGAGAATTTTGTGCAAGATAGCGGTGAGTGATCCGGGCAAAAGGTAGTCTTGTCCCCGGTCGCCCTGGAAAATAGAGGACGATTGCTGGGCCACGGTTTTCCAGGAAATGGTGGAGGGGTTGCTGGCGATGATCTCAAAGAACATTTTGTTGTAGGGATCGTTGATCAGGGCCAAACCGGTGCCAATTGTCGCCAGAATATCCACCGAACTGGCGAACAGCCGGGTCAGGGTGGTGTATACTTTAACCCCGCCGCAGGAACCGAGACTGAGAAAGCGTTGTTTTTCGCGGAGCTCGGATTCTGTCACCCTGTTTTCTTCGATCAGCTTGGTCAGCGGCTCAATAATCTGTTCCGAGCGCCAGTAGCTGTGGCCACGCTGGGCGAGCATCTCGTCTTTGGAATGGATGAAGCGGTCAAGCATCTCCATCTGGTTTTCCTTGTCGGAAAAGACGAATTGGGTATGCACGATGGTGACGTTCCCTACCTTCTTGACAAAAGCGACAGCGAAATGCCGCTCCCGCATAGACTGGAACAGTGAGGCCAGCCCCATGCCCTGCACGCTAGAGGGTGCCGAGCCCACGGAATACTGCTGCGAGGGCACCAACTGGTAGCCACTGCTGAGCAGCAGATTGGCATTGGAGATAAACGACTGCCGCCCGTCGTCGTCGGGGTGGAACATCGACACCGAACCGAGGCGACCGTCTTGTTTCCATTCGCCAAATGGGGTGACCTGATAACGATCAAGATTGACCGCGCCATGACGGACGATAAGCCGGCTGATGAGGGTGCGGTCTGCCGGACCAAGCAGTTCCGGATAGGTCTGCAGATAGTATTGCAAAATGACATTGATCAGTTTGGCAAAGGCTGAGTTCTCCGCTTCGCTGTTCTGCGCCATGGTGGTAATCAGATAGGTGCGGGCGTCGGGTGTCAGTACCTTCAGCAGATGGCTCAAGGTGGCTGAGAAGAGGAGAATCGAATCCTCGTTTTGGAAGGCGGAAGCGGCGACCAGGCTGAGGATTTCCCGCTGTTTGCCGCCATCGGTCGGGAAAAAAACGGTCAGTTTCCCTTTCTGGGCACAACTGGAAATGAAATCGGAGACCAGTCGACTTTCCGGATCGATCGATTTGAGAAAGCTCAACAAATCCCCCTGGTTTCTGCTGGCAATCCTGGCTTGCAGCACCGGTACCAGGATTTCGCGAAAGGAAGAATCATACAGTTCACCGCCCTGCGTCATAACGGCATAGGCATTGGCCACACTCAGGTCGCGGGCGGTCTGCATCCGCGCGGCCGAGGTGGCCTGCTTGAGCACGGAGATAGCCTGACCCTTGCTGCCTCCTGAAAACTGGCCGCTGAACCGTGCCTGAACCGAAGGGGGCAGTTCTCCGAATTTATTTGCCAGTTGACCCATGGAATAGCTGTTGAGTGCAGACTCGGACACTTCGTAGCCATTTTCATCGGTAACAGCGTGAAGATTGTTGATTTTCCAGACAATTTCCGTGCTGCCTTCCTCCAGGGCCTGGAGCAGAACGGTCTTCTGGTGGCTGTCGAGTTTGTCGTATTGAGCTTCCTGGACATCGGCGGGCAGGGCGAAGTAGCTGACCAGCCAGTTCCAGGCCTCCCGGGGCGCCAGGGATTTGTTGGTGAACAGGCAGCGGGCATTCCAGGCGTCGTCCTGGTGCAGCTTCTGGATCAGGACCAGACCGTCGAGCAGGGTTTCGATATCCATGCCGGAAACTTTGGCATAGGTTTCCGCTGCTTTGGCCTGGTTGTTTCTCAGTCGCATCAGGGTGGGCATGCCTTTCTGGGCAATATCGACCCGCATTCCTTTGACGGCAAAAAAAGCCTTGGCAGCCCGGTTGTTGTAGTCATCCATGTTGTTGAGCAACGAGATCATGGGCATGGCCTGATTGGCGGTTACGCCCTGCACACCGAGGTAACTGCGGAAGGCGCGGCCCGCTTCAAAACTCATTTCCTTGACCGTGGCCAGGCTGGCCATGCCGAGTTTGATGTCGGCGGTGCTGAGGCTGGCCAAGGCCTCGAAGGTCTGGACCTGCTCAAAGTTTAAACGCTCCCGGACGAGGATGTCGATTGTCTGTTTGGCGTACTCAAAGTTGACGCCGGGCAGGGCACATATCTTGCGGAGAATGCGCTGGGCGTTATAGTGCATTTTGGGTATGACCGCCTTGCCGTAGTCAATCTGCTGGCTGGTCAAACCGGGAATGTTCTGGTATAGGCTCAGGGTTTGTTGGGCACTCGCCTGGTTTAATTGGGCGCCTGCCTGGTTCGGCTGGGGGCTTGCGCCGCGAACCGGGAGCACGGGACCGGAGAGGAAAACAACAAACGTGGCCAGGAACAGCAGGGCGCGGGAACAGAGAGTGTGATGTCGCATAGTGTAAAGAGTGGGTTGATGGAATCTGAAGGGTTGCAAAAAATGTTACCTTTTATGGCCTTGGTGCTGGCCATGGCGCTTTGGGGCAGTTCTTTTGTGGCATTGAAATACAGCTTTCAGGAGATGCACCCCCTGATGGTTATTCTGGGGCGAATGGTGATTGCTTCCTTCTGCTTTCTTCCTTTTTATCGTTCCGTGGCCAGAATGGGGCTTAAGCGACGGCATCTTCTGCCGGTTCTGGCCATGTGTCTGTGTGAGCCCTGCTTGTACTTTTTGTTTGAATCCATGGCACTGGTCTATACCAGCGCTTCACAGGCATCCATGATAACATCCATGCTGCCGCTCATGGTTGCCTTGAGCGCCGGTTTCTTTCTCGGAGAGCGGATTTCCAGCCGGACCATCGGTGGGTTTGTTGTCGCCGCCGCCGGGGCGCTCTGGCTCAGCATGGGCGGCCAGGCAACCGTGGCCGCCCCCCACCCTGCTTTGGGCAATTTCCTCGAATTCATGGCCATGATTTGTGCAGCAGGCTATACTATTCTAATGAAACGGTTAAGTAAAGAGCTCCATCCTTTTTTTCTCACCGGCCTGCAGGCCTTTGCCGGTGCTCTCTTCTTTACTCCGGCCCTGCTGCTGCCTTCGGTGCGGGCCGCTTCGCTGTCGGTGAACGGCTGGCTGGCAGTGCTCTACCTGGGAACCGTGGTCAGTGTCGGGGCTTACGGGTTGTATAATTTCGGTATCAGCCGGATTCCGGCAAGTCAGGCCTCTGCCTTTGTCAACTTGATCCCGGTGTTTTCCATTGTCCTGGGATTTTTTCTGCTGGGAGAGCGGTTGACCTTCGGGCAGGGGATGGCCTGTGCCCTGGTGTTCAGCGGGGTGTTGTTGAGCCAGGATTCGGCAACCTGGAAAAAACAGGTGTGCGCGGTATGAACAGACCCCTGGTCCTCATCGGCATCTGTTGTATCGTCGTCGGACTGCTTTGGCCCTGGCTGCGTACCTTGCCGCTCGGCCGTCTTCCGGGTGATATTGTTATTGTCCGGGAAAATTTCCGTTTCTTCTTTCCCCTCACCAGTTGTGTTGTGGTCAGCGTGTTGCTGACGGTCCTTTTCTGGCTTTTTCGCAAATAACCTTGCCCTCTCACCCTACCTCATCACCCATACTCTGTTCTGATTGTGAGGATCGCAATCTCCTTCGGCCGCCTGTGAACGGAGGGTGGTGCTCAGGTTGCGGGACGATGCACGAGCTGCCTTCGAGACCAGCCAGGGAGGCGTGCCTGGAACTGATGGCACTTCTTCATTGCCACCGGCGGATCGATTGGCAGGTTCCGGAGGCAATGGCCGATCCCCGCTGCTCGACCGACCCCTTGTTCGGCGAAGCCGGAGGCAAGATGTTCGGGATCCTCTGCTGCCGGGACACAGCCGGGTCACGGGTGGTGCTTCGCGCCTTTTCCGGGCAATTCAATGGTCTGTGGCGGGTGGCCGGTTGGGTGGATCCGATCTTCGATGTGGCCGCTTTTGCCCAGCTCACTCTGGAGCCCGAGCGAGAAATCAAGCGAATCGGCAGGGAGATGGAGCTGTTGTCCAAGGATTCGGTCCGCCGCCGGCAACTACGAGCCAAACGGAGAACGCTTTCCCGGCTCTTGATGCGGGAAATTCACAATCTGTATCGGCTGGTCAATTTTCGCGGTGAGGCCTTGCCGCTTGTCGCAGCCTTTTGCGGCGACGGGGCGCCACCGTCGGGCACCGGGGATTGCTGCGGCCCGAAATTACTCCATCATGCCGCCATCAACGGTTTGCGGCCGGAGGCGCTGGCCGAGTTTTACTGGGGCCGAAGCAATGCTTCGGCCACCAAGAGCCACCGCGAGTTGTATCCGGCTTGCGCCGCAAAATGCCGGATGATCCTGGGCTTCCAACTGTGCGGCCTGCAATGAGCGAACCGGCGTTGTTGCACATTCTGTATCAGGACCGATCAATTGTGGTGGTGGAGAAACCCGGCGGGTTGCTGGCGGTTCCAGGGCGCGGTCCGGACAAGCAGGATTCGGTGGCCGGCAGGGTTCGGCAGATGGTCCCCTGGTGCATCGAGCAACCAGCGGCGCATCGCCTGGATATGGACACTTCCGGCTTGATGGTCCTGGGCCTGACACCCGCGGCCCATCGCCATCTCTCGCTCCAGTTCGCCGAACGGCGAGTGGGTAAACGGTACATTGGTCTACTCGAAGGAGAGGTGACCGGAGAGTCGGGTGAAATAACACTGTCTTTCCGGCTTGATCCGGCAAATCGTCCCCATCAGGTCTACGACCCGGTCCAGGGCAAGGTGGGCATCAGCCGGTGGCAAAAAATCGAGATCCGAGCCGATCGCACCCGGGTGCTTTTCACACCGCTGACCGGTCGGACACACCAGCTCCGTTTACATGCCAGTCATCCTCTGGGCCTGGGCTGTCCTCTCGTCGGTGATCGGCTGTACGGAACCGGACGCCTTGGCGAGCAACTCAGGCTCCATGCCACATGGCTGCAATTCGAGCATCCGGAGACCGGTCAATGGGTGGAATTTTTTTCGGACCCGTCTTTTTGATTGGCCTGGCTTTTCAGGACCGGCTGGTCCGTAGCGGGGCAGTGGTTTTCGATGCCGCTCAGGCGCAGAACCATGCCCGGCTGCAGCTTCCGTGGATCAGTGATCTGTTCCCGGTTGAGCTGATGAATTTTTCTCCACGAATCTTCCCTGCAGAACTGCCGTTCGGCAATCAGGCTCAGTGAGTCGCCGGATTGCACTGTGTAGGTATCGGTGCGCTTCCGGTGATTGTTTGCGGGCAAGGAAGGCTCCGGTTCGACTGCCGCGATGGTCTCGGGCGGGCTAGTCTGGACCGGAGGAACCAGAGTCGGTTTCACATCCTGATATTTTTCCGGTGGTGAAGACGTCGGCGGTGCCGGTGCTTCCGGAGCAGCGACGGATTGTTGGGCCACCACCGGTACCAGCGTTTCCGACGATATTTTTTCCTGGGCCGGCGGATCGGCCGGTTTCACTTCCTGCGGTTTTGACGTCACCGCCGGCGCTGGTGTTACCGGAGCAGCGACGGGTTGCTGGCTTGCTCTCGGCACTTGCACCTCCGGTGATGTTTTTTCTGGAGACGGAGTCGGTTGAGGTTTGGCCAGGATCAGGAAGAAGATCGCGGCGGCCAAACCTGCGGCCGCCCCCGCGCCAAGCAGCGGCAGCAGTCGTTTTCCCGCAGTCCCTTGTTTGGGCGTCGACGATGTTTCCCGGATCCGCTGGCTTCTTCGTTTGACCGCCTTGGTGAGCAGCAGGGCCTCGTTCAATCGTTTGATCTGCTCGTGGGTGTCCGGGAAATCGACGGCAAAGAGCAGAACGGATTCGTAAAGCGCCTTCGCTTCTTCGGTTTTCCCCGAAATTTCCAGCGCCTCGGCCTGAGCAATCATGGTTTCCGCCTTGGCTTGCTGTTGTTCCAACTCCCGGTTGAGCGCCTGCCATTCTTCCGTGCTGAGCGCGGATTCATGCAGAGTGAGCAGGGTCCTGGCCTCCACTATCCGGCCGGTCTTCATCGTTTTTTCAATGGTTGCTGCGGTGATGGTATCCAACTGGCGGCTCCTGGAGAAGGTTCACTTTGCAAGGAGCGTAACGGGCGGCTGATCGCTTTGTCAAGTCAGTGGGGAAAATTGGGTAAAAAAAAAGGGGTGCTCAATGAGCACCCCTTGGACAACATCAGAAATCGAGGAAACGATTATTTGACGTGATCGGCTACAGCGGCTCTTTCGCCTTGCAGCTCGGCTTCGGTCTTTTTGATCATCTCGCGGCTGTAGTCGCTGATTTCCAGACCTTCAACGATCTTCCAGTCGCCGTTTTCGCAGGTGATCGGGAAAGCGAAAATCAGGTCTTGGTCAACGCCGTAGGGGTTGCCCTTGCTGAATACGCCCATGCTGACCCATTGGCCATTGCTGCCCAAAGCCCAGGTTCTCATGTGATCAACCGCGGCGGAGGCTGCGGAGGCTGCAGAGGAAGCGCCGCGGGCCTTGATGATGGCGGCGCCGCGTTGCTGGACGGTCGGGATGAAATCGCTCTTGTTCCACTCGTCGCTGACCAGGGATTTAACCACTTTACCGTCAGCGGTTGCGTAGCTGATGTCCGGATACTGGGTGGCGGAATGGTTACCCCAGACAACAACTTTCTCGACCTTGGTGGAGTGGGTGCCGGTTTTCTCGGCGATCTGGGACATGGCCCGGTTGTGGTCCAGACGCATCATGGCGGTGACGTTGCGCGGATTGAGTTTCGGGGCATTTTTCATGCAGATCAGGGCGTTGGTGTTGGCAGGGTTGCCGACAACCAGGATCTTGACGGTGGGTTTGGCATTGTCGCTCAGAGCCTTGCCCTGGACAGTGAAGATCGCGCCATTGGCGTTGAGCAGGTCAGAGCGCTCCATGCCCGGACCACGTGGCCGGGAACCGACCAGCAGACCGAAGTCGATATCTTTGAAGGCGACATTGGGATCATCGGTGGCGATTACACCTGCAACTAGCGGGAAGGCGCAGTCATTGAGCTCCATCAGAACGCCTTGGAGGGCGCCCATTGCCGGGGGGATTTCCAGGAGCTGAAGGATAACAGGCTGATCAGGTCCGAGCATGCTGCCGCTGGCAATGCGGAAAATGAGGGAATAGCTGATCTGGCCGGCAGCTCCGGTTACTGCTACACGTACTGGTGCTTTCATTTGTATCTCCTTGTGGTTGAACCTAACAATTAGTAGACCAATAAATTTGGTAACCTACCGTAACGTTGTCATGCGATTCCTTATGAAAGGAATGTCGATCAAGAAGCTGTGTACCTTTGGTGAAGCAAGGTCGAACAAAGGAAATGAAGAGGAGGAATGTTTTGGAAGTGGCCTGGTGGGCCGGACGGGAAGCGTGTCGCGGAAGAGGCACGAATCCGGGAGACGGAAGAAATGTGAAGAATTCTTAAACGCTCCAACCAAAGAGACAAATCCCCTTTCAAATCCGCCGTTATTGATACAAGTCAACGGCTCAAAAGTCAAGCGCTCTTTGCTGCCCGGTGTAACTCTCTGCAATAGAGAGATTTTTCAGGAAATAGAGGCGTAGCGGTCGGCGATCACCATCATGAGTGTCTCGTAGGTGAATCCCCAGACAAAGCCCTCGGTGGCAGGGATGCAAGGAAACAGGACGTCGGGACAGCGCGGGCTCATCGGTCGTTGGATGATATTGGCCCTGTCGGCAATATATTCGAGTTCAAGCCATTCGTGGCAGCTGATTTCAGAGGTTTGCAGCCTGACATTCGGATGCTCACTCAGTTCAAAAAGATAGGTGGTGACCGGAACGGGCTGGTTGAGGTGGTTGCCCGCTTTGCGAACAGGATACTGCTTGATCAGATTGCCGACGGAAAGCTGAATGCCGCACTCCTCGTAGGTTTCCCGGAGACAGGTCGCCAGCAGGGACAGGTCCTCTTCATCGCGCCGGCCACCGGGAAAGGCGTAATGCCCGGACCATGGATCCCTCGGGTTGGCCTTGCGTTTGAGGACCAGCACTTCAGGGACCGGTTCACAGGTAATGATGGTCGCCACGGCGGCTTCGGTTGTTCTATGCATGTCCATACACTTCTTTATAGCAAATAATCGACCAGTGCGCCAAGAACCGAATAGAAGAAAAAATAATGAAATTCAACCGGAACGGTCATTGACCCAAGGCATTATTCCTGAAATGCTTGTATTGTCGTTCTAAGAATAGTCATTTCTTCATTTTTTTCCAGAGGATGAAGAGAAGTTTCATCCTGACCTGTATGGCATCGTTGAATGTCTCGATGAGTTCTTGTATGCTTTTTCCTTCTTGGGAAGAATCATTTTTTGTTGGGATTTTCCTGGAAAACAGGCTGCATACGTCAAGGAGCAACCGTCTTGATATCGTCTTTCTGCACAGAGTGGATGCATGAATATAATTATTTACGGTGCAACCGAGACCGGATACATGGTCGCTTCCCAGCTTTATCGGAAGCATAACATCACCATTGTCGACGACCAAGACCGGTTGCCGGAAAAATTCAACAACCTCGACATCAGTTTTGTCGCCGGCAGCGGGGCAGACGTGTTCGTTCTGGAACAGGCCAACACTGCCAAGGCCGACCTCTTTATTGCCTGTTCCCTCATCGATGAGGCCAACATTGTCGCCTGCTGGACAGTGAAAAAAATCACCGAGACGGAAACCATCTGTTTTATCCGCAGGATGGAACTGTACCGCAACCTTGCCTCACTCTCTCAGAATCGCTACCAGACCAAGTACGATATCGACACTATTATCTGGCCGGAACAACTGCTGACCCAGGATATTTTCCGGATTATTTCCGTGCCCGATGCCATCGATGTCGAGTATTTCGCCCGGGGCAAGGCCAAGCTGTTTGAGTACCGGATCAAGGAAAGCTCGATCATCCGCGGTTCCCGCATCATGGATTGTTCTTTTCCCGAGAACGTGTTGATCGTCGGTATCACCCGCAATCACAGCCTCTTTATCCCCACCGGTTCGACTACCATCGAGACCGGCGACAAAGTTATCTTCATGGGGACAGGCCCAGCTCTGGATAGTCTGGCGGCGCAGTTTTTTCAGAACGTCAACACCATCAAAACCGCCGCAGTGATCGGCGGCGGCAGCGTCGGCTATATGCTGGCGCAGAAACTTGAAGAGGCCGGCATCAAGGTCAAGCTGATCGAGCATGATCGCAACCGTTGCCTCTATCTGGCCGATAACCTCAAACACAGCCTGATTCTTCAGGGTGACGGCACGGATCTGGAACTCCTCGAAGGGGAATCGATCGGTGACAGCGACGTCACGGTCTGCGTCACCAACAACGACGAAAAAAATCTCCTTTGCTCCCTCCTGATCAAGCAACTGGGCTGCCAGCGTATTATTACCCGGGTGGGCAACGTGCGCAATTCGGCCCTGTTTGAACGGGTGGGCATCGACGTGGTGGTCTCGCCCCGGGATTCGGCGTTGAAGGAATTGCTCAACCGCTTGCAGGCCAAGGATGTCAATATTCTTGCCATCGTGGAGGGCGGTCAAGGCGAGGTCCTGCGCCTCACTCTGCCGGAAGATTTCGCCGAAATCCTGGTTCGGGATTTCACCTTTCCGGCGCGGGCGATCATCGGGGTGGTCAAGCGGGGTCGCAACGTCATTTTTCCGCACGGCGATACCCAACTGCTGCCCAGTGATCAATTGATCATTTTTACCATGGCCAAAGACGCCGACGTCATCAAGTCGGTCTTCGTCCGATGAAGCTTACTTCCATTTTCAATGCACTGGGCATCATCCTGGTCGCTCTGGGCATCATCATGCTGACGCCAATCGGTGTTGCCCTCTTGACCAGAGAATATACTTCCATTCTGCCGTTTGTTGTCGCCTGCGCCGTCAGTGTGGCCCTGGGCTTGCTCTTTCAGTGGAGCGGTGGTTTTTCCCGCGATTTCGATGAGCTGAAGCGCACCGAGGGCATGCTGATCGTTTCGCTGGCATGGCTGGTTACCGGCGGCGTCGGCGGCATCCCCTACCTTTTCTACGGATTGGGGCCGATCGATGCGTATTTTGAGTCGATCTCCGGATTTACCACCACCGGGGCCACGATTCTCAAGGATTTCGCGCTCTATCCCCAGACCTTTTTCTTTTGGCGCAGTCTCAGCCAGTGGCTGGGCGGCATGGGAATAATCGTGCTGTTCGTCGCCATCCTGCCGCAATTCGCCGTGGCAGGACGGCAGATGTTCTTTGCGGAGACCCCTGGCCCCACCGAGGAAAAGGTCACCCCGCGCATCACCCAAACAGCCAAGGCCCTTTGGCTGATTTATATCCTCCTGACAGTGCTTGAGGTAGTGCTGCTCTGCCTGTCCGGAATGCCCCTGTTCGATTCGGTGTGCAACTCGTTTTCCACCATGGCCGCCGGCGGGTTTTCCCCCCATCCACAGTCGATCATGGGGTATCAGGACGCCGGCATCACCTGGATTATCACCCTGTTTATGTTCCTTGCCGGCGGTAACTTCGCCCTGCAGTACCGGGTACTCTTTCAGGGGAAATGGAGTGCTCTGCTGCACAATGAAGAATTTCGTCTGTATACGACCATTGTGGTCTTGATGGCGCTGCTGCTCTGTTCGGCACTTGTCTGGAGCGGCGTGGCCACCTTTGCTGATGGCCTGCGGGACGGATTCTTTCAAATCGCCTCGATCATCACCACCACCGGCTTTGCGTCGGCGGATTTTGCCCTCTGGGTCGTTCCCGCCCAGACTATTCTGTTCACTGTGATGCTGGTCGGCGGTTGCGCCGGTTCGGCGGGCGGCGGCGTCAAGGTGGTGCGAGTGCTGTTCGGCCTGAAATATCTCAAGCGGGAAATAGCCCAGGTCGTCCATCCCAAGGCGGTGTTGCCGATCAAAATCGACCGGGTGACGGTTCCGGAGGATATCCAACGCCAAATCCTCGGTTTTCTCCTGTTCTATATCTTTCTGATGACCCTGTCGTCGCTGGCGGTGAGCATCATCGAGGGCGATGCCGCCGTCGGTATTGTGGGCACGGCTGCCACCATCGGCAACATCGGTCCGGGATACGGCGCCATTGGCCCCATGGGCAGTTTTGGCCACCTCACCAGCCTGACCAAGATTATCTTCATCATCGATATGGTGGTCGGCCGACTGGAGCTGATCCCCTTTCTCGCCATGCTCCATCCCGATTTTTGGGTATTTAAACGATAATCCATTTTTTTCCTTGTATCGGGTGAGGGAAAAGACGGAAACTGTATCTGCTATGTCAACCAATGAGTGTTTATGCAAGGGGGGAAGGAATGCAGACGGATTTTGCGGAAAGAAGGCGACATATCCGCGTTTATTTTGATGCTGCGGAGGAAATGGGGTGCGAATTCAGTAATGGTGCCGGGGCCACCAAGATGCTGCGGGCATCGATTCTTGATTTGAGCCTGGGAGGGCTGCATCTCTCGGTCACGGGCGAGTATCATTTCGTAGTCGGTGACCGATTGATCCTGACCAGGCTGAGGCACCGAACGGGACTGGTGAGTGAGGAGGAAGTTCCCGTGGAGATTCGCTGGGTTTTTGCTCAAGCGGAATTCAGCCGATTGTACCTGGGATGCCAATTTCTCGAATTACCGGAGGAGAGCCGAGGCAATATCGCCAACCTGATCAGCGTCAAACTGCTCGAATCCAGCACGGCTCGCTTCTCACCCCCAAATGATTGAGCACAAGTAGGCCCATCTTCCCCTCCGCTCCTTAATTCATTTGAACAAAAGACAGGCGTATGAAGCAAGTGGAACCCTACCAAGGCTTTGAACAGGGACCGATTCGGCCACCCAGTGAGAGCGGCAGTCTGCTTATCCGGGTGACCCGGAATTGTCCCTGGAACCGCTGCACCTTCTGCGGCCTGTACAAGGGCGAGCCCTTCAGCCAACGGCCTGTGGCCCATGTGCTGCGGGATATTGATACCGTCCGGCACTATGTCGCATTACTGCAAGGAGGGCAGGGAACGCTCGGTTCGCTCCCGCCGCTTAATCCGGCAACAGGCTGGGACGACCAAATGGCCCTGTACGCCGCCCGCAACTGGTTGCTGGCAGGCGGCACATCGGTTTTTCTCCAGGACTCCAATAGTCTGATCATCAAGCCGGACCACCTGGTAACCATCCTTCTTCACCTCAAAGCGGCCTTTCCCGGCATCGAACGCATCACCTCCTATGCCCGTTCCCAGACCATCGCCCGAATGGACGATGCCGATCTCGCCCGTATTGCCGCCGCCGGACTCAATCGTATTCATATCGGCCTGGAGTCGGGCTGCGATGCCGTGCTTGCCCAGGTGAAGAAGGGGGCGGACAAGGCGGCGCATATCCTGGCCGGGCGCAAGGTGAAGCAGGCAGGGATGGAACTTTCCGAATACTACATGCCCGGTCTCGGCGGGCGCACGCTCTCGCAACAGCATGCCCTGGAAAGCGCCGATGCCCTCAACCGGATCAACCCCGATTTTATCCGGCTGCGCACTTTGGCTCTGCCCGAGGGGCTTGAGTTGGCCCGTGAACAGGCAAGCGGTGGTTTCGAGAAGATGGGGGACCGGGAAACCGCCGAGGAACTGCTGCTCTTTCTGCAATCGCTCTCCGGGATCACCAGCCGGGTGAAGAGCGATCACATCCTCAATCTGTTTGAGGAGATCGACGGCGTCCTGCCCGATGATCAGGAACGTATGCTGGCCGTGATCCACCGGTTTCTCGCCATGGACCCCGAGGAGCAGGTGCTCTATCAGATCGGTCGTCGCACCGGTCTCTTTCGGCGGCTCGACGATTGCCGTGATCCGGGACTTCGGCGGCAGGCACTGGGATTTGTCGAGCAATGGATGGTCACGCCCGAGAATGTCGAGGTGATCTGCGATCATCTGATCAAGCAGTTTATTTGAGAGCCCCCTCCTTGTCCGGCTTCAAGAAAATCTACATTGAAATTACCAACCGCTGCAATCTGTCCTGCCCGTTCTGTGCCCAGAGCAGCCGTGCCAAGACGTTCATGGACGTCTCGGCCTTTTCCGAGGTGCTGCGGCGAATTCAGGGCGTTACCCGATTCATCTCCCTGCATGTGCTCGGCGAGCCCCTGCTCCATCCCGAATTCGGTCACCTGCTGGCCATCAGCAGCGAGCAGGGCATGCAGGTCAACCTCACCACCAACGGCACCCTGCTAGGCCGCCAGCGGCACACTCTGCTCACTGCCCCTGCCCTGCGGCAGATCAATATTTCCCTTCACGGGTTGGCGCATTTGCAGCGCGAGGCTGCGGAGGCGCACCTGCGGGAAATAATCGATTTCGTCCAGGAGGCGAGCCGTGCCAATAGGCTCTATATCAGCTTGCGGCTGTGGAATTTGGGGGCGGGGGAGAGTCAAAAGGACGGTGGCTGGAACGAAGGGCTGCTGGAGCGGCTGAGCAGCGCCTTTGCCAGACCAACTCTTCGGGCCGATACGCTGCGGGCGGAACGTGGCCTTCCTCTTGCGCCCAGGATTTTTCTCAATCCTGAACCGCAATTCGCCTGGCCGCATCTGTCCAGCCCGGATCTCGGGCGGCAGGGGTACTGCCGGGGTCTGCGCGATCATCTCGCCATCCTGGTGGACGGCACGGTGGTTCCCTGTTGCCTGGATGCCGAGGGCGTGCTGGCTCTGGGCAATATTTTCAACCAATCCTTGGACGACATCCTCGCTGGGCCCCGTGCCCGACGGATGAGTGAGGGGTTTGGCCATCAATGGCTGGTCGAGCCCCTCTGTCGCCGCTGTTCGTATCGACTTCGTTTTTCCACCACTTCCCTGGCCTGACTCCTATGACGCACAAAAAGCCGCTTGCCCCTTGCAAGTGGTTTCTTTCCCGGCTATGTTGCGCCCTTTTTTAGGCGGAGCGCGCCTTACCGTCCGTCTGTCTCAATCCGTCCCTTTCCTGGTGAGTTTCCATGATCCATCTGACTAATATCAGCAAGCAGCACGGCTCCCGGTTGTTATTTCGCGACGCCTCCATGCAGATTCTCCCTGCCACCCGCACCGGCCTGGTTGGGCCCAACGGAGCTGGCAAGACCACTTTGTTTCGGCTGATGACCGGCCAGGAGGAGCCGGATAAGGGCGAGATTTCCTGCTCCAAGCGGACGGTGATCGGCTATTTTTCCCAGGAAGTGGGCGATATGTCCGGCCGTTCGGCCCTGGCTGAGGTGATGGCCGCTGCGGGTGCGATTACGGCCCTGGGCGAGCAGATCCGTGAGATGGAGGCAGCCATGGCCACGCCGATGGCGGAGGATGAGATGACGGCCCTGCTCGAGCGTTACGGCAACGCCACCGAGGAGTTCGAGCATCGGGGCGGTTATGACCTGGAGAACCGGGCTCAGGCGGTGCTCACCGGGTTGGGCATCGGCAGTGACCGTTACGCTTTCCCGGTCGAGACGTTCAGCGGCGGCTGGAAGATGCGCATCGCCCTGGCCGGGATCCTCACCATCAATCCGGATGCCCTGCTCCTCGACGAGCCAACCAACCACCTTGACGTTGAATCGATCGTCTGGCTGGAGGAGTGGCTGGTGAGCGAGTTTCAGGGCGCCCTGTTGATGACCTGCCATGACCGTGAGTTCATGAACCGGGTGGTCAACCGGATTGTCGAAGTCGCCAATCAGACCGTGACCACCTACAGCGGCAACTATGATTTCTATCTGCGCGAACGGGAAATCCGGCGCGAACAACTGCTGGCCAGCTTCCGGCGGCAGCAGGAGATGCTGGCCAAGGAGGAGGATTTTATTGCCCGTTTTGGGGCCAGGGTCTCGCACGCCGCCCAAGTGCAGTCGCGGATCAAGAAGTTGGAGAAGATCGAACGGATCCAATTGCCGCCGGAGCAGCGGACCATCAAGTTCGAATTTCCCGAGCCGCCCCGCAGCGGCGACGATGTTGTCCGCTTGGATGGCCTTGGCAAAGTCTGGCTGCAGCCAGATGGCACCACCCGCCGGGTGTTCAGCGGCCTTGAAGGCATGATCCGGCGGCGGGAGAAAATCGCCCTCACCGGTCGCAACGGTGCCGGTAAATCAACCCTGCTCAAGGTGCTGGCCGGGCAGGTGGAACCGACCACCGGCACGGTTGTGATCGGGGCCAATGTGCTCACCGGCTATTTCAGCCAGCATTCGATGGAGCTGCTCGACGGCGAGATGACGGTGTCCGCCACCGTGCAGGCCGCCATGCCCCTCGCCAACATCGGCACAGTCCGCAACCTCTGCGCGGCCTTTCTCTTCCAGGGGGATGATGTCGATAAGCGAATAAAGCTCCTCTCCGGCGGCGAAAAGAGCCGGGTGATCCTGGCCATGCTGCTGGCCCGGCCGCTCAATTTTCTCATCCTCGACGAGCCGACCAACCATCTCGACATCCAGTCGCGCGAGGTGCTGCTCGAAGCCTTGCAGCAATTCACCGGCACCCTGATCATGGTCAGCCACGACCGCCATTTCCTCCGCTCTCTGGTCAACCGGGTCTTTGAGATCGATCATGGCCAGATGCGGATTTTCGAGGGGAATTATGATTATTATCTTGAGCAGATTGCACCGGCTGATTTGCCGCGCGGGGGTTGAGATTCGGGAGAGTTTAGGACGGATAGAGGATGGAAAGTTGAAAGTGGCAGGGCGTCTTGTTGAGGATCGTGGATGTGTAAGAGGGTGCGCAACGTGATGTTAGTACTAGTTTTTTTGCGCCAAAAGCATGCAGGCAGAAGCCGTAGCCCGGATGAAGCCTAAGCGGAATCCGGGAGATATGGGCGCAGCTCTTTATCCCCGGATTACGCTTAGGCTTCATCCGGGCTACTTGCTTACTTAATAACGACAAAGTTTCTCACGCAAATTGCAACTATTGACAATAATACATCTCTGGCTTCTTTTATGAAGTGTGGCAGATCAGTTGCTTGTGGGCCATTGTGAAAGCATTGATTTCTTATGCAGTAGATGCATTCTAGTGTTCTCATGATGATGGATAGATGATTTCGTGGGTTTTTATTTTTTAATTCAAACCCGAGATCATCGCTGCAATTGGTACCATTTCTTAATTGCAAATTTTTGTTAGATAAGTAATTGATATTCGTTTCATGTCTTTTGAATATTTCATTAGCATCGCTTGTTTCTAACAAGCTCAATGCTGTTTCTGTAAATTGCTGAATTTCAGCATAAAAATTATGGTTAGATATTCTTTTTGAATAAAGTCCATAAAGTGAGTTGAAGGCAACCCATGTTAAAATAAATTGCTGTATATGATCATGTTCTGCTTCACTCTTTTCTATCCAGCTTGCAATTCGAAGCAATTCAATATCTAAACCAGTGCTTTTTCCTGTAAATCCTGAGTTCCAGAAATTCTCACTTTCTGCAAGAGACTCATTTACATCCAAAATAGACCAACGCATCTCTAAAGCTGCTATGACTTTTCGAGTTAATTTAGCACCTTTATTTTTAAGTTCTTCTCTGTTTAACAGTATTGGAGGTGTTGTAATTTTGACGATAATTGGTTGATATGTTTTTTGGTATAACATTCTTCGCAACATATAATTACGCAACATATTCATGTAATCCTTGCAAACTGTATCGATTATGTCGTCGTAATTACAGGTTATGTGTTGCTGGATGACTGTGGTCTTTCCGTTGACGACTTCGAAGTTAATTCCGTCAACATATTCAGATTTTTCTAAAGATGGTTCAATTTCATATTGAACTTGCCAGATGAAATTCATTTAAGTTCCCTCATCTAAACCATTTTATTATTGGTACGCCGCTTTTCTTTGCCACATTTATTCCCTTATCCGGCAGATGGATAAGAATGGAGGGAACATGAAAATCGGCAGCAACATCTTGTCAAATTGATGTACTCCACATCCCGTAAAATGGCATTTTTTGAAATTACGGGGACATGATATATATCTTTATGGAATTATACACGGCAATCCCTGCGGGATGGGCATTCTTTTCTTTGCGTGCCCAAAGAAAAGAATCAAAAGAAAGGGCAGCCCGGCCGCTGAGACTGCCCCGGTCGCCGGGGCGCGGAACCGGCGGGGCGAAAACTCGCTGCGCTCAAACAGTTCACCCCTTTGATCCGGTTCCGCACCCCGCCGCCCGGCTCAGCGGCAAGGGCCCCGTCAGCCCCGGATACATTCCTTCCTGGAAAGGAGCATCCAAGCGGGGCGAACATTGTGGACTCCCTGGGAGGTGGGTAATTGATTTGTTTGACCACGGATCATGCCGCTTCCATGTGGTTGAAGCCACATTTCATTCCCACCTCATCGCAACAACTCCGGCTGAAACACCATCACCCCGCCCAGCACAATCAACACCACACCGCCGATAATCCGGCAGTGACCGGCGTAGCGCTGACCGATGCTGGTGTCCAGGGCCAGGACCGCCAGGCTGAAGATGATCAGGTCGTCGAGCATGAAGAAGAAATCGTAGAGCAGGATGTAGCCGTAGTATTCGATGGTCGGCAGGTGGCGCAGGGTGAGAGTGTGAGTGAAGATGGCCGGCAGCGCGGCCGAGCAGGCGAATTCGATCGAGTTGACGATAAAGGCCAGGGCGATAATGCCAAAAACCGTGAATGCGGTCAGCGGCGCATCGACGATCCGGTCAATCCGGCTCAACGTTTTTTTCTTGGCGGCGGCGTCACCGACCGTGCAGGTCAGTTGGCCCTTGGTTTGGACATATTCCCGGATGTTGAGGATGCCCGCGCCCAAGGCTCCGAGGCCGATGATCAGGGTGAGGCCGCGCAGGTAACCGAGAAAGAGAAAGACATTGAGCCAGGCGGTCATGAACAGGAAGTAGAGAATGCCCGAACTGGCGACAAAGGTGCCGACCAGCAGCCAGATCTTGCGGCGGTCGTTGAGGCTGACAATCAGCGAGATCAGGTAGACCAGCACCCACATGGCGCAGGGGTTGAAACCGTCCACCAGGCCGATGATCACCGCCAGTGCCGGCAGAGAATATTCAGCCAGCCTGATCGTGCCCAGCAGAGGCAGGTTGAGCGTTTGCCGGTGGCCGCTGCTCGCATCTGCTTGCGGAAACAGGGAAGGGTCATTTTTCAGCAGGGCGCGGATGGCCTGCTCCAAGCGCACGCCGGTGGTTTCCGCTGTCTCAAATCCGTCAATCACATAGGGGCCGATGAAGGTCATGGGCACGCCGATTGTTGCGAGCGGATCGCTGCTCTTGGCGATGAAATCAGCCAGCAGCCTGACGTTTTCCGGCAGCGAGGTGTCGTACTGGGCCCAGGAAAGCTCGGGATATTTAGCCTGGAGATAGGGAATGAAATCCTTCTGCTCGCGGCAATGCGGGCACTGGGGATGGAAGAAAAAGGCGATCTGCTGCTGGTTCGGGGTGAGTTGCCCTTCTCTCTGGTACTCAAGGCAGGAAAGGCCAATGCCGAGCAGGATCAGGCCGAGGAAGAGGTATCTGCGGAAGGGATCGTTTACGATCTCCCGCAGCCAGTCCGGGATGGTGAGAAAGGCAGCCTGCTTCATGTCGCCCCCCTGAGAGAAATATTGGGAGAAGGAATTTCTGGGACAGGCCGAGCAGCTCTCTGCAAGCAGCAATGATGTCCTGGAAACAGGAGAAAAGCTATACGGCATCAGCCCGATTGGCAACAGGTTTTTCCTGAAACGAGCGGGTGGGAAGAACTATACGCACCGCCGGGAGTGCTGTTGGGGATTTCTTTTCTTCACGCCAAGAATTCAACGGCCGAACCGCCTTTGACCTTGAGTTGACGGGAACGTATTGCTACCATTGCAGGAGAACCGTATCCTTTCAACGAACGACGGGAGATGTACTATCGAGCCCTCAAACCCCACCGCAGCAATGTATCCGCCGGCACCATGTCGGCCTGTGTTCCGTTCCATATCTCAACGGGCAGAACAATTGTTCGTTTTTTCACTGCTTGTTGCCCTCCTCCTTCTGGGCGCGGCTTTTGCGCCGAGCTGCCATGCAGACGAACGGGCCATGGAGAGCGTCCGTTTGCAGCTCAAGTGGCGGCATCAGTTCCAGTTTGCCGGGTATTACGCGGCTCTTGAAAAAGGTTATTTTCGTGAAGCCGGGTTTGCCGTGGAGCTGTTGCCGGGAAAACCCGGTCTCAATCCTTCTGATGCACTCCTTTCTGGGCAGGCAGAATTTGCGGTAATGTCGCCAGCCGTGCTGCTGGAGCGGCAGCAAGGGCGGCCCTTGGTGGTTGTGAGCGCTATTTTCCAGCATTCGGCCAATGTTCTCCTGACCCGAAAAGACAAAGGATTGGTGACCCCCAAGGATTTGGTGGGCAAGCGGGTGATGATCACCACTGAAACCGACCCGGAGCTCCTGGCCATGCTGGCCAATGAAGGGGTGCCTCTCCAGTCGCTGCAAGTCCAGCCGCAAACATGGACCGTGGACGATCTCCTTGCCGGTAAGGTCGATGCTCAGACCGCCTATTTGACCAACGAGCCCTATCTCTTTGGCAAGCAGGGGGTAGCTGCTGAATTGATCCAACCGGTTCAGTACGGTGTCGATTTTTACGGTGACTGTCTCGTCACCACCGAGCACGAGGTGCGGGAGCACCCGGAGCGGGTCGAGGCCTTTCGCCGGGCGGTGCAGCGGGGCTGGCTCTACGCCATAGAGCATCCCGACGAGATCGCCCGGTTGATCCTGGCCCGTTATTCCCAGGAGAAATCCTTGGAGCATCTGTTGTTTGAGGCCGAGGCCATGCGAGGCCTGATCCGGCCGGACCTGGTCGAAATCGGATATATGAGTCCCGATCGTTGGCGCCACATAGCCGATACCTATGTCCAGCTTGGCCTGATGCCCCCCAACTTTAGTCTCAAGGGGTTTCTTTACGCCGAACTCCGCGAGGAATTGGCCGCCAGCAAGCAGAGCAGGTTGTATCTTGCCGCTGCGATTCTCGGGTGCGTCCTGGTTTTTGGGTTGGGCGGCGGCGTCATCCTGGTGCTGTTTAATAAACGTTTAAGCCGTGAAGTCGACAAACGCACGGCTGCTCTCGCCACCAGTGAACAGAATTTCCGTGCTTTTTTCGAGATGGCCAGTGTCGGCGTCGCCCAGGTTGACGCCCGCAGCGGACAATTTCGCCAAATCAACAAGAAATACTGTGAGCTCGTCGGGTATTCGGAAGAGGAGATGCTGAACCTGACCTTCAGGGACATCACTCATCCCGAAGACCTCGAACTTGACCGCCAGCAGCGGCGCGACCTCGTTGCCGGCATGATTGCCGAGTTCACGGTTGAAAAACGCTATCTGCATAAAAACGGCAGCGTGGTCTGGATTATTGTCACTGTCTCTCCCTTGTGGAAGCCAGGAGAAGAGCCGAGTTGCAGTCTGGCAGTGGTCCGGGATACCACCAAAAGAAAGCTGGCCGAAGAAGAGCTGGTCTTTGCCGCCAAGGTCTTTGAGCATTCGATCGAGGGCATTGTCGTCACCGACAAGGACGGCAAAATATTGCAGGTCAACCCGGCCTTCACCCTGATTACCGGCTATACGGCGCAGGAATCGGTCGGCCAGAATCCGAGGGTGCTGAAATCAGACAGGCATGACGCTGCATTTTATCAGGCGATGTGGACGCAGTTGGCCAGTGAAGGGCAATGGAGCGGAGAAATCTGGAACCGCCGGAAAAGCGGGGAAATCTACCCGGAGTGGCTGACCATCAATGCAGTGCGCAATCCATACGGGCAGATCACCAACTATGTCTCCATTTTTCATGATATCACCGAGCTGAAACGGCAGCAGGAAGCCCTTGAGCATCAGGCCCAGCACGATGCCCTCACTGGTTTACCCAATCGGGTTCTGCTCAATGACCGGCTGCAGATGGCCTTGGCCGGGATGAAGCGGAAAGAAATCAAACTGGCCCTGTTTTTTCTCGATCTTGACCATTTCAAAAATATCAATGACGGTTTTGGTCATACCGCCGGCGATAATCTGCTGGTGGAGTTATCCCGGCGGTTGAAAGAACAACTGCGGTCCGTTGATACTCTGGCCCGGCAAGGTGGTGACGAGTTCCTCGTTCTTTTGCCGGAGATCGAGAGTGTCGAAGATGCCGGCCTCATTGCCGCCCGGCTGCTTGAGAGCTTGCGAGCGCCTTTTTACCATGGAGAAATCGAGTACTATGTCACCGCCAGCATCGGGGTGACGATCTCGCCGGATGACGGCAGTGATGCCGACGCCCTGATCAAGAATGCTGACATGGCCATGTATCAGGCAAAAAACCTTGGGCGCAACGCCTATCACCTGTTCACGCCGGAGCTGGACGCTCAGGCCCATCAGCGCCTCTCCCTGGAATCAAAGCTGCGCAAGGGGATCGAGCTGCAAGAGTTCGAATTGCATTATCAGCCTTTAGTGAGCAGCCGGACCGGGCATATCCTGGGTGCGGAGGCCCTTATTCGCTGGCGGCATGAAGGTGTGCTGATTTCGCCTGCCGAATTTATTCCGCTTGCCGAGGAATCCGGCCTGATTCTGCCGCTGGGGGAGTGGGTGTTGAAGACAGCCGCCGGGCAGGCCAAGAAATGGCAGGATGCGGGATATAGCCTTGGGTTGTCGGTGAATATCTCGTCGCGGCAATTTACCGGGCAGGATCTGGTCAAGCTGCTGCGTGAGGTCATCGGCACGACCGGGCTGGAACCGGGGCGGCTCTATTTTGAAATCACCGAGTCCATGTTGATGGGTGATATCGGCAAGGCGCAGAAAATTTTAGGGGAGTTGCGGGCAGAGGGCGGTAAATTTTATCTGGACGATTTTGGCACCGGGTATTCCTCGCTTTCCTACCTCAAACGGTTGCCCCTCGACGGGCTGAAGATTGACGGTTCGTTCATCCGGGATATCAGCACCGATGCCGACAGTCGGGCGATTGTCGCGGCAATTGTGTCCCTGGCGAAAACGCTGAATTTGGCCATTGTCGCCGAAGGGGTGGAGACGGAGGCGCAGTTGCGGATCCTGCAGGCGATGAGCGGGATGTTGATCCAGGGATATCTGGCCAGCCGGCCGGTGCCGGCGATCGAATTCGAGCGCTTGCTGCAACAGGGGCAAGGGTTGCTGCCCGGCGTTGTCGAGCCTGCCTGAACATCAAAGGCCTTGTCTGTTTCAGCCATCGTTGATGATCTGAAGCAGGCAAGGCCTTTTGGTGTGTGCTTCAACCATGGTCTTCCCGCAAAGGAGAAAACCATGACCCTTTTCCACCGTGTTTTCTCGATGGTTACATCTTGCGGTAGAGTTCGAGCACCCGCTCCTTGGTCATGATGCTCTGCCAGTCCTTGCCAAAGCAGTTCTCCCACAGCGGGGCCAGGCCCAGGGCCACATTGGCCATGGTATCCAGGGCCGTGTTGTCGAGGCCCTTGGTCAGGTTGCGCGGCAGGTGGATATCGTGTTTGGCCATCATCTGCCGGAATTCCTTGACCCCTTCCGGATAGACATCTTCCAGGTAATCGAAGGTGATGCAGCAGCCGATGCCGTGGTGGGTGCCGAGCACAAACGACAGGCCGTAGGACAGGGCATGACAGGCGCCCACCTGGGAGTAGGCGATAGACATGCCGCCGAAGTAGGAGGCCATCATCAATTTGTCATCCTTGTCGGGGTGATCCTCGAGAAAGACCTGGCGGCAAAGCTCAATCGACTTCTCGCCGTACGCACGGCTGAACTCGTTGAGAAAGGTGCCTTCCAATGACTCGACATCATGGATGTAGCAGTCCATGCCGGTGTAGAACCACTGATCCTTGGGCACATCCTTGATCAATTCCGGATCGAGCAGTATTTGGTCGAACAAGGTGTAGTCGGAGTTGATGCCCAATTTTTTTACCGGACCGGTGAGTACGGTGGTCCGGGAGATTTCCGCGCCGGTGCCGGAGAGGGTGGGCACGGCCACATGGTAGACCGCTGGATTTTTGATCAGATCCCAACCCTGGTAATCGGCCGCTGTTCCGGGATTGTTGAGCATCAGCGAAACCGCCTTGGCGATGTCCATGGTGGCACCGCCGCCGATGCCGATAATGCCGTCGGGTTTGCGCAGGTTGTAGGATCGGAGCTGGGCGGTCAGGTAATCGATGTAGTCGGTTTTCGGCTCATCATCAACATTGACATGGAGCACGCGATCGCCTTTCTGCAGCGGTAAGCGACTTTCGAGTTCACGTCCCTTGAAGACATCATCCAGGACAAAAACCATGTAGGACTCCGGGTCGACCCGTTTGGCCTGGAGGATATCGCCTAATTGATTGAAAGAGCCGCGGCCGAAAATGATGTTGGGGACTATTTTGAAATTTCTATACATCGGATATGGTACCTGGGTGAAGGGGACAAGATGGTTGCCGGACGGGGTGTCTGCAGCAAACCGATAAGGGAAACTGTTCGCCGGGCGCCGGCACATGCGGCGTCCGGGGCACAATGGTCGTCGATGGAGAAAAGGGTAAATGCCTCAATTCCGGCATGTTAGATCAAACGTCCCCCTGTTTACCAGATGGCGGCGTAAATCTCAAGATTGATTTGGATCTCCGGCCGGGGCACGGGCTTCGGACGAAACGGGACAAGGGTGAGTCATGAAGGAAATCGAGGCCTTAACCAGGGAGCTGTACGCCGATATCCCGCTGGGAACGCTGTACCATTACACCACTTTCAGCGGCTTGCTCGGCATTGTCAGAAGCCGGGCTCTGTGGGCCAGCGATATCCGCTACATGAACGATTCCGCTGAGCTGCGGCACACGGCGGACTTGATCAAGGCTGAGGTGAGCGAGCGGATCGACAGCGGCCACCCCAATTCCAGTTTGCTGACGCAGTTTGTGGATTGGGTGGCATATCGGATTACCAGCGGTTATATGCTTTTCGGCGCTTCTTTCCGTTCGCACGGCAACCTGCTCAGTCAGTGGCGGGGCTACAGTGCACCGGGCAAAGGCGTCAGTTTGGGCTTCTGCCCCGAATACATCCTACGCTGTGCCGAGCGGCAGCAGTTCATGATCGGTAAATGCATCTATGAACCTTCGCGCCAACGGATGCTGATCCGTCAAGTGGTCGATGCGGTGGAAACGCTGGCGGCCGGGTTGACCGGCGGTGAGCAGTCAGCCGCCGAACGCTCCGCCCGCTACCGCGAGGCCTTTGCCGCCATGGAAACCGATTTGTTGCGGATCGCGGCCATCTTGAAGCACCCGTCGTTCCGCGAAGAAAAGGAGTGGCGCATTGTCTCGCCGGTGATTGCCAACACCGCCGATGCCCCGGTCCTGTTCCGGGAAGGGCACGCCATGCTGGTGCCCTACATTGAATTCGGCATCGGCCTCAACAGCACGCCCCTGGCCATGGACCACCTCTACCTCGGGCCCACGGCGAACATCAATATCTCGATGCATTCGCTGAAGATGTTCCTGGAGCAGAACGGTATCGTGCCCAAACGCGGCATCGACTACTGCCAGATTCCCTTCCGGCAGCGCTAGCTCTCGTGGTCAGGATATTCGTGCGGTCGAAAGGCCGGCGGCGGAGGTGAAGGTTGCACCGAGTGTGTCGCGGTGGGGTTCAGATGAATTTTTCCTGTTCGATCCAGGCCCTGGTGCCGAGTGAGGTGCAGGAAAGGCTGGCCACTTCACCCGCCCGTTCGAGGCTGAGCAGAAAATCGTTTTCCAGGATGTAATGGCAGAAAGCGCCGTGGAAGATATCGCCGGCGCCCAGCGTATCCACCGCTTTGACCGTCATCACCGGCAATTCGCTGGTCTGGCCCTGGGTGTGGGCGATGATCGGGTCGCCGTCCTTGGTGATGGCGATGTTGTCGATACCGTACTCCCGGAGGTGGGCGATGACGCTGTCCGTATCCGTGCATCCCGGTGGGTAAAAGGCGTTGGAGCAGATGGCGTAATCGACCAGCGGCAGCAGCTTGTCCAACCCTTCCTTCCAGCTGCCGCCGTCGAGGACCACCGGAATGCGCAGGGGCTTGGCCCAGTGGGCCAGTTGGGTCGCCTGGGGGAGGTAATAGCCATCGAACAGGAGAATATCGGCATATTCGAGGGTGCTCTCGTTGACGGCATCCTGCCGGAGTTTGCGGAGATCGGTATTGGAATAGACAACACTGCGCTCGCCGGTGGAGAGGTCGACAATGATGGCGGAAAGGATCGGTGGCCTTCTGGGCTGGTCGGTGCAATCGATTAGATGCACCTTGTGGTCGGCAAGATCCGCCTTGGCGACATGGGCCAGGGGGTGCTGGCCGAGGCCGGTGATCAGCGACGCTTCGTTGCCGAAAGCGGCAAAGGTGACGGCGGCATTGGTTGCCGGACCACCGGCATAGGCAAGTTGCCGTTCTGCCTTGAGCTTTTCATTTTTTTCAAGGTGATGGGGGACATAGTATACGATGTCGGCTGTTGCCAGGCCGAGGAAGACGCCTTTTTGCATGGTATGGGTCACTGTGGGTGAAGGGAACGAAACGGGATCTATTTACCATCGAGAGCATAATAGCCGGAATTATGGCAAAAAAAAACTTTTCCCCGAATAATAATGCAGTGGTTGAAAAAGACCGAGTATTGAGGGGAACCGTAGAAGTTGGTGGGGCAACCCATGAGGAGATGGTGTTGTGAAGGGGTGGCGCGCCGCGTCGACTTGAATAATCCAGTGCGGGGTACCAATACGGGAAGCACTTTTTTGCTGAAAACCAGCTTGAGACCAGGGTTCGTGACTTTGTCAGTGCTGATCGATCGGCAAAAAACGGGATGGGCGCTGATTGGTTTTCATTTCCGTAAAGGTGACAACGGCGTTTCTTCCCCTTCTTTTCGTTTCAAACAGGGCATGGTCGGCATTGCCGAGCAGGTCGACCAGGTTGCCCGCATCATCGGGATACGAGGCCACGCCGCAACTGATGGTAATCTGGACGGCGAGGCCCTGCGAGGTGAGAAAGCGGTTGGCTGCAATCGCCGCCCGGATCTGCTCGGCGAGCAGTCCGCCCGCGGCACCGTCGTGACGGGGCAGGACGACGACGAACTCGTCCCCGCCGTAGCTGACGCCGTAACCCCCCTTGGGGAGCATGGGTTTGATGACCGCAGCCAGTTCGGCAATGGCGCGGCTGCCGTTGAGGTGGCCATGGGTGTCGACAACATGCTTGAACTTGTCGATATCCATAAAAATAACGGTGACGGGCCAGTCAGGATGCTTGTCGAGGTGTGCCTGCAGGGTTTGATACAGGTAGCGGGTGTTGTGGAAACCGGTGAGATCATCGATGAAGGACAGCTCGCGGTACCTGGCTCGGCTCGCTTTCAAGGCCTGCTGGGTTTTGCATAGCGCCAGGTGGGTTCTGACCCGGGCGAGCAGTTCCTCCTTGGTCGACGGTTTGATGATGTAATCCTGGGCGCCGGCCGAAAATCCAGCGACAATGTCATCTTTGTCGTCGCTGGCGGTGACGAAAATGACGGGGATGTCGGCAATCCGGGTGGTTTCCTTGATGATCCTGCAGGTTTCGAGCCCTGAGACGCCCGGCATATCAATGTCCAGGAGGATCAGGTCCGGCAGGAGGGATTCCAGCATTTCCAGAGCTTGGCGGCCGCTGTCGGCTCGGGCCACTTGATAGCCGGCGCGGGTGAGCATCGCTCCCAGCAATTTGACGATGACCGGATTGTCGTCGACGATCAGGATGAGGTTATCGGCTATTTTCTCTTTCTTTTTCATGTATTCATAGTGGTGGAAAATGAAACGAAAGTCAAGGTGGCAGGTGCGGCAGACCTCCCGGTGTTGGGAAAATTTTTAATGATGGAAGGGGATGCGCCAGGTGGAGGCCGGCACCGGCAACTGCGGTCAGCCGCCCTCGAATGCCTCGAAAGCGGAGGCGCGAAGAGCGGCCCGCCCTCTTTCTCATTTGTGGCGGGATGTTTAAAATAATCTCCAGTACGAAGCAGTTCTTGATGCCCGCCTTGGTGAAGTATTCCTTTCGGTGCCCCAATGTCAGGAGGAGGTGAGAAATGATGAAAGGAACCATGCTTGTGTTTGCGTTCAGTGTGATGGTGATATCCTCGTCGCCTTCGACGGCTCTGTCGCACTCTACCAGCGGTATCGAACCGGTTGGAGAGCGGACCGCCTCTTTTCTGGCGTCACCGTTCGTGGCGGCTTTTGATCCGGCACTTCTGGCGTACCCGCCGCCGGTGTATATGTCTCCTCCCCTGCCGCCGCCGGGCATGTGCCGCTGGGAGCGTTCTGTTCTGGACAACATCGGGCGGCCTGTTCTTGATCGATACGGCAAGCCCTTGAAAGAATACGCCATCGGCTCCTGCCGGCAGCCACCCTATTGATTTTTGCCTTGGCAGGATAGTTGTTTAGATTCTCTCTCCCTGCTCGTTCATTGTCCGGCAGGCTGGCCAGCTTGTTTTTTCCAGCTTGCCGGCGCTTGAGAGGGGGCGACAGAATTTCTTCTCCCTGCTCGTTCCGCCTTCTCCTTTCCCGCCATGCAGAGCGCTGCCTGCATTTGTTCATCTTGATGAAATCTTGACATCCTCCCGCCGCATCTTGACACTTTCTTGACCCAAAAGGTGATACCTTTTCTCTGTACCAGGCAACAGCTGACGCGCTTTTGTTGTGTCCAGCCACAGTCTCATTTTTGAAGAGAAAAACCCTGTTCCCAACGGCCGTCAGTGAGGTCGTTGCAGATGGGACAATCAATCACCTTGTCAGGGGCGATCTCACCCTGTCCCGGACCACCGCAGAGAATGCATCATGCAACCGCATCGTCTTAGTTCCGTCGCTGTACCGGAGAACTCCGTGCACACGCGGCAGGAAAAAGTCACTTCGTCATCCTCCGGAAAAGAACTGCCGCTGCTGGCCATGGCGGCTCTGGGGATTATTTACGGTGATATCGGCACCAGTCCGCTCTACACCATCAAGGAGTGCTTCACCGGGGCCCATGGGGTTGCACCGACCGCCCCCAATGTCCTCGGCATTCTCTCCCTGGTTTTTTGGTCGCTGCTGCTGGTTGTCGGTCTGAAGTATGTGGTGTTTATCATGCGGGCCGATAACAAGGGGGAGGGGGGCATTTTTTCGCTGCTCTCCATGCTCCAGGGCTTGGAAATGAGTGGGAAACAATGGTCGTTGCTCACCTTTCTCGCCGCCTTCGGTGCGGCCCTGCTTTATGGCGATGGGGTGATCACGCCAGCCATCTCGGTGCTTTCAGCCATCGAAGGGCTCAACATGGCCACCGATGCCGCCGCCAAATATGTTGTGCCGCTCACCTGCCTGGTGCTGGTTATCCTGTTTGTTGTCCAGAGGCATGGCACGGCGCGCATCGGCACCCTGTTCGGCCCGATTATGGTGGTCTGGTTTCTGGTGCTTGGCGGCCTCGGAGTACGGGCCATTGCCGGCAATCCGGAGATCCTTGCCGCCCTTGATCCCCGGCAGGCAATCGCCTTTTTTCTCCGCAATGGTCTGCATGGCTTCGTGGTTCTGGGAGGGGTTGTCCTCTGCATCACCGGCGGAGAGGCACTGTATGCCGATATGGGCCATTTCGGCCGCCGCCCTATTCGCCTCTCCTGGTACGGGGCGGTTTTACCCGGTCTGGCCCTCAACTATTTTGGCCAGGGGGCGCTGTTACTGCACCATCCTGAATTGGTCGAGGTCAACCCGTTTTATGCCCTGGTGCCCAGATCGCTGCTCTATCCCATGGTGGGCCTGGCGACCATGGCCACTATCATTGCCTCCCAGGCCATGATCTCCGGTGTCTATTCGTTGACCCAGCAGGCCATTCAACTGGGATTCACCCCACGCATGCACATCATCCATACCTCCGAGCAAACCAAGGGGCAGATTTACATGCCCACGGTCAACTGGATGCTGATGATCGCCTGTTTATCGCTGGTGCTCGCCTTCAAGGAATCCACCCGGCTGGCGGCGGCCTACGGTATTGCCGTCACCGCCACCATGGCCATCACCTCTTTCATTTATTTCAAGGTGACTTCTGTCAAGTGGAAGTGGCCCTTGTGGCAAAGCGCATCGCTGCTGGGACTCTTTCTGTTTTTCGATTGTTCTTTTTTAGGCGCCAATCTACTCAAAATCGCCGATGGCGGCTGGATCACCCTCTGTATCGCCGTCAGCATCCTGATTGCCATGATGACCTGGCGTGACGGCCGGGCTATTCTTGCCAAGCACTACGGCCTGATGAAGATCCCGACCGAGGTGTTCCTTAAAGATATCGCCGGGTATAAGCCCCAGCGGATAAGCGGCACGGCGGTGTTTATGTCGATTTCCCCGGAGGGCATTCCGCACACCTTGCTTCATCACTTCAAGCATAACGAGGCGTTGCACGAACGAATCCTGCTGCTTTCCATCCTCGCTGCGGAAACGCCGACCGTCGCCCCGGGCGACCGGGTCAGCATCGAAGATCTTGGCCTCGGATTTTATCGCGTCAAGGCACGATACGGGTTTATGGAGACGCCGGAACTGCCGGAGATTATTGAACTGCTCAGTGACAAGGGGATGCCCGTTGATATCTATTCCACTTCCTTCTATACAGGGCGTGAAACCATGACCGCCACCGGAACGGCTCCCATGGCCCATTGGCGCAAGCTGCTGTTCATCTACATGTCGCGCAATGCCTGGAACGCCACCTCGTTCTTTAAATTGCCGCCGGATCGGGTGGTCGAATTGGGCAACCATGTTGAATTGTAATCTTTTCAAAAAATCTCAATTTGCCATGGAAAGCAATGATTGTGCAAAGCATCGGCCTCTCCCTTGCAAGGCCAAACGCTCTTCTTGACGTTTAATTGATAGATTCCCTTGATGTCTTGATCTTCTCTTGATGTTCAAGGTGTTATATATACGTTCAAGTGACATGGATCACGGATCCACCGGCAACCTCCATATGGGTTGAGGTGTTCGAGAACAACAGATCAGGAGTATCGCCATGAACGCCTCTGATTGGCTGCAAGCGGCCTTTTTTTTCGCAACCTTGCTGCTTCTGGTTCAACCGTTTGGCCTCTTCATGGCCAAGGTCTATCAGGGTGAGCGGACCCTGCTTTCGCCCCTCCTGGTTCCCTGCGAGAATGTACTGTACCGGCTCTGTGGGGTAAACAAGGAGGAAGAGATGAGCTGGCAGCGCTACGCGACCGCCATGCTCCTCTTCAACCTGGTGGGTTTTGCGGCGTTCTTCGTCCTGCTGCTCGTGCAGCATCTGTTGCCTCTCAATCCGCAGGGGGTACCTGCCTTTTCCTGGCAACTGGCGCTTAACACCGCAGTCAGCTTCACTACCAACACCAACTGGCAGGCGTACAGCGGCGAGGCTGCGGCCAGCTACCTCACCCAGATGGTGGGGCTTGGGGTGCACAATTTCGTCTCCGCCGCCACCGGCATGGCCATTGTCATTGCCCTGATCCGCGGTTTTGTCCGGCGCAAGAGTGCGCTTGTTGGTAACTTCTGGGTCGACCTGAGTCGCGGCACCCTCTACATCCTGCTGCCGCTGGCGCTGGTTGCCGCTCTCATCCTGGTCTCCCAGGGGGTGATCCAGAACTTCAGCCCCTATCAGACCGTGCCCTTGCTCCAGACCACCAGCTTTGATAAGCCGCGCCTGGATCCAGCCGGCAAACCGTTGACCGACACGGTGGTCGTGGGCGAGGTCAGCATTCCCATGGGCCCAGTTGCTTCCCAGGAGGCAATCAAGGAACTGGGCACCAACGGCGGCGGCTTCTTCAACGCCAACTCGGCTCATCCCTTTGAGAACCCAACCCCGCTCTCCCATCTGCTGGAGATCCTGCTCATTCTGCTGATTCCGGCCGGTCTCACCGCCACCTTCGGCCGCATGGTCGGCAATAGCCGCCAGGGCTGGGCCCTGCTGGCGGTCATGCTCCTGCTCCTGTGGGCTTCTTTTGGTGTTCTCCAGTGGGCTGAGACCACCGGCACCCCGCAACTGAACCAGTTGGGGATCGAAGGCGGCAATATGGAAGGCAAGGAGGTCCGTTTCGGTATTGTCGGCACCTGCCTCTTTGAAGTCGCTACCACGGCCACCTCCTGCGGCGCGGTCGCCGCCATGCACGACTCGCTCACTCCCATCGGCGGACTGGTCCCGCTTTCCCTGATTCTGCTGGGCGAGATTGTCTTCGGCGGGGTCGGCTCGGGCCTCTATACGATGCTGGCCTTTGCCGTCATCGCGGTCTTTGTCTCCGGCTTGATGATCGGCAGGACGCCAGAATATCTGGGGAAAAAGATCGAGGTGCGGGAGATGTGGATGGCGATCATTACCATCCTCAGCTCCGGGGTCATGGTACTGATCCTCTCAGGCATCGCCATGATCACCCCATCTGCCGTGGCCGCAATGGCCAATCCTGGCGCCCATGGCCTCTCCGAGGTAATGTACGCTTTTGCCTCCATGGCCAACAACAACGGCAGCGCCTTTGCGGGTTTGAATGCCAGCGTCGATTTTTATACCCTGCTCGGTTCACTGGCGATGTTGATCGGCCGCTATGTCCCGGCGGTGGCCATCCTGGCCATGGCGGGTTCCCTCGCCGGCAAAAAGTACATCCCTCCCAGCCTCGGCACCCTGCCTACCGACAGGGCCCCGTTTGCCCTCTGGTTGACCCTGGTTATCCTTATCGTTGGTGCCTTGACCTTTTTCCCGGCCCTGGCCTTGGGGCCGATCGTCGAACATCTGACCATGCTCGGGGGGAATTGAGGCCATGTCAAAACATATTCCCCAACCTCAATCGGCCTTTGATAGAGAACTGCTCAAGAGCGCTCTGGTTGAGGCCCTGAAAAAGCTCGACCCGCGCAGTCTGTGGCGCAATCCAGTCATGCTGGCGGTCGAGATCGCCAGTTGCATCACCCTGGTGACTTTCATCCTCTCACTGACCGGCGCCAATCGCGAACCCGTCTGGTTCACTGGTACCGTCTCCATCTGGCTCTGGCTAACGGTGATTTTTGCCACCTTTGCCGAGGCTCTGGCCGAGGGACGCGGCAAGGCCCGGGCTGCAAGTCTCCGCCAATCGCGCACCGATGTCGTCGCCAAGCGGCTTACCTCGGCAGATTTTGCGAGCCCCCAGACGATGGTCGGGGCAAGCGAACTCCGCAAGGGCGATTATATCCTGGTGGAGGCGGGTGAGCTGATCGCCGGCGACGGCGAGGTGGTGGCTGGAGCGGCCCTGGTTAACGAGTCGGCGGTCACCGGCGAATCAGCCCCGGTGGTGCGCGAATCGGGAGGCGATCGCAGTGCGGTTACCGGCGGCACCACGGTTATTGCCAATGCCGTTGTCGTCAGAATCACCGCCAATCCCGGCGAGACCTTTCTCGACCGGATGATCTCCCTGATCGAGGGGGCCAAGCGCCGCAAGACCCCCAACGAAGTCGCCCTGGAGGTCTTGCTGATCGCCCTCACCCTGGTCTTTCTCCTGGTCTGCGCCAATATCAGCCCGCTGTCCCTTTATAGCGTCGCCGCCGCTGGCCAAGGCAGCCCGGTTTCGCTGACCATTCTGGTGGCCCTCTTTGTCTGTCTGGCACCGACCACCATTGCCGCCCTCTTGCCCGCCATCGGCATCGCCGGTATGGATCGGCTCTTTCAAAAGAACGTCATTGCCCTCTCCGGCCGGGCCATCGAGGCTGCCGGCGACGTCAACGTCCTGCTGCTTGATAAAACCGGGACCATCACCCACGGCAATCGAGAGGCGGTTGCCTTTGTGCCGGTGGGCGGGCACACCGAGCGGGAAGTGGCACAGGCGGCGCTGCTGGCCTCACTCGGCGATGAAACCCCGGAAGGGCGGAGCGTGGTGGCCCTAGCTTGGCAGCAACAGGATTTGAGACTGGAAGTGCTTCCCGCCAGCGCGTCAACGATCCCGTTCAGCGCCGACACCCGTCTCTCCGGGGCCGATATCGACGGCGTGATTTATCGTAAAGGGGCGTCCGACTCCATCGTCGCCTTTGTTCGCAAGCAAGGCGGCACCGTCCCCAAAGATCTGGAAGGGAAGGTCGTCGCCATAGCCCATGCCGGGGCAACGCCGCTGGCGGTCTGTCGGGGAGCTGAAGTTTTGGGCGTGATTAACCTGAAAGATATTGTCAAAAGCGGCATCCAGGAACGCTTTCAACAACTCCGGAGCATGGGAATCAGTACCGTGATGATCACCGGCGACAATCAGCTGACCGCCGCAGCCATCGCCGCCGAGGCCCAGGTTGACGACTTCCTGGCCCAGGCCAAGCCGGAAGACAAACTCCGTCTGATTCGCGAAAACCAGGAGGCCGGATACATGGTGGCCATGACCGGCGACGGTACCAACGATGCCCCGGCCCTGGCCCAGGCCGACGTGGCGGTGGCTATGAACACCGGCACCCAGCCGGCCCGCGAGGCCGCCAATATCATCGATCTCGACAGCAATCCGACCAAGCTGCTGGATATCGTCGAGATCGGCAAGCAGATTCTGATGACCCGGGGCAATCTGACCACCTTCAGCATCTCCAACGACATTGCCAAGTATTTTGCCATCATCCCGGCGGCGCTGGTCTCCATCTATCCGCAGTTGGGGGCACTGAACGTGATGCAGCTGGCCAGCCCCTACAGCGCCATTCTGTCGGCGGTCATCTTCAACGCCCTGATTATTCCCCTTTTGGTGCCGTTAGCACTCAAGGGCACCAAGTTCCGCCCGATGCCGGCGGAGCAACTGTTGATCTTCAACCTGTTGGTGTATGGAGTCGGGGGTATCATCGTTCCTTTTATCGGCATCAAGGTCATCGATCTGGGCATCAACTTGCTGATCTGATCACAACCACCAACCAAGGAATCACGCCATGAAAGAAATACGACCGGCATTGCTCATGTTTCTCGTGTTCTCCATCATCTGCGGCGGCATCTACCCGGCTGTGGTCACCGGTCTGGCTCAGGTCCTCTTCCCGCGGCAGGCCATGGGCAGCCTGGTCACCGGCCACACGGGCATGGTGATCGGCTCCGCCCTCATCGGCCAGCCCTTTTTCGATCCGAAATATCTGTGGCCGCGCCCCTCGGCAACCGCTGGTTTCGCCTACAATCCGCTGGCCTCCGGCGGCTCCAATGCCGGGCCGACCAATCCCAACTATCAGAAAACGATTGACGAACGGTTGCAATGGTTGCACGCTGCCGGGGTAGATGGACCCGTTACTGCAGACTTGCTCCAGGCCTCGGGCAGCGGCCTCGACCCGCATGTCTCGCCGGAGGCTGCCCGGGTCCAGATCCACCGCATTGCCCTGGCACGAGGCCTGAGCGATGAAAAGATCGCCAGTGTCATCGCCGGCCATCTTGAAGACCGCCAATTTGGATTTATGGGGGCACCGCGGGTGAACGTTCTGGCAGTCAATATGGCGTTGGACACGGCGACACGATGAGAGATTTTCCAGCACGGACGACAGGCCTTCCCGCCACCCGCAACGCTGCACCAGCGCGCTGCCGGAACAAGGAAGGATCGGATCGTTTCAATTGAATGCGTGGGGGAACGAATATGCAGTTTTCAAACAAGAAGGAACAAGTCGCTTTCATGGTGGGGATTGGCATAGCTGTTGCCATCGTCCTTTTTGCCGTCATGGCAAAACAGAGCGGCGATTCACCCTCCAAGAACAGTCACTATGAGAACACCCTAGAAAAAAAGAGAATACTCTCCCAGATGCGCATCGATCTGCTCAAATCTGTAGAATTGGAGAAGAATGCCGTCATGGCACTCACCGATCAGGAATCGATCGATTTTGCCAACCAGTCGCGTGCAGCCTCGGCTACAGTGGGCCAGAACTTGAACAGCCTTCGTTCACTCGTTGCCGCCATTGCCTCGCCGGATGAGCAGGAGCTGATGAATGAGTTTACCACCTGTTGGGCGGAGTTCGGCAAGCTCGATCAGGTGATCTTGGAACTCGCAGTGGAGAACACCAATCTCAAAGCGGCAGCCCTTTCCAAGGGGAAAGGGGCCGAAACGATACAGAAATTTGAGCAGGCCCTTGAATATCTTCTTCAATCGTCTCCAGGGACGCAGGACGAAAGCCGGATTGCCGGACCGGTCTCCCGCGCCTTGATCGCTGGTCTCAAAATGTACAATCTGCACAGTGCCCATATTGCCGAGGCCACCGATGAAAAAATGGACCAGATCGAGGCGCAAATGAAAGTGGAGGAAAACAAGGTTGCCGATTCATTCGCTGCCCTCAGCGACCTTGTGGGTGCAGAGAGTCTGGAGGCGGTATCGCAGGCAAAAACAGCGTTTGCCGAATTTGCGGCAGTGACCGCCGAGGTAATGCAACTCTCGAGAAAAAACAGCAATGTCAAATCGATGGAACTTTCGTTTGGCAAAAAACGTCGAATCGCGGCGCAGTGCGATGCGGTGCTGGCTGCTTTTCAAAAAGGTGTTGAAAAGTATCCCTGAAATACATGCTCGCAGCTTCCCGGAAGCTGGATCAGCAGTTTTTTTTCGTCTGTCTATCGTTTACCGCTGCTTGGCGTCAGTGCTCATCCCTTGTTTCTTGGACTTTCGAGCCCT
>JBBQCO010000009.1:0-50173 GCA_038318785.1 Desulfobulbales bacterium | reverse complement strand
AGCGAGCGCCTGCTTGACTTTGCGATCAAGCCGCTTCCAGTTCGGAAATTGCGTTTTAACTTGTTTTCGCACAATGGCCCTGATATTCTTGTGATGCATAAAGCCTCGTTTTGGATGTGTTTTTTTTAGCGGGAAAACTCTGTCCAGAATAGAGGCTTTTTCAATTTAATCAACTGTTTTTTCGTCGTTATTGCTGGTTCTTTTCAACACCTTTTCGAAGAAACCTTGAGCGGCATGTATATTATAAACCGTGTCAAAAGGAGAGAACTATGCGCAGAGAAGGTCAATCGTCGATTACCGTGGAAGAAGCCGTCGATGAGATGGATAACATGGACTACATTCCGGCCAATTTTACTTTGTTGGAGATGTTAGCGGTTTTCAGGAAGAGGCAGATATCGAATGTGAAAATGCCAGAAGAGCAGATGGTTGCTCTGGAAATCCGCATGCACGCATGCAAGGGAAGGTACGAACTTGCTCAATCCCTCCTTGATAGCCTTCAATATGAGGTCGATCATCAAGAAGGTTCCATGATCGTTCTTGCCGATGAATCTTTTGGTAAACAACGACTGACTTTCGAGAGCGTATCAGACTCGATGCAGTTGAAGCAAACGGGAGTGAGTAACAAATACTCACATAGGCTGACTGCGAGTAATAATTATCCAGCAGACCTTACTGTCAAACCAAATGGCGCTCAAATAACTCATCTAAAACATTGATCAAATAGATTTTTTACTTCACAGTGACCAGCCTGGAAAAATGGCACACCGTATGCTTTCCAAGAGTTATATCCTGCGATACAATTTAATTTTTCAAGGGGTTCACATTCCTTCATCTCATACAAAATAGACTGCCATGGAACCGCCCGCTCCCAACACGATACCCTCAGTTGACCCTCAATTGACGACAGAACCTTTCAACAAAAAAATCAATGGTGAGCGCAATGAAGAGAATCATAATATTGGGAGTGGTCCTGGTGACAATGCTTGTATCGCTTGGCGGGTGTTGCTGGCCAAGGCCCTGGCATGATGATGGGTATGGACGTGGTAGATACGATCACCACAGAGGCGGTGGCCATTATGAAAGAAGATAAATCCTGATTATTTTAGGGCAGAGACGTTAGCAGCAAAACTCTTCTATCAGGTGTTCACTCATGAAACGATTTGTCCGAGCTATTTGTATTGTGGCCCTTACCTTCAGTACGGTAATGGGAGTTGGATCATCCTCATCCGCGTCTGATCGCGGCAGAGATGGTTATTATTATGACAACAGAGATCACCGCGAAAATCGGGTCTACAATCAGCGTGAAAAGCGTGTTTACAAACAGCGCTATAACCGTGCCTACCACAACTGCGCTGATCGCTATCGTGTTGGTGGCCATCGCTTTCAACGCTGCATGAATAATTATCTTGGAGATTATCACCGCTGGTAAGCAATGCCCAACGGACCGACGGATAACGCAAAAACTCTTAACAAAGAAAGCCATGGAAAACGGGCGTACTACCCGTTATTTCATGGCTTTCTTTGTTTCAACCAGAAGGAACAATAAAGACCTAACGGTACCTGCAGATTTTACCCCCGTCAATCAACCCAGCAGTCCGGCATAGGTTGGGTTGGATCGGTGGAGAAGCTCCTTCTTGCACCCTTTAGAGGGGCTTTTCGACCCTTCTTCTCACAGCATCCTGATCAGCCAGAGTCCGAGCTGGAGCACCAGCAAGGCGTACAGTCCGGCAACGACATCGTCGAGCATAATGCCCAGACCGCCGTGCAGATGACAATCGACCCAGCCGACCGGAAATGGTTTCAGTATATCAAAAAAACGAAATAAACAAAATCCGGCGAAAACCGCGGCCGGGTGCGCGGGGGCCAAGCTGAGCGCAATCAGGAGGCCGACGATTTCGTCAATGACCACAATACCCGGATCAGCCCGGTCGACAATCTTTTCCGCCGCCCCGGCACTGAAGATGCCGATGACAAAAAGTACACCAACGGCGGAGAGATACGGGATAGCCTCCAGCCGCCTGAGCAGCAACCAGATCAACACCCCAACCGCGGAGCCCCAGGTGCCGGGGGCCTTGGGCAGGTAGCCACTGTATGCGCCGGTGGCAATGAACATCAACAGGCGGTCCATGGTATTTTAGGAAAGCGGTGCCGGAGAGTAGCGGCGGACGGCGGCATACACTTCCTGCAGCGGGAGGTGATGCACCTCGGCTAGCGTGCGGCAGGCCTCGTACTCGGGGGTGATGACCGTGCCGGTAGGGGTGCTGATTTTCTTTGCGGGCAGATCGCCCCAGGGGGTGGTGACGGTGATTATTTCGCGGGGCAGGGTCATGCGCTCTTCCCGCCGTAGACGCAGGCCGAGAGCGCTTGTTTCACTGAAGACCACGTTGGTGACGGTTTCCCGGGTAGCCGGTTCGGCGATCACCCGCAGGAGAAAGCCCGGACGCCCCTTCTTCATCTGTATGGGGATAAGGCAGACATCGAGGGCGCCGGCGGTCATCAGACGCTCACTCACATGGGGCCAGAATTCCGGATTCCAGTCGTCAAGATGGGTCTCGATCACCTCGACCTGCTGAGCTTCCTGCACCTCCATGCTTTGGCCGAGCAGCAGGCGCAGCAGGTTGGGCCGTCCGTCGTGCCGCTCCATCGAGCCGGCGCCGTAGCCGGTCCGGGCAAGCCGCATCGGCGGCATCGGGCCGAAATCATCGGCCAGTTCACGAACGAGGGCCGCGCCGGTGGGGGTGACCAGCTCTTGGTCGAGGTTTTCACCATACACCGGCACACCTTCCAATAATCGGCAGACCGCTGGTCCCGGCAGGGGGATCTCGCCGTGGGCGCAGGTGATCCAACCCCGCGCCATGGGCAGGGGGGAGCAGATCAGTTGCTTAATTTTGAGATACTCGAAACCAGCCACCACGCCAACAATGTCAACGATGGCGTCCACCGCCCCGACCTCGTGGAAATGGATCTGATCAATTGTGGTCCCGTGGACTGCCGCCTCGGCCTCGGCCAAACGGGTGAAAACCGCAAGGGCCTTGTCCCGGACCTGAGCCGGAATTAAAGCCTTACCGAGCAAGCTGCTGATCTCCGCCAGATGGCGGTGTTCATGGTGAGGATGATCGTGACAGTCACACTCGACGGTCACCTGGGTGGCGGCAAACCCCTGCACGTTTCTCCGCTCCACTACCAAGTTGAAGCCGTGCAGCGGCAGGGCACCCAGCATTTCAAGGAGATGAGCCTCGGGCAGTCCGGCATCGAGGAGGGCACCCAACAGCATGTCGCCGCTGACTCCGGAAAAACAGTCGAGATAGGCGGTGTTCATCAGAGGATGGGTGTACCTGGGGGAAAACGGGCGCCATGGAGACAGGTCGCAACCTCCATCCGCTTTTTGCCCTCGGGTTGGATTTCACGGATGAGCAGAGAGTCTTCGCCGGTGGCGATCAAAAGTCCCTGATTGTCGACACGGCAGAGGGTTCCGGGCGGTTGGGCGGCTTGATATCTGACGATCTCAGGATTAAAAAAACGGTAGCGCTTGCCCTCGATAAAACCGTAGGCCGAGGGCCAAGGATCAAGCCCTCGGATCAGGCAATGGAGCCGGGCGGATGTCAGACTCCAGTCGAGATGGCCCATTTCCTTGGTTAACATTGGTGCTGCACTGGCAAGGGTGTGATCCTGCGGCTGCGGTGTCAGTTGCCCCTGATTGAGTCGCTCAATGGCAGGGCCGAGCGTTTCGCCGCCCAACCGGGCCAGGCGGTCAAACAGCTCACCCGCCCTCTCTTGTGGGCCGATAGCCACCGGCACGGTCAAGAGGATGTCACCGGTGTCCATGCCTTCATCGAGTTGCATGATGGTGATGCCGGTCTCGGTTTCGCCGTTAATCACTGCCCACTGGATCGGGGCCGCCCCCCGGTATTGGGGAAGGAGCGAGCCGTGGACGTTGATGGCCCCCAGGCGCGGCAGCTGCAACAGAGAAGCTGGTAGGATCTTGCCGTAGGCCACCACCACCAGCAGGTCCGGCGCGAGCTCACGGAGCTGCTCCGAAAAAGACTCCTTGCGTACCGACGGCGGCTGCAGCACCGGGATATTATGCTGTTCGGCCAGCATCTTGACCGGCGGTGGACTCAGCACCTTGCCCCGGCCACGCTGGCGGTCGGGCTGACAGACCACAGCCACCACCTGGTTCGGGCCTTCGATGAGGGCTTGGAGAGAGGGCTTGGCAAAATCCGGCGTGCCCATGAAGACGATCCGCAAGGGTGCGCTCATTCCTCCTCCTGGAGGATTCTCTTCAGCTTCTTTTTATAGAGCGCGCGCTTGAGTGAGCTGAGCCGGTCGATGAACAGGGTGCCCAACAGGTGATCGACCTCGTGCTGGATGATGCGGGCATAACGGTCTTCGGCGTCGAATTCCAGGGGATTGCCTTCTACATCCTGGGCGGTGACATGGATCTTGCGGAAGCGTTTGACATTGGCGTAGCACTCGATCACGCTCAGGCAGCCTTCCTCGTCAACGACACTGCCCTCGCCGCCGGTGATCTCAGGATTGATCAAGGTGATGTACGTTCGCTGGTTTTCGGCGGTGGAGCGGTCCACCAGTACCAGTTGGCGGGCGACGCCTATCTGGTTTGCCGCCAGACCGACGCCGGGGGCCTTGTACATGGTGTCCGCCATATCCGCGACCAGGTTTTTCAGTTCCTGGTCAAAAATCGTAATTTTTTCCGCCTTTTGCCGGAGAACCGGATGCGGGTAGGTGATGATCGTTCTGATAGCCATAATCATGTATTGTTCTTGGTGCGCGAGCACCTTTTTGGTGCGGGTTGACCCGTTATATGTAATCAGTTTGCGGGCTAAAGTAAAGACGTCTGCGCCGTCTTGGCTGGGTTGGGAGCGGTGACGGCTTGTTTTTCGGCATTTTTTTGTGTAGGGTGCGGGCCTAATTCTTGGTGGGAGCGAAATGGTCGAGAAAGAAGCGTTGACGGCGGGGCTCGCGTTGCTGCGACAACCGGTCCTGCCCCTGGTGGGGATTGTCCAATTTTTGTATCTGACCGGTGACTTTACCTCGGTGGAGGAGGTGATCGGCCAAATGCCGGCGGACATCAAAACCGGTTATGCCTTCTATGGGGATGCGGCCTCTTTGCTTGCGCCCTACGCCGATTTGCTGCAGCCTCTGGTTGCTCTCAAGGCAGGCGGACCACCGCACGATCAGGTGGTCGACTCCGAGGGACATCGGCTTGACCCTATGACCGCGACCGGAGCCCTGGTGGCGCAACGCATCCTTGTTCGAGAACTGGAGCGGATCAACAGCCTGCTCTGTACACCATGCGGTTGCACCCTCTGCTGCGTCGGCCCGGATGCGGGCATGGCCCAGGCCTACTTCGAGATCCCGCTGCAACCGGGAGAAATCGATTTTTTCCCGCTGGAACGGATCGATTCTGCGGAGTCACAGGCCCATCGGGCCGAAGACGACCCCTCGCTCAAGGTTGGGGACCGTGATTTTTTCGACCGTGCGGAGCCGGTGCTGATCCGCTGGCAGCCAGGTTGGAGCCTGATTCTGCCCAAGACGATCAGCTGCCCCAACTTGGAAGCTTCGGGTCGTTGTCATGTTTACCCGGATCGGCCCCAGGTCTGCCGCCGGCCGCAAATCTTCCCCTATATGGTGGAACCAATTGAAGACCGGGGACAAACGGCTTTCCGTCTGCGACAGACGTTGCTGGCGGTGGTGGACTGTCCCTATGTCCAACTGCTGCAAGACGAGATTGCCGCCTATGCCGCAGCCTGCGAACTGGAGATGGTTTTCCGGCAGAATAAGGCCTGAGTCCTGGCGCGCCGGTTTCTAACACACAACGAAAATCTATGAATATCATCGGAATTTTCTGTATTCTCACTTCATATTTTCTTGGGGCCATCCCCTTTGGCCTGCTGCTGTCCCGGAAGAGCGGTATCGATATCCGTACCCAGGGGAGCAGAAATATCGGGGCCACCAATGTGGCCCGGCTGCTCGGCAAGAAAAAGGGTACCCTGACCCTGGTTTTCGATATGTGCAAAGGATATCTGCCGATGTTTCTCGCGGGCCTGCTCATGCAAACGGATCCCCATCGCGACCTGATCATTGCTCTCTGCGGTGCTGCCACGGTTTTGGGGCATATGTTCCCGGTTTACCTGCGGTTTAGAGGCGGCAAGGGCGTGGCCACCGCGCTGGGTGCCTTTCTCTATCTGGCGCCGCTTGCGGTGCTGGGCTGTCTGCTGGTCTTTGTTGCCTCGGTGTATCTTTTTGGTTTTGTCTCTCTGGGCTCCCTCCTCGGTTCGGCCTCGATTCTCCTCTGGCTCTTTTTCCTCCAGGCCCCGGCGTGGAACCTGTGGCTGGCTGCCTTCATCGTCTTGATGATCTGGATCAAACATTATCAGAACATCGGGCGATTGGTGCGCGGCACGGAAAAAACCTGGAAGAAAAAGGTTGAGGCGTGAACGCCAAGGACTGGCAGGCCATCGAACAGGCCAGAGAGGTGTTGGGGCTTAGCGATCGAGCGACCCTGGCCGAGATCAAACGAGCCTACCATCGTCTGAGCAAACAGCATCATCCGGACACGGCCAAGACAGGGAGTGTGCAAAGCAGCGAGCAGATGTACCGAATCACCGCCGCCTACGAACTGCTGATGCGCTATTGCAATGACTATCGATTTCCCTTGAAGCGGGAGGAAGGGCAGTCCGAAGGGCTTGATCCGTATGATCCCGAAGACTGGTGGCAGGCTCGGTTCGGCCAGGATCCGCTGTGGAGCGGCAAGAAAAACCGGTAGCGCTCAGGGGCAAGATTGGATCGATGCGCAACGGACTCAGGGTTCGAGTGGTTTTTTGAGCGGGACGGAACAGGGTTGCCAGGCGGCAAAGGCAGCACAGTACTCACGAACCAGTTGTTTGCGCGCCGAAAAGTTGAGCAGCCAGTAACAGGGGCTGAGCATCAGGATATGGATGGCTTGTTTGGGTGTCATGGTTTACCCTCCGTGGTAAACGAGAATAATTCCTGATCTCCTTATCGGCTTTTTATTTCATGGTGTTTAGCCGGATAGTCTGAAGGTGTTGAGAGGATGAGGGAGTTCAACGAGAATGGCAACAAGGCAGTTTTTTTGTTTTTCCTACCAGTCTCAAGGCCGACAGGGCGACAACCTAGCCAACTTGAAGAGTACGCTTTTTAACCGTGATGGTCAGGCTCGAGACGGAGCCACCAACCAACATAGCCATGTAGAAGGAGTACGAGGATGCAGATTCCTCAATTGATCACAGAGCGCAGTCCGTTTGTTTCCCTTGAATTTTTCCCGCCGAAAAAGCAGGAGGAGTGGCCGGGATTTCTCGAGGTGGCCCGGGAGTTGAAGCAGTTGCAGCCGTTGTTTGCCTCGGTGACCTACGGGGCCGGCGGTTCCACCCAATCCAATACCCTGGAGATCTGCGAGCAGCTGATTGCCACCTGCGGCTTTGAGATTATGCCCCATCTCACTGGAGTTGCCGCCGATAAGGACAAAATCGACGGCTTCCTTGGCGCGATCAAGGCGATGGGGATTACCAATGTTCTGGCCCTGCGCGGTGATCGACCCGCTGGTTTCACCGGCACTGATGCGGAACTGTTCAGTACCTTCCCCCATGCCTCGGATTTGGTGGCTTACATCCATGACCACCACCCGCAGTTGGCCATCGGCGTGGCCGGCTTTCCCGAGGCCCATGCCGAGGCCCCTTCCTTTGCCAACGACCTTGCGGTCATGCGGCGCAAAGTGGAATCCGGCGCCGATTTCATCATCACCCAGCTGTATTTCGACAATCGGGTGTATTTTGATTACGTCGAACGATTGCGGGCGCAAGGGGTCGCGGTGCCGGTGGTTCCGGGCATCCTGCCCATCCGCAGTCTGGCTTCTTTGCGTTTTGTCCTGGAGATGTGCAATGCCCGGATGCCGGGTCGATTGGTCAATGCCCTGATGAAGGCGCACGAACAGGGCGGCGCGGCAGCGGTTTACGAGATCGGTGTGGCCTATGCCCGCGAGCAGGTCAAAGGACTGCTCGACGGCGGAGCGCCCGGTGTTCATCTGTATACTCTGAATAAGGCGGACATGTGCCTGGCGGTCATGGACGGCCTGTTGTGACCCGCTGTCTCTCCTGCCTCTCCAATCGGCGCAATATCACCAGCACCCGATAACCAAGCAGTCCGGCGGCGGCCGTCAACGCGCAGATCAATCCTATCCAGAAGCCCTGGGGGCCCGGTTCCAAGCCCCCCAGGTGCGCCAATCCCAGTCCATATCCCATGGGCAACCCGATTCCCCAGTAGGCCAGCAGCATCAGCAACAGCGGTACCCGCGTATCCTTGCAGCCGCGCAGAATGCCGCCGCAGTTTACTTGGATGGCATCGGGCATCTGGAAGATGGCCGCGAAAACCAGCAGGGAGACGGCCAGCTGCCGGACAGCCGGGTCAGCGGTGTATAGGGCCGCGATTTCCTGTGCAAAGCCAAGGACAAGCAGACAGGTCAGGACTGATCCGGCCAGCGCCAGGACCAGACCGGTGCGGACAATCCGCCGGATCCGCCGGACCCGTTTCCGGCCGATGGCAAAGCCGATGCGCACGGTCAGGGCCATGGCCAGGCTGTAGGGCAGCATGTAAAGCTGCGAGGTGAAATTGAGCGCGATCTGGTGGGCGGCTACTACCTCAGCGCCGAGCTTGGCGATGAACAGAGCGATGACCGTGAAAATCGAGCATTCGATAAACAGGGCCAACCCCAGCGGTACCCCAAGGCGGAGAAAGGAGGCCAGTGATGCTCCCGATGAACTTTTCCAGGTGGAGGGAATCGAAAAGAGCCGGTTGGTGCCTTCGATCCGGCTCTTCATCAGGAACCTGGCCATGAACCCCAGCATGGCCAGGATCGACAGCGTGGTCGCCCAACCGCAGCCGACACCGCCCAGGGCCGGAAGCCCCAACTTGCCGTAAATCAGCAGATAATTGGCGACAATATTCACCAAGAGGCCCAAAAAACCGGCAAACATCGATAGTCGTGGTTTGCTCAAGCCGTCGCCACCGTTGCGGATGGCAAAAAAGAGGCCGCCCAGCGGCAGGCCCCAGGAAATGGCGAACAGGAAGCGGCCGGTGATCGGGATGACCTCGGGACTCACCCCCATCCAAACCATGAAGGGCTGCATCAGCCAGAGAATCGGCATCAGGAGCAGACCGGCCACTAGGCCGATGGCCATCCCCAGGCGGATGGAGCGCCGCACTGCGGTGCCGTCGCCCCGGCCGTGCGCTTGGGCCACCAGCGGGGTGACGGCGCTGAGCAGGCCGATCAGGAACAGGTAGACCGGGAAAAAGATCGAGGAACCCACCGCCACCGCCGCCAGATCAACCGCACTGACTCGGCCGGCCATGACCGTATCGACAAAGCCCATGGCGGTTTGCGAGAGTTGGGCCAGAACCAGCGGGCCGGTGAGTCGGAGGAGGGCAGCGGCCTCGTGGAGAAAAAGGGAGCGGGGATGCATGATTTGGGGAACTCGAGGAGTCTGCCTCAGTCCGCGCCCTCCCGGTGTCGGCTCTGCCTTTTGGTCAGGGTTTCGCCGAGGTTGTGACGCTCTTCGGGTAAACGGGTGACCCACTCTTTGATCGCCGGAGGCAGAACCCTGCCTTTAATCACGAGAATGTCAGCGGCCAGGCTATCGGCCACCGTGGATTTTTCCAGCCCTTTTTGTTCCACCAGATAGCGGAACAGCAGTTCAGCCAGACGGGGGAGCCCGATCTGCCAGGTGGCCCGGGTTTCCTGGTACAACCAGCGGGAAAAATCGAGAAAGCCGTCGAAGACATCGCCCTCCGGCCAGAGAAGGGGCGCGGTGCGGCGAAAATTGCCGCTGTTGTAGACCAGGTCCCAGAATCGGGCCAGCCGTTTCATGGTCTGCATCTGGGTAAAGGTGATTAGGTCGTTCTGCAGGATTTCGTAGGGCGGGTCCGGGGAGTAGACCATGCCGTAGGTGCAATCGTGACGGTTGATGGCGGTGCCGGAAAGCTTTTTGAGGATACCCAACTGGATCTCGCCGCGGGTCAGGGCGGCCAGGTTGTTGAGGTTTGTGCCGAATTGTTCGATGGATTCGCCCGGCAGGCCAACGATCAGGTCGACATGGAGATGCGCCGGGGTTTCTTGTTCGAGGAAGGCGATATTTTCTCTGATCCGGTCAAGATCAAGCCTGCGGCTGATGTTGGCCGCAGTTTCGGGGTGCAGGGTCTGGATGCCGACCTCCAGTTGCAGGGTGCCGGCGGGAAAACGGCGCAAGCGCTCCTTGAGATCCTCGGGAAAATGGTCCGGAATGACCTCGAAATGGGCGTGAAAAGGCGGCTCCTTGGACAGGAAAAAATCGAGAATGCGACCGGCCGCCGCCGGGTTGCTGTTAAAGGTCCGGTCGACAAACTTAAAGGTCCGCGCTCCCCGCTGCCACAATCCTTCCAACTCGTCCAAGAAGGGGGCGATGGCAAAGGGGCGGACCCGTTTGTCGATGGAGGAGAGGCAGAATTCGCAGGTAAAGGGGCAGCCGCGCGAGGCCTCGACATAGGTGAGCCGGTGGGCCAGGTCCTCGCCGGTATAGAACGGGTAAGGCGGGGCCAGGGTCTCGACCTCGACCGGGGTAGCAGGGATGAGCTTTTTCGCAGGTGGATTGCCGGACAGGAGGGCCGCGCTAAGGTCACGAAAGGCATGCTCCCCCTCGCCCTGAACGATATAATCGGCCTCACTCAGATCAACCCGGAGGGGCAGGTGACTGACCTCCGGTCCGCCAAGGACGATGCGGGTTTCAGGGGAGACCCGCTTGAGGATCCCCACTAATTGCCGCACCTCGGCCGCGTTCCAGATATAGACGCCGATGCCGACAATGGTAGGCTCGGTAGCCAGGATCTTTTCGGCCACATCGGCGATCTGGTCGGTAAGGCAGAATTCCTGCAAACAGGCCTGTGCTTGTAGTTCGCGCAGGTTGGCATACAACCAGCGCAGGCCAAGGCTGGCGTGGATATAACGGGCGTTGATGGTGGCGAGCACAATTCCGGGCATGTGGTTACCGCAGGGTTCAGCTAGAGGAAGACCGATGCGGCGGTCCTGCTCCGGAACCGGTTGGGCTCACTTGGTTGCCAATCGTTGCCGGAGCACTTTGTGGAGGATGCCGCCGTGCCGGTAATAGTCGATTTCCATCCCATTATCAAGGCGGAGGATTGCCGGGATGATCCGGCGGCGGCCATCGGCCCGGTCGATGCGCAGCTCCACCCTCTGTCCAGGGGTGAGCGGGCCCGCGAGACCGCTCAGACTGATGATTTCGCTGCCATCCAACACCAGGGTGGTGGCATCCGTACCCTCGGGGAACTGCAGCGGCAGGACGCCCATCCCCACCAGGTTGGAGCGATGAATGCGCTCAAAAGAGGCGGCGATCACCGCCCTGACCCCGAGCAGCATGGTACCCTTGGCGGCCCAGTCGCGCGATGAGCCGGAGCCGTAATCCTTACCGGCAAAAATTACCAGCGGCGTCCCCTCCTGCTGATAGCGCATGGCCGCGTCATAAATCGGCATCTCCACGTCATCGGGCCACAAACGGGTCCAGCCGCCCTCCCGGTCCACCATCCGGTTCTTGATGCGGATGTTGGCAAAGGTGCCGCGCATCATCACCTCATGGTTACCGCGTCGGGAACCGTAACTGTTAAAATCGGGAGGGGCAATCCCCAACCCCTGGAGATAGAGTCCCGCCGGGGTCTGCGGCCCGATCGAACCAGCCGGGCTGATGTGATCAGTGGTGATTGAATCGCCAAACAGGGCGAGGATGCGGGCACCCTCGATGTCGGCAACCGGTTTCGGTTCTGCGGACATTGCCTGGAAAAAGGGCGGTTCCCGGATATACGAAGAATCGGGATCCCACTGGTAAAGCTCAGAGCTACCGCCATCAAGCGCGTTCCACTGGGCGTCGCCGGCAAAGACCGAGGCGTAACTGACGGTGAACAGATCGGGTTTGAGGCTCTGTTGGACAGCTGCCCGAATTTCTTCACTGCTTGGCCAGATCTCGCGGAGATACACCGGCTGCCCCTGGGCATCAACCCCCAGCGGTTCGTTTTCCAGGTCAATGAGCATGGTGCCGGCCAGGGCATAGGCCACTACCAGCGGCGGCGAACCTAGGTAATTGGCGCGGATCTGGGGATGGATGCGGGCCTCGAAGTTGCGGTTGCCACTCAGTACGGCGGCCACCACCAGATCCTGTTCCTTGATGGCGGTGGCGATGTCATTATCAAGCGGCCCACTGTTGCCGATGCAGGTGGTGCAGCCGTAGCCGATCACATGGAAGCCCAGGGCCTCGAGATCAGGCAGGAGGCCGCTCTGCTCCAGGTAGCGGGTAACCACCCGGGAGCCCGGGGCCAGGCTGGTTTTAACCCAGGGTTTGCTGGTCAGGCCGCGCGCCCGGGCCTTGCGGGCGAGCAATCCGGCACCGATCATCACATCCGGGTTGGAGGTGTTGGTGCAACTGGTGATGGCGGCGATGACCACCGAGCCGTTGGCCGGGGTCGCCCAGGATGCTGGTGCTGGCGCAGGTGCTGCCGGGCTTTTCACACAGCAGGGGCACCCGTTCATGTTGCCGGCTTCAATGGGCGGCGATTCTGGGGAAAGTTGTTGGGCAAATTGTTTATAAAAATCTTCGCGTACCCCGGCCAGCGGCAGGAGGTCCTGGGGCCGTTTGGGTCCGGCCAGGCTGGGGACCACCTCATCGAGGAAAATGTCGTAAATCACCGAATAGTCGGGTTCGCGGCTCTCTTGGACAAAGAAGAAGCCTTGCTGCCGGCAGTAGGTCTCCACCAACTCCACCTGGGCCTCCGTCCGGCCACTGGCGCGGAGATAGCGCAGGGTTTCGGCGTCCACAGGGAAGAAGCCCATGGTGGCGCCATATTCGGGGGCCATGTTCGCAATGGTCGCCCGGTCGGGCAGACTTAAAGACGCAAGTCCCGGTCCGAAAAACTCGACGAAACGGCCGACAACTCCCTTGGTGCGAAGAAAGCGGGTGATGGTCAGCACCAGATCGGTGGCTGTGGTCCCCGGCCGCAGGGTGCCGTCGAGACGCACGCCCACCACCTCGGGGATCTGCAGCGAATACGGCTGGCCAAGCAGAACCGCCTCGGCCTCAATGCCGCCGACGCCCCAGCCCATGACGCCCAGGCCGTTGATCATGGTGGTATGGGAATCGGTGCCGAGCACGCTGTCCGGAGAGAGGACCGGCTTGCCGTTTTCCTCGCCGGTCGCCACCACCGAGGCCAGGTATTCAAGATTCACCTGGTGGACAATACCGGTGCCCGGCGGCACCACCCGAAAATTGCGGAAGGCCCGCTGGCCCCAGTGGAGCATGGTGTACCGCTCGCGGTTGCGTTCCATTTCCAGGCCGACATTGACGCCAAAGGCTTGGCTGTCGGCGGAGCGGTCCACCTGGATACTGTGATCGATGACCAGATCGGCGGGGATGAAAGGGTTCATGGTGGCCGGATCGCCGCCGTGCCGGGCCAGCGCGGATCGCATCGCCGCCAGATCAACCAGGGCGGGCACGCCGGTGAAATCCTGAAGAATGACTCGGCTGGGCATGAAGGGAATGGCCTCGGGGCGCACCGCATCAGACCGCCAGGAGGCGAGGTTGTCGATATCCTGGCTGCTCGCCAGTCCTTGTGGATGATGGCGCAACAGGTTTTCCAGGAGGATGCGCAAGGAATAGGGCAATCGTTCAATGGGCCCGTAGCCGAGGCTTTCCAGTGCCTTGACCGAATAGACGGAGTAGTCTTTGCCGCCTGCCTGCAGGGTTATCCGGGGATTGAAGTGGGTAAAATCCTTGGGCGCAGTCATCTGAGGCTCCTCCTGGGAAGGGATTGTTTCGACAAGAACTATCAATACACGATTCTACCGGATTTGCAAAAAGCAAGAAGCCCGTTTTTTATCCATCGACTCGGTTCTTTTTCGCGCCTGGGAGCGCCGGCAACTTGCTGTTTTTATCCGGACGTCCTATAGTACAGCCTTTTTAAGGCGAACCTGAGGGCCCTTACCTGTGAGAATGCGCTATGAGCAAGACCTACGCGGAAATTAACCAGAAAATTGCCTCCGGCAAGGCCGTGGTCCTCACGGCCGAAGAGGTGATCGATTACGTTGACAAACGGGGCCTGGAAGCGGCTGCCAAAGAGGTGGACGTGGTCACCACCGCCACCTTCGGGCCGATGTGCTCGTCCGGCTGCTTTCTCAATTTTGGCCACAGTACGCCCAAGATGCGCATCTCCGAGGCCTGGATCAACGATGTTATGGCCTATTGCGGCGTGGCAGCGGTGGACGTCTACATGGGTGCCACCCAACTGCGTCACAACGATCCGGCCAACATGTACCACCCCGGCGAGTTTCGTTACGGCGGCGGGCATGTGATCGAGGATCTGGTGGCGGGAAAGAAACTCCAGTTGTTCGGGCTCTCCTACGGCACCGACGACTATCCCCGCCGGGAGATCCGCACCCTGTTTGACATCAACGATCTCAATCAGGCGATCATGGTCAACCCGCGCAACTGCTACCAGAACTACAACGTTGCAGTTAACGTCTCGGACAAGCGGATCTACACCTATCTCGGCATTCTCAGGGCCAAGATGCGCAACATGACCTACTGCTCGGCCGGACAGCTGGCACCGCTCTTGAACGATCCCCTGTACGAGACTATTGGGGTTGGCACCAGCATCTGGCTGGCCGGAGCGCGGGGCATCGTCTACGCTCAGGGAACGCAGCACTGCTCGCTAGTTGAGCGCGGTGATAACGACGTGCCGGTGGAAGGGGCCGGGACGCTCGCCCTGACCGCCAACATGAAGGAGATGCTCCCCGAATTTGTCCGCGGCACCAGTTTCAAGGGATACGGCGTGTCTCTGGCCCTGGGCGTCGGCATCCCCATCCCCATCCTCAATCCGGAGATCCTCAGGCGGACCACGGTCCGCGACCGCGACATCACCGCCTGTGTCATCGATTATTCCGCAGACTATCCGGAGAAGACCGGCAAGGTCCTGGGCCGATTCAACTACGAAGAGCTGCGCTCCGGCGAGGTCGAGTTGCTGGGCAAGAAGGTACCGGTAACCTCACTTTCCTCCTACAGCAAGGCGCTCAAGATTTGCAACCTGCTCAAGGCGGAAATTGAGGACGGCCGCTTTCTGCTGTCCGAGCCCAGCCAGCGCCTGCCGCTGAATCAGGGCATGCAATCATTGAACATCACGGGGCCGGTCAGATGATTACCAAAAAAATCTATTTGTATTTTCCCAAGAGCGAGACCGAGAAGCCGATCGTCTACCAACTGGTCAAGGAATATGACCTGATCGTCAACATCTTCCGGGCCAAAGTGACCCCCGAGGAAGAGGGCTACCTCAGCCTGGAGGTGACGGGGACGGCGGAAAACATTGACCGGGCTTTTGCCTTTCTCGGCGGTTTTGATGTGGTCATCCATTCGGGCAACAAGGGGGTGCGTTGGGACGAGAGCCGCTGCGCCCAGTGCGGGGCCTGCGTGGTCCATTGCCCGACCGGAGCGCTGTCGATCGTTGATCGGAGCACCCGAACCATTTCCTTCAACGAGGAAAGCTGTGTTGAGTGTTTGGCCTGCATCGCTGCCTGCCCCTTTGGCGCCTGTTCGTCGACGTTTTAGAGAAGAAGTCGATCCGGAACGGATCGTTGATTGGTGCAGCCCATGCGCGTCTACCGCTCCTTTTCCTGGAAAGACACGAACCTGCGGGTCGCCTGCGAGGCCTTTGACCTAGTGACCAGGACCGTGGTTGAGGAGCGCCGCAAGCTCGAGCGGTATATCGGCCGTCATCCCGAATTCCAGACCGCGCTCATTCCGGTTGTTCTCCTTGCGGAGGCGCCCGAAGTGGTACGTCGGATGGCCGTTGCTGCCGCCCTCACCGGGCTCGGCCCCATGGCCTCGGTGGCTGGGACTTTGGCGCAGATGGGTGTGGAGGCCGCCATGGCCGCAGGTTGCCGGGAGGCGATCGTCGAAAACGGCGGCGATATTTTCATCCATTCCGACACAGAAGTTACCATCGGCCTCTACGCCGGCGACAACGCCATCGGCAACCAGCTGGCCTTCCGAATCAGCCCGCAGAGCCTCCCCCTCTCCCTCTGTTCCTCATCAAGTACGATGGGCCACTCCCTGAGTTTTGGGCAGTGCGATCTCGCCACCGTGGTCGCCAAGGACGGAGCCCTGGCCGACTCCGCCGTGACGCTGGTCTGTAACCTGATCAAGACGGGACAGGATCTGACGCCGGTGCTGAACGATGTCGGCGCCATCCCGGGAATCGATGGTATTTTCGCCGTCAAGAACAGCAAGATCGGCATGTGGGGTCAACTGCCCGACTTGGTCCGCAATCAGGATGCCGAGGCGAGCCGCAAAATCACCCGCGACCTCCGCTCCGATTTCCAGGGGTGAGCATGGGGCCGGACAGGTTTGTGGAACTCTTCGAACGTACAACCTGGCAAAGTGCTCCTTTGTCACTCAGGCGGAGGCAGGACTTCCGGCTCCCGGATCATCCCAACACCACGCCTCCCCGTCGCTCTTGGAACAAAGCACTGTGCAGTCGCGGCCTCCTTTCGCAGTCTTCAGAACACTCGATAACACCCCCTTCACCCTTGCCTAAAGCCCCCTCGTCTCCAGGCTCATTTGAAACTACAACATTCCATTAAGAACATCTGAAAGGAGAGCAAAGCCCTCGTGGCCCGAGTAGAAGTCGAGGCAAAAGGGTGGGTGTCTCTTGTCTGTTTAGCGCCTTGACATTGGAGCGGCCCTTGGTATCCTGAATATATATTCATGATGTCGGGTTCAATCTCAATGCTACCAGGCTGTTCGAGGGAGGTGGTGATGCCGCGGAGGAATATAGGGGATGTCCTCATCCGACTCGCTCAACTCCCGTGGTTTATGGCCGGTTTGATCCTGCTGCTCGGCGTTTTAATTAGCCTCAAGACAGGCCACTTGGACAGGGACCGTCAATTGAGCGATGCCCGCAGCCAGGTTATTCAGGAACTCGCCACCATTCGCGCCCGTTTGGAAGGAACGGTCAATGCGGTCTTCAGCTCCACCTCCGGCCTGACCGGGGTCATCGCCTACCAGGGCGGCATCAGTCCGGATCTGTTTAATGCCCTCGCCAGGCAGGCGATCACCGGCTATCCCTCTATCCGCAATATCGTCGCCGCGCCCGACAACACCATCACCCTGCTGTACCCCCTTGAGGGCAACCGGCAGGTCCTTGGCCTGCGCTACGAGTCCATCCCCGAACAATTTGCAACCGTTAACCAGGCGATGCAAACCAGGCTGCCGGTCTTTTCCGGTCCCCATGATCTGGTGCAGGGCGGCAAGGGCTTAATTGCCCGGGTGCCCGTTTTCACCCAAGCGGGCGAGCCAGAGGGATCGGAACCCCGCTACTGGGGGGTGGTGTCCGTGGTCACTAATTTTGAGGCCTTACTTGACGCCGGAGGGGTGCAAGCATCCCAGACTCTGGATATTGGTTTACGCAAGGTTGATGATCAAGGCCACGCCGGCGCCATGATGCGGGGGTCAGAAGAGCTTTTTGCCCGCCTGCCGGTGAGCTTGATGGTCTCGGTCCCCGGCGGAGCATGGCAACTTGCCGCAGTCCCTAAGAGCGGCTGGCCGAGGGGAGGCGCACTGGATTCTCCGCTTTTCCTCGTCGGTTTGGTCAACAGTCTCTTTGCCGCCGCCTTCATCTGGTGGCTGGTGTCACTGCCGCATCGGGAGAGGCTGCGCAACGTGGCTTTGCGTCGGGAAATGGCCGAAAGGAGCCGGGCCGAGGAGGAGCTCCGTCTTTCCGAGCAGAAATACGCGACCATTTTTCAATTGATGCCGGATATGGTCGGTATCACTCGTATGGCAGACGGCACTTTTTGGGAGGTGAATACCGGTTTTACGGCCATAACCGGATGGGAAAGGAACGACATTGTCGGTCGAACCTCAATTGAGGTGGGTTTGTGGACACCGGAAGCCAGGGCCGGGGCGGTGGCTCTTGTCAAAGAGCAGGGGCGGCTGGAAAAGTATGCGTTTCTTCTCGGCACCAAATCAGGGGAAAAACGCAATGGCCTGATGTTTTTGGCGCCGATCAAGGTGAAGGGTGAGGATTGTCTCTTATTCCTCGCCCGTGACATCACCGAGTTGAAGCAAGCGCAGACGATCCTTGAAAAAGAGCGGGCCCGGCTGCGCAATCTGCTGCAGAACATCCCGGCTTTGGTCTGGGTGAAAGATCCCCAAGGAGTGTATCTTTCCTGTAATGCACGATTCGAGCGTCTGATGGGCGCACCTGAGTCCGAAATTATTGGCAAGACCGATTATGACTATTTCGACAGGCCCCTCGCTGATTTCTTCCGTGAAAATGACCAGAGGGCCATCGCCGCCGGGGCGCCGCGCCACAATGAGGAATGGCTCACCTACACCAGTGACGGCCATCGGGAGCTGGTGGAAACCGTGAAGGCCCCCATCTTTGATTCCGGCGGCATGCTCATCGGGGTGATGGGCATCGCCTGGGATATCACGGAAAAAAAACAGATTGAAGAGGAGTTGCGCAAACAGCGCACCCGCTTCATCAATCTAGTCGATTCCGTGGACGGCATTGTCTGGGAGGCGGATGCCGAAACCTTTACCTTCACCTATGTCAGCAAGCAGGCGGAGCGATTACTGGGCTACCCGGTGGAGGAGTGGTACGGGGAGCGATTCTGGTGGCAGCATCTCCATCCAGAGGATCGAGAGCAAATATTTGCCGCTTCTCGCGCCTCCATGGCCAGGAGGGAAGATCATGAACTGGAATACCGGTTTCTTGCCAAGGACGGCACGATTCTATGGGTCCAGGATTTCGTCACCGTGGTGGCTGAAAATGACGGGCCACGATGGCGGCGCGGGATCATGGTCGATATCACCGGCAAAAAAAAGGAGGAAAAGGAAAAAGGCAAGCTTGAAGACCAGTTGCGTCAGGCCCAGAAAATCGAGGCCATAGGAAGGCTGGCCGGCGGTGTGGCCCATGACTTCAACAACAAGCTGGCGGTCATCCTGGGGTATGCTGACCTTATGAAGAACGGCTCTGCCGCACCGGAAAGAGCCCGGGGGTATATCAATCAGATCATCAAGGCCGCCAACCAATCGCGGGACATCACCCATCAGCTGCTCGCCTTCTCCCGCAAGGAGGTGATCTCCCCCCAGGTGCTGGATCTGAACACCCTGGTCAAGAGTGTCCGGAAGGGATTGGGGCGGTTGATCCGTGAAGACATCCGCTTCGAGCTCAGGTTGGCGGATGGCCTGTGGCCGATCCATATGGATCCCACCCAGGTTGATCAGGTGATCATGAATCTGATCGTCAATGCCCGTGATGCCATGGAAAGCGGCGGCCTGCTGGTGGTCGAAACCGGAAATGCCCGGCTTGATTGGGAGGTTGCCAGGCAGTATCCTGAAACCACGGCCGGTGACTATGTCCAACTCACTGTGAGTGATACCGGGTGCGGCATGAGTGCGGAAACCCGGCAGCATATTTTCGAACCCTTTTACACGACCAAGGAAACGGGCAAGGGCACCGGGCTAGGCCTGGCGACGGTTTATGGGATAGTTCGGCAAAACAAGGGGCTGGTGCTGGTCGAGAGCGAATGGGGCACCGGTTCCACCTTCAAAGTTTTTTTCCCTCGCAGCGAGGTAGAGTTACAGGAAACGGTCGAGGAGAGGGATGAACCCCTGACCGTGCGACGTTCCGCCACCATCCTTCTGGTTGAGGACGAGGAAACAGTCCGCCAGATGACCAACGATATGTTGGAGCAGAGCGGGTATACCACTTTAGTGGCAGCAACCCCGGAGGAAGCGCTGGCAATCTGCGCCGACAAGGAGCAGCGGATTGACCTGCTGCTCACCGACGTGATTATGCCGGGCATGAATGGCAGGGAGTTGAGCCGGCACATTACCCTCAGCCGTCCAGAGATCAGGGTAATGTTCATGTCTGGCTATGCCGCGGACATCCTGCCGGAGGAAGGGGCGGATGCGACGCTGCATTTTATCAAGAAACCGTTTAGCCTGCAGGTCTTGCTGCAAGGAATCGAGCACAGTTTAAGCGAAGGAGAAGCATCAGAAGAATAAAAAGCTCTCGGTTCATCGATGGAAACAGAGACAGCCGGTAGGGAGTTCCCTACCGGCTGTTTTGTTGAAGGGAGGACGGGGAGTTATTTGGTTTGGATGACCACGTACTGGCTATGCTCGCCGGAACGAATCCGCAGCAAGACCTGCTTGGGATTGTTCGCCTTTTTCAGAGCCTGTTGCAGTTCCTTGAGGTTGCGGACCCTGGTGCGGTTGACCTCTTCAATCAGCATCCCGGCCTGCAACCCCAGCTCGGCAGCCGGGCTGTCGGCCACAACATCGGCGATCAGAACACCCTGATCCTTGCTGTAGCCGAACTGCTCGGCGACCTCCTTGGTCAGATCCTGGAGGGAGAGGCCAAGTTCACTCAAGGCGGAACCGGTCATCTTTTTCGCCATTGAGGCCATGTCAGCCGGCTGCTCACCCACACTCGCCACCACTTCCTTCTCCTGACCGTCGCGGAGAATCCGCAGTTTCAACTCGGTGTTCGGCGGGGTCATGGCGATCTTGTTGCGCAGATCGGCCACATTGCTGACCGGTTCGCCATTGATCGCGGTGACGATATCCCCCTGGAGCAAGCCGCTCTTCTGGGCAGGCGATCCTTCCGTCACCTCGGAGATGAGGGCGCCGCCGCCCACCTTGCCGCCAAAGGACTTGGCCAGTTCTTCATTGATATCCTGAATGAGGATGCCGAGCCAGCCCCTGGCCACCTTGCCGCTTTTGCGCAACTGCTGCTCAATGTTCTTGGCCATGTTGATGGGAATGGCGAAACCGATACCCATGTAGCCACCGCTCCGTGAGAAAATAGCCGTATTCATGCCTACGGCCTCACCGCGAATATTGAGCAGCGGTCCACCCGAGTTGCCGGGATTGATGGCCGCGTCAGTCTGGATAAAATTTTCATAATCGGTGATGCCCATGCGATTGCGGCCGATGGCGCTGACCACGCCGACGGTGACGGTCTGGCTCAACTCAAAGGGGCTGCCGATGGCAATGACCCACTCGCCCACCTCCAGTTTGTCCGAGTTGCCCAAAGGCAGGACCGGCAAGTCCTTGCCGTCAATCTTAATGATGGCCACATCCGACTGGGGATCTGTCCCCACTACCTTGGCCGAAAATTCACGTTGATCAGCTAGGCGCACCGTGATTTTGCCGGCGTCGTCAACCACATGGTTGTTGGTGAGGATATAGCCGTCACTGGCGATGATGAAACCGGACCCGGCGGCCTGTTGCTTGAAGGTCCGTTTATCCTGTTTGGGATTGTTCGGATTGGTCCGGGGATGCCGGAACTGCGGGCCGAAGAATCGTTCAAAAAACGGGTCGTTGAACAGGTCGGAAGGGATTTGCCCCATGTTATTTGCCGAGGTTTCCTTCTCCACTCCAACATGGACCACGGCGGGGCCGGCTTTTTTCACCACCGAGGAAAAGGCCTTGGCCGAACGGTCAAGCAGGGCCAGATCCTCTTCGCTCTGGGCGTAGGCGGGATGATGTCCGCCGGCCAGCAGGGTCAGGCAGACCAGGCAGGAGGCCAGAACGGTTCTCGTTACGGGATTGGTTCGTCTGTGCATAATAAAAAGCTCCATTTGATCATGGAAAAGGATGCGTCACCCGAAAGGATGACGGTTTGGCAATGAATACAGCAGATGGTTGAAACGTATCTGAGATAATTATACCGGGCTTCCGGTTCGTCAAGAGCCGCCGCAGCTGAAACCCTGAAGAAGTCGGGCGCGGGGGCAAGGCATCCGGTCCCCGCCGGCTCAAGGGCAAAGACTTTTTCGAGCATTTTTTCCGGGGTGGGCAGACCACGGAGCCCTTCTTCTGTGTTTTCTTTTGCTTAGACAGATCACTGATAGTTTTGGGTATCATTGAAACCCTTTTTATCCCCCATTGTGGCGATTGTTTTCCTGGTTATTGTGTTGGGCAAGAGGATGATACTAGAGAGCAACAAAACCAACGGAGGACGCCATGGTTGGATATGAATCGTTAGCTTGGATCAAGGATAAGAACGGCAAGGAGTATGTTTGTCCGATCGATGTGCTCAAGGGCGATACGAGTAATCGATTTGAATTGAACGAAGAAGAACGGCGGGCGTGTATGGATGTCAACGTGATTATCGGCACGGAACGCTGGTAACTCTATATAATCAAATAAAAATAATAATAGAACATGGAGAACGTCATGGAATTCATCGAAAGAGACCCTGAGGTCAATAGTGTTGGATACGAGTCATTGGTTTGGGTCGAGGATGAAACCGGCGATGAGTTCAGTTGTTCGTTGGATAGTGCTCGGAGCGGGGTGGTGAGCATCGGTGACCTAACCGATCATGAGCGGTCCAGTTGTACTGGATATCAACCAGATTGAACGTTGGTAAACTGCTTCTTTCTCTCCCCGATGGATTCCATCGGGGATTTTTTTGGCGTTGGCAAACGAGATGGGCAATCTGGTCAATCCACGGCGGGTACGGATTTATAACGGTACGGAGCAGAGGCACGGCCCTGTTCTGTATTGGATGCACAGAGAGTTCCGAGCCAAGGACAACTGGGGGCTCATCTGGGCTCGTCAGCAGGCTCTGCGCCTGGGGACGCCGGTGGCAGTGGCTTTTTGTCTGGCTCCGTCTTTTCTTGGGGCGACGCTCAGGCAGTACGATTTTCTCCTGAGAGGTTTGGAGGAAACAGCGGAAGGCCTGAGGGCCGCCAACATTCCCCTGATTCTGCGCAGCGGCGACCCGGCGGAGGAGATGCTTCGTTTGTGCGGCGAGATTCGCCCCTCCCTCGTGGTCACCGATTTCGATCCCTTGCGGATCAAAAAACAGTGGCACCACACCCTGATTGAGCAGCTCTTATGTCCAGTGCATGAGGTCGATTCCCGCAATATTGTGCCCGCTTGGATCGCATCAACCCACCGGGAATTCATGGCCAGAACCTTCCGGCCCCGGATACATCGGCATCTGCAGGAATTTCTCGAACTCTTTCCGGAACTCGCGCCCCATCCTTTTTCGTGGACACCCCCGGTTTTGAGTCATGCTCTATCCTCGCTTCGCGCCAGGCTCAGGGTGGACACCAGCGTCCAGCCTGTTTCGTGGCTCGTGCCCGGCGAGGCTGCTGCCCGTGCTACCCTGGAAACCTTTATCGATCACCGTCTGGCAGACTACCCCTGGCGCAACGATCCCAACAAAAACGCCTGTTCCGATCTCTCGCCCTACCTCCATTTTGGCATGATATCCGCTCAGGCCATTGTTCTTGAACTGCGGCGGCGCGGGCTCCAAGGCGAGGCCGTGGAAGGATTTGTCGAGGAACTGGTAGTCCGGCGTGAACTGTCTGATAATTTTTGCCTGTATACTCCAGACTATGATCGGGTCGACGGGTTTCCCGAATGGGCGCGCCGCAGTCTTGCGCATCATCAGCGGGACAAGCGGCCTTATCTCTACAGCGACGAGCAGTTCGACCGGGCGCAAACCCACGATCGGTTGTGGAATGCGGCCCAGAATCAGTTGGTGAACTCCGGCAAGATGCACAGCTATCTGCGCATGTACTGGGCCAAGAAAATTCTGGAATGGACCGAGGATCCGGCTCGGGCCTTGCGGATCGCCATTTTCCTCAACGACCGCTATGCCCTTGATGGCCGCGAAACCAACGGCTACACCGGCATTGCCTGGTCGATCGGCGGGGTTCATGACCGGGGTTGGCCCGAGCGGCCGATTTTCGGCACCATTCGATACATGAATGAGGCCGGAGCCCGCCGCAAGTTCGACGTCAATCGTTATATCCGCATCTGGACGCCGGGACAACCATCGCTCTTTCCCGTATCCGGAGACCTTTGATCATGAGGAACAACCATGGAGCACATTGACCAGTACAGCCGGGCAGCAATGGAATTCACCCTGTCCTGGAACAGTGAAAGGACCAGCCACACCGACCAGATCTGGGCTGATCCGGTCAGTTTCTGGCGGGATGTTTTGGACCCCGAATTGGCCAAAGGATTGTTGGGAAAAGGGGTAGGCAAGCGGGCGGCAATTGTTCTTCCAGCCGCCCGTTTTTCTCCCCCTTTTGATGCGCGTAAGCGAGTTATGCTGCACCCCGAGAATTTTTTGGGCACGGACAGCCAAGGAAACCGGTTGCCCCCCTCACCCGGCCGTTTTTATCCCCAAGGTTTGCTCCATGGCGTGGGCGGTGTCTACAGGGCGTCCACCAATCCCTGTCGTTGTTTGGGCAGGGAGGGGGATTCGTTGGTCTTTGACCTCAACCATCCCCTGGCCGGTCGTGACCTCGTCCTCCAGGCCGAGATTGTCGCCATCCACTCCCAGCAAAAGAAAGAGCGGGGCGGCCGCTGTGAGGACTGGCTGGAGAGGATCAGCGCGGACGGGCCGGGGATGCAGGCAGGGTTTACAGATGAGAGCGGGACATTTACCACCGCGAATTTCACGCGCCGTGATGAGCAGCCGGACGCGCTCTTCTACCGGCAACCGCGATTGGTACATCATCTCGACAGCACAGCGCGCGCGGCAATCAGCCGGCGATATGCCGAGTTGATCCGACCCGGCAGCCGAGTCCTTGACCTGATGGGCAGTTGGGCCTCGCACCTGCCAGACAGTCTGGAACTGGACGGATTGACCGTTCTGGGGATGAACCAAGAGGAACTCAGGCAAAACCGGCGGGCGACCGCAACCGTGGTGCAGGATCTCAACAGCGAGCCGCAGCTCTCCTTTACCGAAGAGAGCTTCGATGCGGTCATCTGCACCGCTTCAGTGGAATATCTGACCAACCCCTTGGCGATCATGACCGAAATTCGGCGCATTCTCAGACCCGGCGGCCTCTTGGTCTTTGCCTTTTCCAACCGCTGGTTTCCACCCAAGGCGATCCGTCTCTGGTCGGAAATGCATGAATTCGAGCGGCTCGGCCTGGTGGCGGAACTGTTCCATACAAGCGGCGGGTTCGACAAGATCAACACCCTGTCGCGGCGCGGCCTGCCCCGGCCGGCGGACGATCCGCACCAGGAACTCTGGTTGAGCGACCCGGTCTACATGGTTTGGGGAATGAAGGCGTAAGGGAGACGAAGGAGCACTGCGATGTACATTCTGGAGCGACAGCAGCGGGTGACCGCATCAGTGGAACAGGCCTGGGCCTTTCTGCAGAATCCAGCCAACCTGGACCGGATCACCCCGCCGGACCTGCAATTCCGGATCGTCACCGATGTTCCGGCCATCATGTACAACGGCCTGATCGTCGAGTACCGGATCACCATTCCTCTACTCGGCACCCACACCTGGGTGACCGAAATCAAACACATCCGCGAGGGGTTGAGCTTTGTCGATGAGCAGCGCCTTGGACCGTACCTATTCTGGTACAATTATCATGAAATTCGTCAGCAAAACGACGGGGTGTTGCTGATCGACCAGGTTTTCTATCAACCGCCCTTTGGCCTGCTGGGGCAACTGCTCCATCGGTTCTACATCCGCGGGACCCTGGAGCGGATTTTTGAGTATCGTCGTCAGCGGCTGAACGAATTTCTCTCTGGACCGCCGACCTCAGGCTAATTGTTGAGTTTGCGCTTGCGGGCTGCCAGACGAGAGCGGATGAACCAGCCGATGCCGATGACCGCCACCACAACGATGACAATATCCACCTGATGCGAATACTTCTGCACCACGGTCCAGTGCTCTCGCAGTCGCATGCCCAGGTAGAGGAGAAAGCCGTTCCACATGGTTGCGCCGATAACGGTGACCAGCATGAACGGCACCAATGGCATATTGCCCATGCCGGCAGCGATGGAGATGAAATGGCGGACCACCGGGATGAACCGGGCGATAAAGACAGTGAGCAATCCCTGCCGCTGATTAAAATAGCGCTCGGTCAACTCCAGGTCGTGGCGGTTGAGCAGCAGATACTTGCCGACCTTGAGCACCAGCGGCTTGCCGCCGTAATGGCCCATCCAATGAGCCGGCCAGCGAGCCGAGACTGGTGGCCAACAGGGCGAGCCAGAGGTCCCATTTACCGTCGGTGACCAAAAAAACCGACAAAGGGCATGACCGCCTCGCTCGGCACCGGCGCAATCATGCTGTCCAGGGCCATGAGGATGAAGGCGCCCACATAAGCAGTGGTCTCGAGGATCTCGAACGGCGATTTTACTGATGAGTTCGGTGATCATGGCAGTTTTTAGCGGAGGAAGTAGACCAGGGCAATCGCCCCGAAGATGATGCGGTACCAGGCAAAAATCTTGAAATCGTGATGGGCCACATACCGGATCAACCCTTTGATCGCCAGCAGGGCGCTGAAAAAGGCAGTGACAAAGCCGACGGCAAAGAAAGCAAGATCTTGCTGTGCCAGGGTGTCCCAGGATTTGAAGACGTCATAACCCGTGGCGAGAAACATGGTGGGAATGGCCAGGAAAAAGGAAAATTCTGTGGCCGCCTTCCGGGAAAGGCCGGTGAGCAGGCCGCCTATGATCGTCGCCCCGGAGCGGGAGGTGCCGGGAATCAGGGAAAAGACCTGGGCAAGGCCGAGTTTGAGGGCGTCGACCCAGCTCATCTGGTCGACCTCGGTGATGCGCGGTAGGCGCTCGCGTCGTTCGACCAGAAAAATGATGAACCCGCCGACAATCAGGGCAATGGCCACCACCACCGAGTTGAACAGATGCGCTTTGATCAGCTTGTGCAGAAGCAGGCCGAAGATGGCCGAGGGCAGGACGCCAACGATCAGATTGAGAACAAACCGCTGGGCGCCGGCCTCGCGGGTCAGTCCGGTGACCACTCGCAGCAGCCGCTGCCGGTAGTGCCAGCAAACGGCCAGGATTGCACCGAGTTGGATTAAGATTTCAAAAGTCTTGGCCTGTTCACCGGTGTAGGCCAGCAGGTCACCGGCGATAATCAGATGACCGGTGGAGGAAATCGGCAGAAACTCGGTCAAGCCTTCGACCACACCGAGAACGACGCTTTGGATAAGCGCAAAAATATCCACGATGCAAAGACTCCTCATCAAGGGAGAGCGGGAATGCGGAGAAGTAAAATTGTGCGGACCCTGCCCCGTTGTGTATTCCGGGGCGCTTCAAGCGGGTGGTACGAATGAACAGTATCCTGGCAGGGCCGGCGGTTCGGGCCTTGCCCGAAAGGGTCAACTGCTGTTACCTGATAGAGCGTGCCATGTCAAGAAAATGCGACAAAAATGGAGGAAAGGCGGGCTGCTTTTCAGGGAAGCGGTTCGCGGCCGCGTTCGTCCCGGTTGTCGACATAGGGCTGATACTCGCGGACATACATATCGGATAGGGTCAGGAATGCGGTGACCGCCAGCGGGCCGTAGATAATGCCCATGATGCCGGTGATGCTCATGGCGCCGATGATGGAGAGCAGCACGAGAATCGGGGGAAGTTGTGCTTGGGCACCGACAAATTTAGGCTTGAACAAGTATTCGATGAATACGGTGAGAAACAGATAAAACACCAGCGTCACCAGGGCCTGCAAGAATTTTGCTTTGAGCAGGAAAATGAGCGTCGTCGGCAGGAGCACAAGCCCAACCCCCAGAATTGGCAGAAAGGCAAGAACTCCCATCGCCACGCCCCAGAGAACCGGTGACACCAGGCCCATGAGGGCGAAAAAAATCCCGCCCAAGACGCCCTGAATCAGACCGCTGAGACCGTTGCCGATCAGGATAGTGCCGGCGATTGAAGAAAATTTGCCGATCAGCAGTCTGTTTTGCGATTCAGGTAGCGGCGACAGTTTGAGCATAAACGCGGTCAGTCGCTGGTATTCGATCAAAAGAAAATAAATGCAGAGAATCAGAATACAAAATTGGAAAAAAAATCGCATGATATCTGTTGCCCAAGCGGATACCTGTCGGGAAACGAACAGGCCGGTGGTGGTCAGCAAGCGGGTAATCAGGTCAGGGAGGTTAGCGACCTCGAAATTGATGCCGAAATCAGCAAGCAACGCACCGCCACGACTGATCAGGGTGCTGTTTTGCAAGGTTTGCTGGAGAATCGCAAAAAAATCGGTTTTTCTCGCCAGTTGAATCATCGCCGGGATCTCGGCCGAGATGGAGGTGACGCAGTACACCAGCGGCAGAAAGACGCAGAGGGTGATCAGGGTGCAGGTAAGGGCGGCGGCGACCCAGGGCCTCGTCTTGGAACTCAACCGGGTGTGGGCGGGATGAAAGATGCTGGCCAGGAAAAAGGCCATGAACAGCTGATTCCAGAAGGGCCAGAGCACCAAGCCGAGCATCAGCAGGGCCGCGAGAAAGAACAGCAGGAAGGTAATGCGTTGTATGGGGAGAGGGGGCGACGCCATGGATGCTCCTGGTGCTGCTCTTCAGTGCAAACCGGGGTGTTGCCCGGCGGGAAAGGAGTATACGCTTATCTATTGTACGAGGGGCGCGGTGTTTGCGCCAGTCTAATATGCGGGAAGAATGCCGGTCGGGAAAAGGGAAGGGGAGTAGCGGCGGGTGGCTGGGGCGAAGGTTGCATCGAGCGGGTTTTCCGCCCCTTTCCCCAGCCACCTTCAGGGAAAAGGCTTGCAAGCACGGTCCGAATGGTGTAGATAATTTCTCTTTCCGTCCACAAAAGCATAAGCGTCGGGGCGTAGCGCAGCCTGGTTAGCGCGCCTGCCTTGGGAGCAGGAGGCCGAGTGTTCGAATCACTCCGCCCCGACCAATTAATATCAAAGGGTTAGCTTTTTAGAGCTAACCCTTTTTTGTTGAATAAGTGCAAGCAAAGCAAAGAGCGCCTGCGGTTTAGGCCCCAGACCGATAATTTGCAAACCGTATGATTTGATACAACTTTCCAGGATTCCTCACGCGCTTTCCCTTCCCGATACCAAAAGATCTCATTACCCGGCGCTGGCCGGGTTTTCGACAAGCTCATATCCCATGGCCCGATAACCACGCTGGCGTTTGTCCCACATCCGGGCAAGCTGTGGTTGATCACGTTCGATGTAATCGAGTATTCGAACATTCTGCTTTCCGTCATGCTCCCGATGCAGGCGCCCCGCATACTGTTGCAGCGTTCCTTTCCAGGAAATCGGCATAGCCAGCACCAGGGTATCCAGCGGCGGGTGGTCAAATCCCTCACCAATCAGGCGGCCGGTCGCCAGCAAGACTCGCGGAAGAACGCCGTCCAATGCAGCAAGTTCGGCCAGGGTGGTGGCTCGTTCTTTCTTGCTCAGACGTCCGTGCAACACGAAGCAATGGACGACTTCATCCCCAAGCGCGTCACGCAGGAATTGCAGGTGTTCGGTCCGTTCGGTCAACACCAGGACTTTGCGCCCTTCTCGGTATGCCGCCATCACATCAGCGGCGATCCGGTGATTCCGCTGCATATCACCCACCAGGATACGGAAAACCTCCTGGATGGGTGCGTTCAATGGAATCTCGGGAGCAGGCAAATAGTTTGGCAGCACCTCCAGCTTTTTCGGTGCATTTTCCGCCTTGGTTGCTCTGTGGCGTATCGGGCCGCACTGCATGAAAATGATCGGCTGATGGCCATCACGCCGAACAGGTGTAGCCGTCAGGCCGATGATATATCGGGCCTTGGCCTGTTTGAGGATTGACTCGAAGGAAAAGGCCGAGAGATGATGACATTCATCGACAATGATCTGTCCGTAGCTATCGAGCAGGTCAGCCAAATCTTCCCGGCGTGACAGGGATTGCATGACGGCGATGTCGATCTTGCCGGTTGGATTCTTCTTGCCGCCACCTATACACCCTAGCGCGTCTTTGGGAAGCTCTAGGAAACCGGTCAACCGTTCCTGCCATTGCCACAGCAATTCGGTGCGGTGGACCAGCACCAGCGTACTCACCTTGCGCCGAGCAATCAGAGCGGCAGCGGTTATGGTCTTGCCAAAGGCGGTGGGGGCGCACAAGACACCGGCCTCGTGCTGCAGCATGACCCGCACGGCTGTCTTTTGATCCTTCCTGAGCGTACCGGTGAATCTGGCCGCAATTTTGTGACCAGGCAACCGTTCGTCTTCAATCTCTGGGTTGATCTCGTTTTCCTTCAGGAGCGCAAGAAGCCCATCAAGACATCCTCGGGGCAGACCGATGTGCAGGGGGAAATTCTCGGCGCAGCCGATGATGCGCGGCTTATCCCATACAGGCAGGCGCATGGCCTGGGCTTTGTAGAACTCCGGGTTCTGAAAAGCAGCCAGGCGGATCAGACGATTCGCCAGTGGCTGGGGAAGGTCTTTCTTGGCGATAAAGATCTGGTTGGCCAGTACCAAGGACAACGATTCCGGAAGCGGTCCAGGTATCCGGGTTGGGCTGGTGGCCGGACGTTCCCACGGTTTGCTTTCTTCCTCATCGACCGAAAAACCTACATCAAGTGGGCTACGGCCTTGGCTTGCACGCTCAACGGCCCCTTCCAGTTCCGCAGCAGCCAATGGCTGCAGTGCGGCAAGAAATGCCCATTGATCGGCGAAGGGAACGAGTTGTTCATCCACGAACACGCTTCTTCCTTGCTCGCGGGGCTTCTTTTGCAAGGGAAGCGCGATCAGGTTGCCGAATCCGCCCTTGGGCAACGTATCCTGGTTGGGGAAGAGTCGGTCATAACTGGTCAGAGACAATTGTCGGGTGCGATTACAAGTGGAGCTGATGAGTGCGGCGCCAAGCTGCCTGGCTGAGCGGGCTGGAACCGGTTCGGCAAAGAAAATCCAGGCGTGTGCACCGTTGCCGGACCGTGATATCTCCAATGCCGCCTCTATCGCCAATTGCTCGCAGGACTGCATGAAGGCCTTGGCGTCTTCCCGCCAGTCAGCCTCATCGAAATCGACGGTAAGAAAGAAACAAGTCTCTTCCAGCAACAGTGGATACATGCCAACAGTGTGCTTACCGGCCAAATGATCATACATCACCTGGTCGGTCACCGGCAGGAGCAACCGCTGCACACAATCGCCGCATTTGACTTTCGGCTTGCAGCAAATCCCCGGCTTCCACTCGTGGCCGCAAACCGGTGCATAGCCGGAAGCACCCTTGGCCGACTCCCAACGCCTGGGGTAGACATCCTCGCGTCCCCGGAACAAACGACGGAAAAGAGAGATTTTTTCCGGGGGAGTCAACTGATGGATTGATGCGGGTGGCGATGGCATTGGCGACGAGGGGAAGGGCTCAACAGGAACTTCATCCCGCCAGATGCCATGGCTGGCCAGGAGTCTTTTCAGACGAGCGTTTTCTTCTGCAAGATGCCTGCAAGCCGGACAATTTTCGCCTTTCCCCACCGGCATCAAAGCGCCCGGCAGAGTCCCGCCTTGACCAATCTTGTCATCAAGGCCTTCCGGTGGCGGTGCTTGTCCATGAATCGCTGAAACTCCGTTTGGAACGATGCCGACAGAGCCTGTTGCGTATGAACATCGCGCAGATCCACCAATAGTTGACAGGCCGTATCGTAGGCGCTGGCATATCCCTTGTCGGCCTCGGCATGGACAATTTTCCATACCCGGGGAAAATCCTTGGCCAAATTGGCCAGTTTCATATCCCGCAATTTTTTGCGTTCTGCCTCGGCCTGGTTGCGGATTTGTGCCTCTTTGCGGAGTCTGCACCCCTTGGCTTCCTCGGCCAATTGCCGCAGGGTGGCAACGGTCCGGCATGTTCCTTGCGTCTCCGGTACCTGCTCGACTTGCCAAGCGTTGTAGTGCCGTTTCAATTCCCGTTCGGCCTCTACTCCTTTCCCGCCAAGCAGCAGCCGCAGGTAATTTTTGGTTTCAGCCTGGGGCAACTGGTCCAGCCATGCATCCACAACCGTTGCATTCACTTCAGCCTGCTGCAGAGGCGGATTGCCGATACCCGCACCTGCCAGCAGATCCTGATCGACTGCCAGCAACTCGGCCAGGGCCTCCTGTGCCATGGTCATTTCCCCTAATCCCTTCAATGCCAGCGGTTCCGGATCATCGCCCCCCACTTCTCCAGTACTCACGGCCCGCAACCAGCCGATATACAGGCTGCGCAGATCGCCCCGCAGCAGTTCCTCCCGTAAGGGGGCAAGACGAGCCATCCATCCCGTCTCTTCGATAAAATCAAAGGGATCATACTCCTCTGTTTCCCCAAGGAGCGACCAGGTCAACAGCCAGTGGTGCGGCAACTTTTCGGCTGTTACATGCGAACTTGTGCACAATGCTTTGACAGTCTGCTCATCAATGGCCTCCAAGGGGAGCCGCACCATGAAGAGCGCCTCTCCCCAATTGGCAAGATAGACATGGGCGTCGAAAAAGCGGCGCATGAAGTCAGCGGGATCGGCTTTCAAATTACCCCAGTTGTATTCATTGACAAAACTGACCGGGGTGATCCGTGCCCGGGTGGAGATCGCCCGCAGGTGGTCCATCTCCCGCGCCGACAAGGGGCGGTCGATGGCAAGGAATTCGTAGTATTGGTATTCGCTCATAGTGGTATCGCACCTTTTTCCAGACAACCCGAAGAGTAACATTCCAAACGGCGAAGGGGTTAGCGGGAATGGTTATTTCAATCTACTCTCCCCCGCGGGGAACACCCTTGGACTCGCCACCTTGAAAGCCGCTCAACCGCTCATACACCTGACTGCCTAGCCACGAGGAGACCACATCCTGCAATTCCGGCTTGCTCATATACTCGGTGAACAGTTCTTCGTTGAGTTCCATGCGCTCGATAAACAGGGACTCCAGCACCTGGCGGAACACCAGTTGAAACTTGTCGAGGGAATTGACTTCGGCAGCCTTGCGCAAGGCATCGCTCTGACTGGCCGCTTCGGCGATCTGGTCGAAAAAAAGCTGGTCCGCTTCACTCAGCTCGGCGCCGAAGCGTTCGTTGATGAGATCGATCAACCGGGATAGGGTGACATATTCCTCACGCACCTCCCCGGTGCCGACCTCGCGCGGCCCATCCAACGGATGCGCATACCCTTCCCGCAGATCAATCGAACCCTCGCTGATCTTCTGCAAGCGGTAGTATTCGAGTTCCACCTCTTCATCGAACTGGTAACCCGGACCGCTCGTGCGCTTGGGCAATTTCAAGGCCAGATGCCGCAGATAGGTGAACAGCTTTTCCAGATCGCTGTCCTGATAGGGGATCACCTGACTCAAAAAGCTGTAGAGATTGCGAAATGCCTGCGTTTTTCCGCGCCACAACTCGGCCTCTTCCTCCGCATCATTGCGCAATTGTTGAAACCGCGCCACCGCCTGGTCAAGAATGGCATTCATGTTCTTATGATCGGACGGGCTTTGTCGCCGTTTCGGGGCAAAGAAGATGCGGGCAAACTCGTCAGCTTCGGCTTGCAGGTAGATGCCTGAAGCGTCCAGCTCGGCCTTGACCTCATAGAGCCGATCCGGGTCGACCTCCTCACCCATCACCGATCCTTCGTAATACTGGCGAAAGGCTGCCTGGATTTCGTTCGGATCGTTGACAAAGTCGAGGACAAAGGTGTCGTCCTTCAGCGGGTGGGTGCGATTGAGGCGCGACAGGGTCTGCACCGCCTGAATGCCGGCCAACCGCTTATCGACATACATGGTATGCAACAGCGGCTGGTCAAAACCGGTCTGATATTTTTCCGCCACCAACAGCACCCGGTAGTCCGGCTTGGCGAAGGTTTCGGGCAAATTTTTCTCCTTTAACCCGTTGTTCATTTCGACTTCAGTATAGGTTTTTTCCGGTATTTTGTCGTCTTCCACCGTACCGGAAAACGCGACCAGGCTTTTGATGGGATAGCCTTTTTCAGCAATGTACCTATCGAATTCCTGTTTGTAGCGCACCGCCTCCAAGCGCGAGCCGGTCACCACCATGGCCTTGGCGTGGCCGCCGATCTTGTGCCGGGTGTGCTGCTGGAAATGCTCCACCATCACCTCGGTTTTCTGGCCGATGTTGTGCGGGTGCAGCCGCATGAAGCGCGCCAACGCTCGGGCCGCCTTCTTGCGTTCGACGTTGGGGTCGTCTTCGGCCTTTTTGATCAGTTTGTAGTAGGTCTTGTAGGTCACATAGTTTTTGAGCACATCCTCGATAAACCCTTCCTCGATGGCCTGGCGCATGGTGTAGCGGTGGAAGGGCGCGCCGTTCCGGCCGAAGATGGTCAACGTTTTATGCTTGGGCGTGGCGGTGAAAGCGAAGAAACTCATGTTCGGCTGGCGACCGCGTTTGGCCATGGCCCGAAACAGCCGCTCCAGCTCGCCTTCGCCCTCAATTGCGGCCATTTCCCGGGCTTTCTGACGCAGCTCGGAACCGCCCAGCACTCCCTTGAGTTCGGTGGCCGTCTCACCCGACTGGGAACTGTGGGCCTCATCGATGATTACTGCATATTTCCGGGTCGGGAGATAGCTGTTCCCCGCGCCGCGTTCCTCGGCCAATTTCAGTAATTGTCCGGAGACAAAAGGAAATTTCTGCAAGGTGGTGATGATGATCGGCACGCCGGATTCCAGCGCCTCGGCCAGCTGACGCGAATCCTCGTCGATTTTCTGCACCACCCCCTGGCGGTGATCGAACTGGTAGATGGTGTTCTGCAACTGGCGGTCGAGCACCACCCGGTCGGTGATGACCACCACACTGTCAAAGATGCGCTCGTCCCGCTCGTTGTGCAGGGAGGAGAGCCGATGGGCCAGCCAGCCGATGGTATTGCTCTTGCCGCTGCCTGCCGAGTGTTCGACCAGATAGTTGTGGCCCACGCTTTCGCTGCTCGTTGCCCCGACTATCTGCCGCACCGCCTGCAACTGGTGGTAACGCGGGAAGATCATTGTTTCCTTGCGCACCTTCTTGCCTTCTTCCGTCACCTTTTCCTCTATGTCCAGATGAAGAAAGCGGGCCAGCAGGTCGAGCAGGCTGTCACGGGAGAGCACCTCTTCCCAGAGATAGGCGGTTTTATAGTTGCGGCCGGCCTGGTCGGGTTCGTTGCCCGCCCCGCCCTGGTTGCCCCGGTTGAAGGGCAGAAAATGGGTGCCCGTTCCGGCGAGGCGGGTGGCCATGTGCGCCTCTTCGGTGTCCACGGCAAAATGGACCAGGGTGCGCTTGGTGAACTGGAAGATCGGCTCGCGCGGGTCGCGGTCGTGGCGATACTGATGGATGGCGTTGGCCGTTGTTTGGCCGGACAGCGGATTTTTCAGCTCCAGGGTTACCACTGGAATGCCGTTGACCGACAGCACCACATCCAACGATTTTTCGTTTTTCGGGCTGAAGTGCAGTTGCCGGGTCAGGCCCAGGCGATTGGCTCGGTAGCGGGCCTCCAGTTCCGGATTGAGGCCGTGGGCCGGGCGGAAAAAGGCAATCCGCAAGGTCTTGCCGAAACACTTGAAGCCGTGGCGCAGGGTGGCTAAAACGCCGTGGGTGTCCAGCCATTTGCACAGGGCCTGCAGCACCCGCTTGCTGGTCTCGTTGCCGTGCTGGGCCGTCAACTTCTCCCAGGTTTGGGCCTGGGTTTCACGGATGAAGTCCAGCGCCGTTTCGCCAAAGATGGCCCGTTCCCGGTCGAAACCGCCGGAGGGGAGCGACTGAAAGCCATCGGCCAGCAAAACGACTTCGATGGCGGTTTCAAAGGCGGCTTCAGAAGTTTGTTTCATACGGCGGCCCTCGCAATCTTTTTCTCCAGCCAAAACACCATCACTTGCGCGTATTCGGGCAGGTCTCCGGGCTGAGAGCCATCCCATTTTTGTAGCTCGCGGGCGGCGTTGAAATTGCCCCTTCCCAGCCTCTGCTTGAATGCATCAAGCACCGCCTTGCGGTTGCTCACGAGCTGGCCAAGGTTGAGATTTAAAATATCCTTTAACTCCGCATTGATGACGTCGTCATCGGAGGCGATTTCTCCATTGCCCAGGAATTTGATTCGCTGCTCGATGGGATGTGTCGGGTCAGCCGGACAGAAACAAAGCTCGGCGCTACCCTTGCGGGTATCGCAATGCTGCTCGCGCGCGGGGTGACCATGACCTCCCAGGCAGGCTCCCAACAAGTTGCGGTAATCCAGTTGTCGATCCGCGTAGTTCGTTTGACATTGCCAGTGTTCAATCTTCATGCTGGTGACATCGGGTCGGATTCGCGACTGGCAATAGCAGCAAAGCCCGCGTTGCTCGGCCAGCAGCGATTGCCGCAACGCGTCCTTGTCGGTGTAATTATCATAATCGGCGTAGGGCTGCTGGCGGTGGGCTGTCAGTGAAGCGGGCTCACCATTTTTTTGGATGGTTCGCATTACTCCGAGCCCTCCAGAAAAGTGATCAGCGACTGGGCTCGGGTCAGCTCCGGTTCGTGATCGCCAAGCTGTTGCTCGAGGGCCATGATCTTTTTACGGGCCTTCGCAAAATCTTCCTTATCTATCAGCTCGAACAAAACGCGCAGCTCAGTTTCAATGTTCTTGTTGCGCACAGGCGCGCCCATCAATTCCTGCAGAATGCGGTTGGCATCCATGCCGTAAGCCTCGGTGGGGATGGTGGCCACAACCTTGCCGTCCTGAAACTCCAGAAAACGAACACAACGAGCCTCCACTTCACCCAGTACCAGCGGCGAATGGGTGGTAACCACAAACTGGCACTTCTTGAAGACCTGCCGCAAGCGGCCCAGTACATCGCGTTGCCACTTCGGATGCAGGTGTAATTCGATCTCGTCGATCATCACCAGCGCCACTCCATCGGTTATAGGGTTGTCGGTCTCCGGGTTGGCGATAGCTAGGCGGCGGGCCAGATCGAAAACTAGAGCCAACAGGCCGCGCTCACCGTCGGAGAGTTGGTGCAAGTAAAAAGGTTGGTCGCGCTTATCGACCACGAAGCCCAAGCGTGGGCTCTCCTGAATGCGCAGGTTGCTGAACTCCGGCACCAGTTCGGAGACAACACCGCGCAGGGCGTCTAACACCTTGAGGCGGCGCGGCTCATTGGCTGCGCCCAGCTTTTCCTGAGTGCGGAACCAGTGCATGAACTCGCGCAATTCGACTTCGCGGTCGTTCAGGGCTTGGCGATAGGCAATGGAGCGATCAAAAGGTTTGGCCTCTGGCAGGGTGCGGGGCTGACCGGGAAGTTGGCGTTTGGGAGTGAAGTAAATAGCCAATGGGGAATGGACGGCAGTTCTCAGCGCTGCCAGTGCAGTGCGAGTCTCCTTCATGCCCGCTTCAAGATCGCCGGTTAGCGTGCGCGCTCGCAGTGAAGCGACGAAATCGATGGTTTCGGTAGTCGTTCCCGCCTGGCGCAGTAGCATGAAGCGGTCGCTCTGGTCTTCGGCGTTGCGTAGCCGCTGCACTCCGGCGTTGATGGTCTGGTCACCGATCTGTAGCCGTGCCGAGACTTCCAGAGAGCCCTTATCGCCGTGGATGTCGTCTTCAGTGAAATAGATAGCTGGCGAGCGCGAGGGAGTAAACTCCGGCAGGGCGCGGGAGAGTACCACTGCCAGCGCCCTCAACAAGGTGGACTTGCCCACGCCGTTGATACCGGCAATGAGGGTCACATCTGGCTCGAAGTCGATATCCAGTTGCTCGAAGCCGCCACAGTGGACGAGGCTGAGACGTTCCAGTTTCATGTGGCCATCTCCTCGACGGGTATTTTGCCGGTGACGGCGGCGGTGATCAGGGCGGCGCGGCGTTCTTTGAGAAGGCTCAGGGTGTCCGACAGTTCTGATTGTAGCCTTGCCATCTTTGCAGAGGTTTTCTCAATAAACTCTTGAACAAGTTCTTGCTCATTGTCGGGTGGCATGGGAACTGGTAGTTCCTTAATGTTTATTCCCGAAATCGACGCCAAATTAGTCGATCTCTTGGCACGGATTTCAAAGTAACGTTTTGCTTGAAGCGTGGATGTCCAAAGGGTAAGCCACTCTGATGCTACGGCATAAGGGCGCACCGCAAATACGTGGTTTTGGTGTAGGCATGGTGAAATTTCCTGCCGCCATACACAACCACGGCCCAGTTTGTCTATGTCGCCCCCCTCGTTCATCAGAACATCCCCTGCCTGCAAGAGATAGCTTTCCGCCTCTGGTTCGGGCACCTCCACGGTCATAATGTCATCCAGCTTCAAATAACCGTCTTGAACATTCGCGACGCGCAGATAAGCAGATTCGATGAGATTGGTTGTCGAATATTTCTTGCCAAGCGTTAAGCCGCCACGTACTTGTGCCAGATATTTGAGTCGTTTGATTCCCCAATGCACCGGGATATCGCCCAACCAGTCGAGACCGGAGGGCTTGAGGGGGGCGTCGGGGTTGAGGCCGCGGGTGACGGCACGACTGATGAGGGCGGCGCGCTTTTCTTCCAGCAAACCCAGCATGCGTTCCTTTTCCGCCACCAGCGCATCGATGCGTGCGGTTTCGCGGTCGAGGTAGTCGGAGATGAGGCTTTGAGTTTGAGTCAAAGGTAATGGCAAATGATGTTGGCGCAAAAGGTCAGGTGATACCCGCTTGAGCCCGCCCGCACCGGTCATTGATGCCTCCCCTGCCTGCTTGAACGCGGAAGATTGGAAGTAGTAGAAGAGAAATTTACGTTCAACACCTGTCGCCCGAATCACGAACAATTCCGAGCTGCCAAAGCCCTTGCCACCTACAAGGTTCTCCCCAATTGCAATGTTACCGTTTTCGAAGCACGGCGTGACTTTGGCCAAAATAATATCCCCTTCCTTGAAAGAATTATAGGAAGAGGCGTATTTTGAAAACTTATCGATGTTGGGAATGAAGTAGCCATTCTTGACCCTGTCCATGGGCAAAAAAGTCAGCTCATCATCTTCTCCAAATGCACCGAAATCCACCGGCGGATTGAGCTGACAAACATAACGAAGAGGAACTACTTGCCAATCTTGATTGCTTGGACTTGCATTCATTCCCCTGCCTCCTTTCGAGTCTCAGCCGCTTCGCCCCATTCGCTCAGCTTTTTACGCAACAAGTCCTTATCAGGCAAATAGAGCTTGTATTCCCGGGCGTGGATGTTGGCATCCTTGGGCAGGGTGATTTCGACCAGGGTGTCATGTTTCTTCTTGCAGAGGACAATGCCGACCGTCGGCGCCTCCTCCGCTAGCTTGACGAACCTGTCAAAGGAGTTGACATACATCTGCATCTGGCCCAAATCACTGTGGCTGAGCTTGCCAATCTTGAGGTCGATCAGCACATAGCAGCGCAGCAACCGATTATAGAAAACCAGATCGACAAAGAAATGCTCCTCGTCAAAGGTGAAGCGCTTTTGCCGGGCCTCGAAGAGAAAGCCCTTGCCCAGTTCGAGCAGGAAGTGTTCGAGCTTGTCGATGATGGCGGATTCAAGGTCGGATTCAGAGTATTTTGCCTTCTCGTCCAGGCCGAGGAATTCCAGCACATAGGGTTCCTTGAGCAGGTCTTCGGGACGGCTGACGAGCTGGCCTTTCGCCGCCAGTTGGAGGACACCATCCTGGTCGCGGCTGAGGGCCAGCCGTTCATAGAGGCCGGCGTTGAACTGGCGCTTAAGTTCTCGCAGCGACCAGTCTTGTCCGGTTGCCTCGATCTCGTAGAAACTCCGTTCGCTGTCGTCTTTGACGCCTATCAGGAAAACATAGTGCGACCAGCTCAGGGTGAATTTCGCAGACGCTGTCTGCACTTTTTCAGCCAAACTCGATTTCCGAAACAGTGTCTCGGTGTTCGGCAATAGGCCAGACCCTGTCTGACCTTTCTGGAGTTGTGGCAAAAAGCCAGTCCCTGTCTGACCAATCTTCGCCCGATAGGTCAGGTAGAACTTGCGCATCATTTTAAGATTGGTCAGTGAGAACCCTTTGCCGAATTCATGGGTCAAGGCTTCGGCAAGCTCCTTGAGTGTCCCCTCGCCATACTCCGCCCGTTCCGATCCCTGCTGCTCGTGCTCGACGATGCGGCGGCCGATCTCGAAATTGGTCAGCACCTGGATCAGATCCACGGAATGGACCACCGCTTGACGGGCGGAGCAAATCAGGTCGCGGATTTCGGCCGTCAGAAGGTTCACTCGGTCACCTCCCGCAGCAAATCCATGATCCGCTGTTCCACCGCCGCCAGTTCGCGGTCGATCTCGGCGAGCGGACGCGGCGGCTGGTACTGAAAGAACTCGCGGTTGAAGTTGATTTCATAGCCCACCTTGCCGATGCCGTGGTCCTGCTCGTCAAGAGTGTCGCGGTCGATCCAAGCGTCATTCACATAGGGCCGCACCTCGCGCAGCACATAGCTGACGATGTCTTCCTTGAGGGGGATGTTTTCCACATCCTTGAGCGCCGGATCGGGCTCGTATTCGATGTATTTCCCCTTGCCGGCGGCGTGCAGACCCAACAGGGCGTACAGGTCGCCGGATTGCAGCTGGTGCAAAGTCTGGCAGAGGAACAGGGCCTCAGTATCCAGCCGCTCGATTTTGTGGTGCTTGGCGATGACCGGTTCGGCCTGCGCGTCGACCTTGGTGAACACCTCGCGGAACAGCTTTTTCTGCGCCGTGCCTTTCGTGCCCTTGGCCCAGCCTTCTCCCTCTTCCGGCAAGGCTTTGACGATCTTCTGCACCTTGTCCCAGGCCTTGTTCCAGTCGGAATACGGCTCGTCGCCCAGCGCCTCTTCCACCGCCAGTACGGCGTCGAGCAGCTCGGGGCAGATGTCCAGATAGCGTTCCTTGGCTTCTCGGGTGATCTGGAAGCACAAGCGCAACGGGCGCAGGATGGTGACGCGCCGGTAACCGAAATCGGCATTATCGAAAACCTTGCTGGTCTTTGACTCGGTCAAGGCGCCGTGTTCACGGGTGACATCATTGATGGCGGTTTCGTCCAGATAGCGGCGCTTGTTACCGAGGCTGCGTTTCATCGGCGTGAAGTGCTGGCGGGCGTCGATCAGCTGAATTTTCCCTTTGCGGTGGAGCTCCTTGCGGTTACTCAGCACCCAAACAAAGGTGCCGATGCCGGTGTTGTAAAACATCTGCTCCGGCAGAGCGACGATCGCCTCCAGCCAGTCGTGCTCGATGATCCAGCGGCGGATCTCGCTTTCGCCGCTGCCTGCTCCGCCGGTAAACAGCGGCGAGCCGTTGAAGACGATGGCGAGGCGCGAACCGGGCTTATCGCGGTTGCCGGCCTGCCAGGGCTGAAACTTGGCGATCATGTGGATCAGAAACAACAAGGCGCCGTCGTTGATGCGCGGCAGTTTACCGTTGTAGCCACGGAAGTTCGGCCAGCGATCGATCTCCTTCTTTTCTCCCTTCCAGTCCACACCGAAGGGAGGATTGGCCAACAGGTAATCGAAGCGCATGCCGTCGAATTGGTCATTGGTCAGGGTATTGCCATATTCGATGCGGCTGTCCTTGTGGCCCTTGATCAGCAGGTCTGAGGCGGCAACAGCATAGGAGCGCGGGTTGTAATCCTGCCCATAGGCAATAACGTTCGCCTGTTCGTTGTGGGCGCGAATCCAATTCTGACTTTCCGCCAGCATGCCGCCGGTGCCGCAGGCCGGATCACAGATCTTCACGATAATGCCTTCCTGGGTCAACACCCGGGTATCGGGCTCCAGCAACAGATTGACCATCAGGCGGATGACTTCGCGCGGGGTGAAGTGGTCACCGGCTGTCTCGTTGGCGGCCTCGTTGAAGCGCCGGATCAGGTCTTCAAAGACCAACCCCATGGTGATGTTGTCCACCAGCCGGGGGTGCAGGTCCATTTCGGCGAACTGAGCGACAACCTGATAGAGACGGTTGGCCTCTTCCAGCTTTTCGATCTCCTTTTCAAACTCGAACCGCTCGAAAATTTTCTGAATATTTTCAGAAAATCCATAAATGTACGTCGTGAGGTGATGAGCAATGTTGTCTGGATCACCTTTCAGCTTCCAAAAATCAAGATCGCTATGGTTGTGGAAACCGAGCGGCATCCCTTTTTCATCTTTTGCTAGATTGTTCAGGATTGGGTCCACGCCAACCGGCTCTTTTTCCTTTGCAACCAGTTCCTTATTCCTCGCCTCCAGCTCACTGTATTTTTTACACACAGCTTCCTTGGTCGGCGCCAGCACGGCATCGAAGCGGCGCAATACCGTCAGCGGCAGCATGACCCGCTCGTACTGCGGCGGTCGATACGGCCCGCGCAGCAGGTCGGCCACCGACCAGATAAAATTAGCGAGTTGTTGAAAGTTGCCTGGAGTCATAAGGGGGATATCCTTTTGTACAAATTTCAGCCGGCGGCTGCGGAGTATTTTTGTTGAGCAAGGAAAAGGCCATAGGAGCTTGGCCTGAACCTCATGGAGGATGGCAATTTTTTTGAATGTGGTATTGTTGCAGGAGTATCTTGTGGTAAATGTTCCTTTCACCTCATTGCGACCTGCAACTTACCCATGATATATCTGTTCGTTTTTCAGGGAATTATCAAGTGAATTTCCTTGGGCAGGTAGCATGGCTGGAGAAAAGCAGTGAATCACTCCGCCCCGACCAACCATATAAAAGGGTTCAAGGTTTATGCCTTGAACCCTTTTTTGCTTTCATTTTGCTTCAAACCCAAGTCACCTGCCCCTTCCCGCCGAAATCATGGAATTTTTCAGGTCAACAACCAACGGCTGCGGGAGGCGATCTCCCTCAAGTTGGCAATCCGGATCAAATGTGATAAACATTCACCGCGAAGGGAATGTGTACCTTGTCACCCTGCCTCCGTTTAACCATGCCGTACCCTTCCCCCCTTCCTTGAGAACGCAGGGTGCCTGAGCGGTATTTCTGCCGGAAAATTGGTGCTTTTAGAAAGTTACCGAGGATCTCGGTGGATGAGAGGTAAAATTTTAACAAGGAAGTTGTTGATTTTTAAACAAGAGGAGTGAGGCGATCATGATCATCAATCAGGCAGCCCTGAAAAAAATAGCGAATCTGGAGGGGCAGACCTGTTTCGGTTGCGGCGAAAACAACCCCCTCGGTCTACACATGCAATTCCTGACCGACGAGCAGCGTGTCTATTCCTTGGTAACGGTCCCCGCGGCCATGGCTGGATGGGATCAAACCGTTCACGGAGGGATCATCTCCACCATTTTGGATGAAATCATGGGCTGGACGGTCATCTATCTGCTGAAGAAAATCGGCGTGACCAAATCCATGACCGTCGACTTCATGAAACCTGTCCATGTGGGGAAACAGCTGACCGTGGTCGGCACCATCGAGGAGATCCGATCCGAGCGCCAGATCATCGTGACCGGTGCAATTTACACTGACGGAGATACCCTCTGTGCAAAGGCAACCGGCGATTTTGCTGCCATGCCGGCCAAAACAGCGGTCCGCCTTGGGGTTATGAGTTCTGAATATATGGAACGGTTCTTGCCCGTTCTGCAACAAAGCGAAGGGGCTTGATCGAAAGAAAGGCATGCATGAATATGCACGCTCCTTAGAGTGCCCAACCCCTGCAGAGAACGTTAAAAATGCAGAAGGAGTCCGTGCCTGATGGGACAGCCTGATGGCGGCTTGGAAGATTGAGCGGCAGGTCTTGAAGTTGCGACGGCGAACAAAACCGTTAATCACCGAGAAGATCGGCAAGCTCTTCTTTAGTCAGGAGTGATTCTAACCGTTGCAGGCGTCGATCTTCAATGGAACGTCGATCAGCTTTTTTTCGTCGATCCACGCCTAAACGTGAATTGGTGAGGGAGCGTATCCAGGCTTTCATCGACTTAGGCTGTTTGACCGGAGCCAGGCGATTGTCCGACCGTCTTTCTTCGTTTGACCGACGGTCTGAGGCATTCCGCCGGTCGGACGCAGGTGATCGTCGTTCCGGATGCTCGTTTTTTTGAGAAACTTGAGGTGTCGTTGCTTGCTGGTAGTTTCTTCTCATGGGTTTTCTCTTTCAGGACAAACAGCGGACCCCATGCTGGCCATAGGTTTCCACCAGAATTTTGACCATGCGTTGGATGCCGTAGCGGTGGGCGATGACCTGGTGTTGCCGCGTCATTCGTTGCGGGTCTCGACGCGGCAGGCTGACTAATTCGGCTAAACCTTGGCAGGCGGCGGGAACATCGTCATAATCGACTACTCGGTAATCCTCGATCAGGCTGAGCGGTTCCATGGTCGAAGGGATTCGGCAGGCCAGCACAGGCAGGCCGTTGAGTAGGCTCTGGACAAGGGCCTGGGAAACGCCTTCTTCTATATGAGATGAAAAAAAACAAATATCCAAAGCGCTTAAGAAATCTTCCGGGCGTTCTTGATGACCGGTGAAAATGACCCGGTTTGCAATTCCCAATTCATGAGCCATTGCTTGAAGGGATGGGCGTTCCTCTCCATCGCCGACAAACATGAATCGGTAGTTTTCCGGCATGGCTGCTGCTGTTTTAAGAATGTATGGGTGCCCTTTGAGGCGCCGGAGAAAGCCGATGTTGCCGACGAGTATATCTTTCTCCCCGATACCGTACATCGAGCGTACCTTTTCTCTGTTTTCCAAAGAAAAGCGAAAACGATTTTCATCATTTCCCGTTGGTAGCACAACGATTTTATCTGACCGTACGCCTTGCGACACTATGCGTTCAGCAATTGTTGCGCCACAAGTGAAGATTACCTGGGGAAAAAGGTTGTAACTGAGGGCGGAAGAGATCGGCGCCAGGACGTGGCGGGTGCGGATGACCAGCGGCACCCGGCAGAAGCGGGCAACGGCGCCGGCCATCCAGGAGTCCTCGGAGGAGTGGGTGTTGAGCACCGTCGGTTTGATCGCGTTTATGATACGGAACAGTTCCAGCCAGGACCTGAGGCTGAATTTGGCGAAGGAGGAAATGGCGTGAACGGGAAAATCCTCGGCTTTGCCCCGTCTCGCCAATTCGGAATCGGCGGGCACGATCAGGGCAACACGGAACCCCATTCGGCGCATCTCCCGGAGTTCGGTCAGGGTACGAATCTCTTGCCCACCCCAGGCCCGACTCCCATCGGTATGAACCACCAGCGGGCTCTGTTCAGATTGGACACGCAAAATTTTTACCTCGTCCCGCCTTGGACATTTCCGGCGGCTTATCTGTTGCAAGTATACGGTCGCCTCAATACTGAACGTGGAGCAAGGCAGGCAAAAATCAAGGGGATCGCGTGGACGAACAATCAAAAAAGAGTGTCCCCTCCGGCCAACAGCCTAACATTATATCTTCTTTCTGATCTTCCTACAAAGGAAACGTACCCCCCCTCGGCCAAGCTGAGGGGGGGTACGTTTCCTTTGTTTACGGGAAGGCGAAAGTTTTGGCGCCCCCTCACCCCTCTCTCGAAACCCTAAAAAACCATAATCCGCGGGTATTCTGCCCTCATTTGTGCCCAGAATCCACCACTCCAATCCATGGCCACCGCAAGTAACCAATCTTCCGGTGTAGCCTTGACAACGGCAGCCACCATCTTTCTGCCGGACCCTTTCTTGTACGAGACTATGGAGAAAAATTGGACGGTTTTAAATGCGGGGTCAATGAGTAATTCTACCCCAACAAGGTCTTTTCTGCTGGTCTCAACGAGGGGTTCTTTTTTCCCGTCAGTACTCAACAAATTAGAAGCGCAGAGCCTGTCGTTGTAGATTTTGATAAATCTCAGCAAATCGACACCGGAGAGGCTTTCGGCAAGTCCGAGGTAAACCGGGTGGATTTTTTTGACATTGGTGGCTTTGAAAACTCTATCGCCGTCTATGATCGGTTTATTCGATGAGATTGTCATCCCTGCAGCCTTGAAAAGGTATTATATATTGGGGGGGCAGTGGGTATGGAGTTTGTACCTTGGCCAGCTCCATTTAAGGCGATAAGGGACAATCAAATGGCTCAACCCCCCAAAGAGAGCCTTCCTTACTCTGACAACCGTTTGGCAATGCGGTTGTATGTATCCTTCAGTTCTTCGCCCACGATCTTGGCTTTGACGATATACTCCTCTGAGGTCTCTATGGTATCATCTGCTATTTCTGAGGCTTTTTCTTTCAAAAGATCCCATTTTTTTTCTGCACCTTCAAGCTCTTTCCTGGCATCCATTGAAGCAAGATGCGCCTTCAGCTTGAGTTCATCTCGTTCCATTTTTATTTTTTTGACCAAGTAGTCAAATTCTTCTTTGATCCCCATGAGTAACCTCTCTGTTCCTTTGTTGTTCAGATAAACAAGTAGCTGTTCTGTTATTTTCTTTGACTATAATGTGAATGAATAAAACCCTGTCAACGGTAAATGAGAAGCTTTGGAATTAATTCACCGGCGAATTCAACCCTGAAGAGCAACAGCTAGTGGGGGCTTGCTAACGCTCAGTTTCGTCGCGAAGAATACCTCATGCGGCGAAAGATATCCCAATACTTTTCGCGGTCGGTGGTTAAGCCGGGATCCGCAATCAATTGGTTGGTCTTGCCGGTTTGGGTGGCCTGCGTGCATGAAAGTCGCTTGCCGGGCAGAAAAGGGTCGAAGACATAGTACGCAGGAGCTTCTATGGCCGGTTGCATCGACATCCACACCCATGTCTTCCCCGATCCCATCACCAAGATTGCCATCCCGGCCCTGGAGCGGATTGTGCCCTTTCCCTCGCTTCATCCCAAAGATTCCCTCCTGCTCGAGCATCTCCAGGCGGTCCACGACGAGGGGTTCAAGGGGATCAAGATGCACTCCTACTATCAGCTAGCGGAAATCCAAGTCGAATCTTAAATGTTTTCAATGGGTTGAGGTGAATTCATGGCTTCGATTCCCCAACGACCCAACCCTCACCCAACTGCTCGCGGTATGCTTTCCTCGCTTTTTTCCTAAACAAATTCTTTGCCTAAATCGGTCTCGAAATTTTCACCCACCATCCGCCCAACCCAGCTTATGCCGACTGCCGGGCGGGTGACGACGGGGATGATGTCATTGATTTTCTGTCTGTGTTTGTCACAGCTTGTGCTTGATTCAGAACGTTATCAGTCCCATCTTGGTAATAACAGTCTTTGTCGACACTCTGGGTGCATTGGCAAGATTCCAGACGGTATAAAGCTCTGGGAAAAGTGACTCTGCTGATAACCCATCAACGGGAACTATCACATTCATCCCCCTAAAAGCAGCGCCACTTGCTGTATAAAGAACAGCACCATGCGCAGCTGTGCCAGTCACAATAACTGTCTCTATCTTCTTTTCCTTCAATATCTTTTCAAGGTCGGTGCCAAGAAACTTGTCGGGGCCGGAAGTAACCACTGGCTCTCCACTCATCGGAGCAAGTTCCGCCGCAATGTCTTTAACCTCGGCTCCAGGGGAGAGGCTATAAATAATAGACACACCCTTTGACCGCGCATCAACAAGGAGTTTCTTTACCGCCGGAATTGATTCGATACAGCGTGGTCGGTTTTTCATATTGCATGTCTGTGAATTGAAATCCAGCAATAGCAGAGCAGTTATCTCCGGTTTGATATTGACCTGCTTCAACTCTGGTGGGGGGGGGAATTTTCACTCCGCTCCATTCGTCCATAACGGACTGTGCCTGACTGGTGTTGACGCCAACGCCGACAACAAAATACATCATTATCATTACAGCGATAAATGCGGGTATTGCGGCTGTTTCGAAAAGATTTTTCATAATTACCCCCTTTTATTGTATTGTTTTTATCGTGCCATCGACTGAAACCAATATGTGGAATTTAATGTTTACTCCCCACTATTCAACACATAATAATTTTTAAGGAGTACTTTTTTCTGTCTGCGCCTGTCCCCAGTTAGTGCCGTGGACGTTGGCTGCTGCATATAGTGCCTCCGTAAAAGCCTGTTGAGAACAGAGCAAAATGACCATGAGGCTGAGTCCCCTTTGCTTCGTCTTGACCACATGTAGGTTACTTGTAAGGCTTGTATGAAAGCAGGTATCATTTGTTAGGTGAACCAATAATTGACAAGGGGATCTAATCTGCTTAGGTTTTCGTCAGGCTACCTGTTCACCATTTATGAGACCATGGCCCATTGAGAAAATCTGGTCCCAGGTGGGTATTAACTGGCGTGAGAAGCCAGGCAAGAGGAGGATTACCATGAGCTACACATGCATGAACTGCGGATCGACCGCTGAGAGTGTCAACGAACTCTGCAATCCAGCCAACGAGGAGCTGGGTGGAAAATTCTGTTCCACTTCCACAGATCAAGTTTGCGACGAGAAACTGGACACCATGGAATATACCTGCGGGAGTTGCGGTGGGTTATCGCCGGATATTGAACACCTCTGCGATCCAAAAAAAATCATCAAAATTCCAACCAACTGATTCCTCTAACAAAAGGAGTGTTGAGGTATACCTTCAAAAAAAGTATAGAACGTCCACCTAATCCAGCCTATAAGCAGCGCTGGATTGGGTGAGAGGCGGATCATTGTTTAATGAAAAGTTATTAAATTTACACGATAAAAATTACTATTGATGATTTTTACCATATAATTTTCTGCATTGGGTCCGATCGAGAAGGAGGTTGCATATGGATTATCGGTTGCCTGGACTGATTTTGACAGGAGCCTCTGGTTTTGTTGGGCGTAATTTTATCAAAGCAGCCTGCGACAATTTTCGGCTTTTTTGTATTGGTAGGCGTTCCATGGAGGAAGCAGGGGTACAACCCAACGGTAATCTACGGTGGACTCAAGTTGATATCGCTGATTGGTCCAATCTCAACGATCTTATTCAGCGGGTAGAAGATCATGGTGGCATTGATTATATTGTTCATTTAGCTGGATATTATGATTTCTCCAACAGCGAGCACCCAAATTATAACAGAACAAATGTTGAAGGTACAAAAAACATGCTCGAGTTGGCAAAGCACCTGAATGTCAAACGGTTCATCTTCGCCAGTTCTCAAGCGGCCTGTTCATTTGATGCAACTGTCAGCGAGGAGAGCCTGCCTGATGCCGATATGCCATATGCTCGGAGCAAGAGAGCGGGGGAAGAGTTGGTCCGAGAATATTCGCGATTGTTTCCATGCGCCATTGCTAGGATGGCGGCTGTGTTCAGCGACTGGTGCGAGTATCCGCCCCTTTATACCCTACTTAATAACTGGCTCTCAGGTAAGCGACTGGAGTCGAGGATCATTGCTGGACTTGGTCAATCTGCCATTCCTTATATTCATATTCATGATTTAGTGCATTTTTTCCTGAAGATAATCGATAAAAGCGACCAATTAGATCAGTATATCATACTTAACGCTGGCCCAGATGGCGCAACTTCACATCTGCAGCTATTTCAGATTGCCACAGAGCATTATTACCACAAATCTCACAAACCCCTCTTGGTCAATCGCCGTTTGCTTATCCCTATGATCCTTATTCGCCGCTTACACCGTCGATTTCAGGGCAAGGAAGCCTTTGAACAGCTATGGATGTTGGATTATGTTGACAAGCAGCTTGTTGCAGATAGTTCCAAAACCCGCAAAATCCTGGACTGGGAACCTAGTCCCCGTAAAACAATTACTCGGCGACTGGTCTTTCTGATCGAGAACATGCAGAGGAACTTTGAACTTTGGCAGACTTGGAATGAGTCTATGCTTCACAAGGTGCACCATCGTCCATTATTGGTTCTTCATCAAAAGCTTGGGGACATTCTGGAGAAGAATCGAGACCAGGCTATCGAAGAGATTATGGAACAACTGCTGGATACCGGTCAACATGTCGCTCCTCTTAACGTTACATTGGTATTGAACGGTGTGGACAGGAAAGTGGTGCACTCATACTTGCGGTTGCTCTATCAAATCATTGTAACCGTTATTCGCACCAGAAACCGGCCAATGATGCGACAATATGCCCTGATCGTTGCCTCACAGCCCATGGACCTCGGGTTTAGCAAAGCAATTGAAAGCCATTGCCTCTATTTCATTGGAGAATTTCTGATACATCGATCTCGTTTTCTAACGGAATTGAGACAGGAAACCCCCCGAGCCGAAGGATATATTCCTGTTGTCATTCATATGGCGATTGACCAGATAGAGGATCAGGCAGAACAGTTTAGGATGCAAATCCCCAACTTACCTGAAGAGAATGTGCAGCGATCACTACCCGAAGATAACACCCCCCTGGAGAGGGGAGTCAGCCAACTTGAGGAACTTTGCAATGAGGCGGTTTCCGGCCAATCTTGGTCTAGTCCTCTGTATATGTCATGGAATAACTAGTAGTCAGTTTCACAAATAACATTACAAAAAGGTGTTGAAAAGTATCCCTGAAATACATGCTCGCAGCTTCCCGGAAGCTGGATCAGCAGTTTTTTTTCGTCTGTCTATCGTTTACCGCTGCTTGGCGTCAGTGCTCATCCCTTGTTTCTTGGACTTTCGAGCCCT